>DASZLQ010000168.1:0-26004 GCA_035552295.1 Mycobacterium sp. | reverse complement strand
TGACCGTGACCCTGGTCTGGCTGTACCTCGAGATCTTGCGCCTGCTCAGTTACCTTCAGAACGATTAGCGCTTGTCGGGAAAACCGGCACGCCGACCGGCGTGCCGGTTTTTTGTGTCGTGACGGCCACAAAGTGTGCGGTGAGGGCGGCCTTGCGCGGCGTGTCGCCGCCCCTGGGTGCACGGTGGACGCCCGGGGCGCACACCCGAACGAGCCGCGGCCTAGCTGAGCCGCTCGATCACCATCGCCATACCCTGTCCGCCGCCGACACACATGGTTTCCAGACCAAACGTCTTGTCGTGGGTTTGCAGGTTGTTCAGCAAGGTGGTGGCGATGCGTGCTCCGGTCATGCCGAACGGGTGGCCCAGCGCAATCGCCCCACCCGACACGTTCAGCTTGTCTTCGTCGATGCCCAATTCGCGGGCCGAGCCCAGCACCTGCACCGCGAAGGCCTCGTTGATCTCGACCAGATCGATGTCACCGATCGACATGCCGGCCCGTTCCAGCGCCTTCTTGGACGCCTCGATCGGGCCGAGGCCCATGATCTCCGGCGAGAGGCCGCTGACCCCGGTGGACACAATCCGGGCAAGCGGTGTCAGGCCCAGTTCCTTGGCTTTCGTGTCGCTGGTGATCACCAACGCGGCGGCGCCGTCGTTGAGTGGACAAGCATTGCCCGCGGTCACGGTGCCGTTGGGACGAAACACCGGTTTGAGCTCGCTGATCTTCTCGTAGGTGGTACCCGGACGCGGGCCGTCGTCGGTGCTGACCGTGGTGCCGTCGGGGAGGGTCACCGGGGTGATCTCGCGTTCGAAGAACCCGTTCTTGATGGCCTCCTCGGCCCGGTTCTGGCTGCGCACGCCCCAGTGGTCCTGGTCCTCGCGGCTGATGCCGGTCATTATCGCGACGTTCTCTGCCGTCTGGCCCATTGCAATGTAGACGTCGGGCACGTTTCCGTCAGTGCGGGGATCGTGCCATTCGTCGGCGCCGGCGGCCGCGGCCGTGGATCGCTCCTGGGCCTCGTCGAACAGCGGATTCTTGGTGTCCGGCCACGAGTCGGAGTTGCCTTTTCCGAACCGGGACACGGTCTCTACTCCCGCGGAGATGAACGCATCACCCTCGCCCGCCTTGATCGCGTGGAAAGCCATCCGCGTCGTCTGCAGCGATGACGAGCAATACCGGTTCACCGTGGTGCCCGGCAGAAAGTCGTAGCCGACTTCGATGGCGACGACGCGCGCCATGTTGAAGCCGGACTCACCGCCGGGCAGGCCGCAACCCAGGATGAGATCGTCGATCTGGTGCGGGTTGAGCGCGGGCACTTTGTCGAGCGCGGCCCGCACCATCTGGGCGGCCAGGTCGTCGGGTCGCATGGAGACCAGCGATCCCTTCATGGCGCGGCCTATCGGCGAACGGGCGGCGGCGACTATGACGGCTTCAGGCATGACGATTCTCTCCAATGGGACGCGGGCTCGCCTCAATGAACGGGTGGTAAGTCCACCCCGACGGGCTAGCACAAATCTAGTCGGTACCGACCGGCTGCTACGACGACGGGGCAGGCGAACCCGGCACCGGGCGCTGCCACAGCCGCGGCATGACACTGCGCCGAGTGTGCGCGGCTCCGAGCACCGGCGTGGGGGATGGGGCCGGTGAATCCGGGATTCGGCTGTCGGCATTTTCGTCGAGCTCATCGCAGAGCGTGACCAACAACGCCCTGGCCGCCAGCGCGTATGCGGCCGGCGAGGGGTGGAAGCCGTCGGCAGAGAACATCACCTCGGGCGTGGCCCGGAATTGGGGGGCCAGCAGGTTCGCCAACGGGACCGGTAAACCGCCGGCGGCGCGGACGGAAGCGGCCTGGGCGCGGGCGAGCTGCGAGGTCCGCGCGTGTACCAGCGAGCGAAGTGGTTGCGGGATAGCGGTGATCACACCCAGATCCGGGCAGGTGCCCACGATGACCACCGCGCCGCGGGTGCGCAACTTACGCACCACCGTGCCCAGCCGCTGCGCGGACTGACTGATCCCGTTGAGTGCGGTGACATCGTTGGCGCCGATCATCATCACGGCCACGTCCGGTGGCGCCCCGGCCACGAACATCGCATCGACTTGGCCGCAAACGCCTTTCGAGGTGGCGCCGACGATCGCCTTGGTGCTCAACCGGATGCGCTTACCGGTCTGCTCGGCGAGTCCGCGCGCGATCAGCACGCCCGGCACTTCTTCGGCGCTCATGCAGCCATACCCGGTGGCTGTCGAATCCCCGAAGATCATCAGATGCAGGTCGACGCGCATGCCGCGCTGCCACCGTTCCACCGGCCCGCCGCCCGGGCTGTACACGCCGTCGGCGCGGGGCGGGATGTCCCACGCCTTCGGGATGACGGTGCGCGCGTGCGTCGCCTGGCCGGCCAGCAGGTTACGAGCGCCCAAATAGGCCGTGCCTGTCGAGGCGAGTGCACCCGCTGTGGCCAGGGCGATCGTCGAACGACGCGGCACCCGGATGGTCACGGAATCAGTTTAGATCGGCTTCGGTGTTTGCGCGGGCGGCTGACAAACAATGTGATCACGTTGTGAATCACATGTGGTATCAAATCAGACTCTTCAAATGTTCTACCCAGAAAAGCCTGTCAAGCTAAATCCAACGAGTTGGCTGAACGACTCGGCGAACAGATGAACCGGACGCTTAGCTGCCTCGTCACATGCTGTATCGGACTACAAAGGCGTAGGAAGTGTTGAGCATGACCGTACCTGGCAAGGTAGCTGGCTCCCCCCGGAGAGTCGTTTGCGCACACGACGTCCTCAAGGCACGTAGAGTTGGAGCACGCAAATTCGCGATCAGCGACGGGGCGCCGGTCGAGGTCCTCGAATCGGGGCCCAGCGTTGCTGCGCGAGTTGCCACACTGGCGTCACGGCTGACCATCCGGCCCATTCTGGCAGCCGGAAGCCAGGCACCTAACCTGCCGTGGCCATGGGGCCTCATCGACTTTGCATCCCGGGTCCTGCTTCCGGTGTCGGCCACCGTCCGACAGACCGTGAACTTGCCCAATGCTTCGGCACAGCTGGTGCGTGCCCCCGGCGTGCTGCCCGCGGACGGCGGCCGACGGATTGTTCTCTACTTCCATGGCGGCGCATTCCTGACCTGTGGAGCAAACTCACACGGAAGGCTCGTCGAAGCGATTTCGAAGTTTGCTGACTCGCCCGTCCTGGTGGTCAACTATCGACTCCTGCCCAAGCACTCGGTGGGGATGGCGCTCGACGACTGTCACGACGCCTACCAATGGGTGCGGCGGTGCGGGTACGAGCCCGACCAAATTGTGCTGGCCGGCGACTCCGCGGGCGGGTACCTCGCACTCGCCCTTGCGCAACGGTTGCAGGAGCAAGGTGAGGAACCGGCGGCGCTGGTAGCGATCTCGCCGCTGCTGCAGCTAGCAAAGGAATTCAAACAGGCCCATCCCAACATCGAGACCGACGCGATGTTTCCTCCGCAGGCGTTTGACGCGCTCGTCGAATTGGTTGCTGGCGCGGCCGAGAAGAACAAAGTCGACGGCAGGCCCGAAGAGATCTACGAGCCGTTGGAGCACATCAAACCTGGCCTGCCGCGGACGCTGATCCACGTGTCCGGATCCGAGGTGCTGCTGCACGACGCGCAGTTGGCGGCAAGCAGGCTCGCGGCGGTTGGTGTGCCCGCGGAAGTACGCGTCTGGCCCGGCCAGGTTCATGACTTCCAGCTGGCCGCACCGATGGTGCCGGAGGCAATCCGGTCGCTGCGCCAGATCGGGGAGTACATCCGCGAAGCCACCGGCTAGCAGTTGGAGGTGCCGGTGCTCGGCGGCTGTCGGCGGGTGTGCGTGGCGCAAAACCGCCTGAGACGATGAACGCATGCGAATCGCGCAGCACATCAGTGACCTCATCGGCGGCACGCCGCTGGTTCGCCTGAACTCCGTCATCCCCGCCAGTGCCGGCACTGTCGTGGCCAAAGTCGAATATCTCAACCCCGGTGGAAGTTCCAAGGACCGGATCGCGATGAAGATGATCGACGCGGCGGAGGCCAGCGGGCTGCTGAAGCCGGACGGCACGATCGTCGAACCCACCTCGGGCAATACCGGTGTCGGTCTCGCTCTGGTCGCCCAGCACCGGGGCTACAAGTGTGTTTTCGTCTGCCCGGACAAGGTCAGCGAGGACAAGCGCAATGTGCTGCTCGCCTACGGCGCCGAGGTAGTCGTGTGCCCGACCGCCGTGCCGCCCGAGCACCCGGACAGCTATTACAGCGTTTCCGACCGGCTGGTCAGAGAGATAGACGGCGCCTGGAAGCCCGACCAGTACGCCAACCCGGAAGGTCCGGCCAGCCACTACGAGACCACCGGCCCGGAGATCTGGGCCGACACCGACGGCAGGGTCACGCACTTCGTCGCGGGCATCGGCACCGGCGGGACCATCACCGGCGCGGGCCGCTACCTCAAGGAAGTGTCCGGTGGCCGACCAGAAGGACCGGTACGCGTCATCGGCGCCGACCCCGAAGGCTCGGTGTATTCGGGTGGCGCCGGCCGGCCCTACCTGGTCGAGGGGGTCGGCGAGGATTTCTGGCCGGCGGCCTACGACCCGACGGTGCCGGACCAGATCATCGCGGTGTCCGACTCGGATTCGTTCAATATGACCAGGCGGCTGGCCCGGGAAGAAGCGATGCTGGTCGGTGGCTCGTGCGGGATGGCGGTGGTGGCCGCGGTGAAGGTGGCCGAGGAAGCCGGGCCCGATGCGCTGGTCGTCGTGTTGCTGCCCGACGGCGGCCGTGGCTACATGTCGAAAATCTTCAACGACGCGTGGATGTCCTCATACGGGTTTCTGCGCAGCCGCCTCGACGGCTCGACCGAGCAGCCCACTGTCGGTGATGTGTTGCGCGGGAAATCCGGCGCGCTGCCCGATTTGGTGCACACCCATCCGTCCGAGACGGTGCGCGACGCCATCGGCATTCTGCGTGAGTACGGGGTCTCCCAGATGCCGGTCGTCGGCGCCGAGCCGCCGGTGATGGCCGGCGAGGTCGCCGGCAGTGTCTCCGAACGCGAACTACTCTCGGCCGTCTTCGAGGGGCGCGCCAAATTGGCCGACGCCGTCTCCGAACACATGAGCCCGCCGCTGCGGATGATTGGCGCCGGCGAGTCGGTCACTGCGGCCGGCAAGGCGTTGCGCGAGTGGGACGCGTTGATGGTGGTGGAGCAAGGCAAACCGGTGGGAGTGATTACCCGCTACGACTTGCTGGGATTCCTCTCGGAGCCACGGCGACATTAGCGTCGCGAATTAGTTTGCTACCCACGGCTGCGGTGACGTCCATCGTTCCCTCGGCCCCATCGCCCGTGGTAACGCCGATTCGCGTGTGACGCAGGTCTCGCCCGGCCAGTCCGCGCTCAGGTACTGTAATGCGGCCTAGTTCAGCTCATCCGCAGTGGAAGGGTTGCCCATGACCGATCAACCGCCTGGCGAGTCCCACCTGCCACCTCCACCTCCGCCCGGGTCATCTGGTGAGCATGAGCCCTCACCAACTCCTTCGGCGCCGGGTGCTGCATACCCTCCGCCGCCTCCGCCACCTGGCGGCGGTTCGTACCCTCCGCCTCCTCCGCCACCCGGCGGCGGTTCGTACCCTCCGCCGCCTCCGTCTGCCGGTGGCTACGCACCGCCGCCACCGGGTCCCGCCATCCGTGCTCTCCCGACTGAGGCCTACACGCCGTGGCTCACCAGGGTGCTGGCTTTCCTCATCGACATCGTCCCGTACGCGGTGGTGGTCGGCATCGGCACCGTGGTCATGATCGCCACGCAGCAGACGTCCTGCGTCACCGACATCTCGCAGTACGACGTCAACCAGTTCTGCGCCAGCCAGCCCTCGATGATCGGTCAACTGGTGCAGTGGTTGTCGCACCTGATCGGCCTGGCCTACCTGTTGTGGAATTACGGTTACCGCCAGGGCACTACCGGGTCGAGCCTGGGCAAATCGGTGATGAAGGTCAAGGTGGTCAGCGAAGCCACTGGGCAGCCCCTCGGTTTCGGGCTGTCCATCGTGCGCCAGCTTGCGCACTTCGTCGACGCGATCATCTGCTACATCGGTTTCCTGTTCCCGCTGTGGGACGCCAAGCGGCAGACTCTGGCCGACAAGATCATGACCACGGTCGTGCTGCCGATCGAACAGTGACGGCACCGTGCGGTGGCGCGCTCGCCGCCGCGATCGTCATTAGGCTGATCGTCGATGAGCGAAGACGTTAAGGGACACCGCGGAATCACCGGCCTAGCCACCAAAGCCATCCACGCTGGCTACCGCCCCGATCCCGCGACCGGGGCGGTGAACACCCCGATCTATGCCAGCAGCACGTTCGCCCAAGACGGCGTCGGGGGCCTGCGTGGCGGATTCGAGTACGCACGCACCGGCAACCCGACCAGATCGGCACTGGAAACGTCGCTGGCGGCCGTCGAAGAAGGCGCTTGCGGGCGGGCGTTCAGTTCCGGGATGGCCGCCACCGACTGTGCACTGCGGGCGATGCTGCGGCCCGGCGATCACGTCGTCATCCCGAATGACGCCTATGGCGGCACATTCCGGCTGATCGACAAGGTCTTCACGCACTGGAACGTCGAGTACACGCCGGTGGCGTTGTCGGATCTGAACGCCGTGCGCGACGCGATCACGCCGCAGACCCGGCTGGTTTGGGTGGAAACACCGACCAATCCGTTACTTTCCATCGCCGATATCGCTGCCATCGCCGAACTCGGCAATAAGCATTCGGCAAAGGTATTGGTGGACAACACATTTGCGTCGCCCGCGCTGCAGCAGCCGTTGACACTGGGTGCCGATGTGGTGCTGCACTCGACCACCAAATACATCGGCGGTCACTCCGACGTGGTGGGCGGCGCGTTGATCACCAACGACAAAGAGCTGGACGACGCCTTCGGTTTCCTGCAAAACGGTGCCGGCGCGGTGCCGGGCCCGTTCGACGCGTACCTGACGATGCGCGGTTTGAAGACCCTGGTGCTACGGATGCAGCGGCACAGCGAAAACGCCTTGGCCGTAGCGGAATTCCTGGCCGGGCATCCCGCGGTGAGCACGGTGCTATATCCGGGTCTGCCCACTCACCCCGGGCATGACATCGCCGCCCGGCAGATGCGTGGCTTCGGCGGCATGGTTTCCGTGCGCATGCGAGCCGGCAGGGCGGCGGCCGAGGATCTGTGCGCCGGCACCAAGGTGTTCATCCTGGCCGAATCGCTGGGCGGGGTGGAGTCGCTGATCGAGCACCCCAGTGCCATGACGCACGCGTCGACGGCCGGCTCGCAGTTGGAAGTACCCGACGACCTCGTGCGGCTTTCGGTGGGTATCGAAGATGTCGCCGACCTGCTGACCGATCTCGAGCAGGCCCTGAGTTAGCCGCCGCGAGCAGACGCAGAATCGCGCGCACCGGGCGTATTGGGTGCAACTCTCTGTCTGCTCGCGAAAAAGGGTCGCTTAGGAGTGGTACGGCTCCGCACTGACCAGCGTGACCTCAACGGTGTTGCCGTTGGGCACCATGTAGCTGCGGGTCTCACCCACCTTGGCGTCGATCAGGGCGCCACCCAGCGGTGAGTTCGGCGAATACACCTCGAGCTTGCCCTCGTTGACGCCCTCCTGGCGGGTGGCGATCAGGAACGTCTCATTGTCGGACTTGTCGCCGTTGTAGTAGACCTTGACCACCGAGCCGGGCAGCGCGACGCCGGACTGCTTGGGCGCTTCACCGACCTTGGCGTTGTTGAGCAGGTCCTGCAGCTGGCGAATGCGTGCCTCTTGCTGGCCCTGCTCTTCGCGGGCGGCGTGATATCCACCGTTCTCGCGGAGGTCGCCCTCTTCGCGACGGTCGTTGATTTCCGCGGCGATGACGGGGCGCTTCGCGATCAGCTGATCGAGCTCCGCCTTGAGCCGGTCATGTGATTCCTGGGTCAGCCAGGTCACCTGGGTATCCGTCATCTCGTCGCGCTCCTCGCCTTATCCGTTCCGCGTATCCGCGTAAGCTTCTGAACCCCGCTTTCGGGGGTATTCGGGGTCCCACCCCGGGTGCTGCGGCGCCGTCCTGCTCACGGCCTTTAAGCAGCAATACACGGTCCCAGTAGGAACCGTGCATTCACCCATGTTACCACTGCGGAAACAGCTGGTGACGGCATATTCGCAGTTCTCGCACTTCTCTATCGTTGGTCAGGCCGGGCGCAAATAGCCGGGCACGTCGGTGCCGCAACCGTAAATATCTGCCATCACCGGCGGTTGGGCGGATTTCACCGTCGTCGTCACCTGCACCGTGGCCGCCTCCGAGGGCGGTACCAGCACCTCTCGTCTGCCTGTCTCGCTGCCGTCTTTGGCCCGAACGCGCACGATGCAGTCCACCGGCCGCGACGGGTCAGATCGTGTCACGCTGATCGTCACTGACGCTGTTTCGTTGTCGATCACCGCATAGCCGGCCAGCGAGCCGGTGACGTCGCTGGTGCCGAGCCGTCGGTAGCCGATGACGGCGACCACGAGGCCGACCGCAACGACCAGCAGGGCCATGACGATGACCACCCGACGCCGCGGCGCACGAGACAGTCGCGAGCGCCCGTAGCGGGCCTCGGGACGAGCACTGGGAGTTTCGCTCATGCCTGGGTATGCCTGGACTAGTCGACTGCCGGACCTCGGCCGACACGATGCAACGATCGGCAACTGGAATTATAGGGTCGAAACCGGGCGTCCAGCAGACCGACAAGGGGGCATGTGAGCGAACTGCGGTTGATGGCGGTGCACGCCCACCCCGACGACGAATCCAGCAAGGGTGCTGCCACCCTTGCCCGGTACGCCGACGAGGGCCACCGCGTGCTGGTGGTGACATTGACGGGGGGCGAGCGCGGCGACATCCTCAATCCTGCGATGGACCTGCCCGATGTGCATGGACACATGGCTGAAATCCGCCGTGACGAGATGGCGAAGGCCGCCGAAATTCTCGGCGTGGAGCACACCTGGCTGGGTTTCATTGACTCCGGCTTGCCCAAGGGGGATCCGCCGCCACCGCTGCCCGAGGACTGCTTCGCGCTGGTGCCACTGGAGGTGTCCACCGAGGCGCTGGTGCGTGTGGTCCGCGAGTTCCGGCCGCACGTGATGACCACCTACGACGAGAACGGCGGCTACCCGCATCCGGATCACATTGCCTGCCACCAGGTTTCACTCGCTGCCTTTGAGGCCGCCGGCGACGATGCGCGTTTCCCCGACGCCGGCCAGCCGTGGACCGTGTCCAAGCTTTACTACGTCCACGGCTTCCTGCGCCAGCGGATGCAGTTGCTGCAAGACGAGTTCGCCAAGCGTGGCGAAGAAGGCCCCTTCGGCAAGTGGCTGGAGCACTGGAAACCCGAGCACGATCCTTTTGAGTCGCGGGTGACGACGCGTGTGGAGTGTTCGGAGTATTTCAGCCAGCGCGACGATGCGCTGCGGGCCCACGCCACCCAGATCGACCCGAATGCCGAATTCTTCGCCGCTCCGATCTCATGGCAACAGCGGCTATGGCCGACCGAGGAATTCGAGTTGGCCCGCTCGCGTCGGCCCGCCGAGCTGCCCGAGGACGACCTGTTCGCCGGAATTGAGAACGACGGGTGAGGAACCTTCTGCTCGCGGTGATCGCAGACGGGGCGCCCCACAACAACGGCCCGGACTTCGGCAAGGCCAGCCCGTTGGGGTTGCTGGTCGTCGTGCTGCTGTTGATCGCCACGTTATTGCTGCTGCGATCGATGAACCGGCAACTGAAGAAAGTCCCAAAAACGTTCGACCCCGAGCACCCTGAGCCAGATCAGGCCGCCGACGAGGGCACCGACACGGTCGGCCCGTCCCATGGTCAAGCGCCGGAGCAAGGCCCCGGGCAGGCCAACGGATCGACGCCCGCACCAGGGCCCGGCGATGAGCCCGGCTGAGAACGCCGGGACAAATACACTCGGGCTGGCCACTAGCCCGTATTTGCGTCAGCATGCCGACAACCCGGTGCACTGGCAGCAGTGGACGCCGCAGGCGCTGGCGGAGGCGGCTGCGCGCGATGTGCCGATCCTGCTGTCCATCGGGTACGCCGCTTGCCATTGGTGCCACGTCATGGCCCACGAGTCGTTCGAGGACGACGAGGTGGCCGCGGTGATGAACGCGGGATTCGTCTGCATCAAAGTAGATCGCGAGGAACGGCCGGACATCGATGCCGTGTACATGAACGCCACGGTCGCGCTCACCGGGCAGGGCGGTTGGCCGATGACGTGTTTCCTGACACCAGACGGCCATCCCTTCTTCTGCGGCACGTACTACCCGAAAGCCGGCTTTCTGCAGCTTCTTTCGGCCGTATCCGAGACGTGGCGAAACCGCCGCGGTGAGGTCGACGAAGCGTCCGAACATATCGCCGGCGAGTTGCGCAAGATGTCTTCTGGTCTGCCCGGCGGTGGCCCGGACGTAGCGCCCACGCTGTGTGACCACGCTGTCGCGACGGTGCTGGGGGACCAGGATGCGGTTCACGGCGGTTTCGGCGGGGCACCCAAGTTCCCGCCGTCGGCGATTCTCGAGGCGCTGCTGCGCAACTACGAGCGCACCGGGTCATCGGCAGCGCTGGAAGCGGTATCCCGCACCGGCAACGCGATGGCCCGTGGCGGCATCTATGACCAGCTGGCCGGCGGCTTCGCCCGGTACAGCGTCGACAACGCTTGGGTGGTACCGCATTTCGAGAAAATGCTGTACGACAACGCGCTGCTGCTGCGCGCATACGCGCACTGGGCCCGGCGTACCGGAGATCCATTGGCGTGCCGGGTCGCTGCGCAGACAGCTGGGTTTCTGCTCGATGAGCTCGCCGACGGGAGCGTGTTCGCTTCGTCGCTGGACGCCGACGCCGACGGGCGTGAGGGCTCGACCTACGTGTGGACGCCCGGGCAGCTGACCGAGGTGCTCGGCGCTGACGATGGACGTTGGGCCGCAGAGGTTTTCGCAGTTACCCCGTCGGGAACGTTCGAACAAGGGACGTCGGTGCTGCAGCTGCCCGCCGATCCGGACGATCCGCAACGGCTCGAAAGCGTCCGGACCGCGCTGCTGGCCACCCGGCGCACCCGGGCCCAGCCCGGACGCGACGACAAGGTCGTCACATCCTGGAACGGGCTGGCGATCACCGCGCTGGCCGAGGCCAGTGTGGCCTTGGGCGAACCCGAGTTCGCCCGCGCCGCACGGAATTGCGCGACGGCGCTGCTGGACTTGCACGTCGTCGAGGGCAGGCTGCGGCGCGCCAGCCTTCGCGGGGTAGTCGGCGACAGCGCCGCCATTCTGGAGGACCACGCGATGCTGGCCACCGGACTGCTCGCGCTTTATCAGCTGACCGCCGACGACGCCTGGCTGACGAGGGCAACCGAGCTACTCGACATCGCACTGGCGCACTTCGCCGACCCGCAGCGGCCCGGCCGGTGGTACGACACCGCCGACGATGCCGAGCAGCTGATGTTGCGGCCCGCCGACCCGCTGGACGGCGCAACGCCGTCGGGCGCTTCGACCATCACCGAAGCGCTGCTGACCGCGGCCCACCTGGCCGACGGTGCGAGGGCGGAGCGGTATCTGCAAGCGGCGTCCGAGGCGCTGGGCGCGCACTCCGTGCTCCTGGCGCGTGCACCGCGCTCGGCCGGATGTTGGCTGGCCGTTGCCGAATCCGCGGTTCGTGGACCGCTACAGATCGCGGTCGCCTGCGATCCGTCTGGCTCGCCGCTGCTGGCTGACGCGCGCCGGCTGGCGCCCGGCGGGGCGATCGTCGTCGGCGGCGAGATGGACTCGTCGGTGCTGCTCACCGGGCGAGACCGGCTGGCCGGTGCCGACGCCGCCTACGTGTGCCGTGGACGCGTCTGCGACCTACCGGTCACCAGGGCAACCGAACTGGCGGCCGCCCTGGGGGTACCGGGGTATTAGCCCGGAGGCTACCCTGCGTGGCATGCCGGATGCCGCCGAAAAGACCCAAGCGATCAGGGAAACCGTCAACCGCTACATCGAGCTGGTTGCCGAGGGCAGCGCCGACGATCTGGTCGAGCTGTACGCCGACGACGCGACCGTCGAGGACCCGGTCGGTGGCGAGGTGCACATCGGTCGTCAGGCGATCCACGGCTTCTATTCAGCTGTCGACGCAGTGCAGCGCGAATGCGAACTGGTCTCGCTGCGCGTGGCCGGCAACGAGGCGGCTTTCCAGTTCCGGCTGACCGTCACCGCGGGCGACCATCGGATGGTGATCGAGCCGATCGACGTCATGGTGTTCGACGACCAAGGCAAGGTCACCGCGATGAAGGCCTACTGGTCGGCGGCCGACGTCACCCAGCCGTAGCTAGAAGACGACGAACCATATCGCGATGTAGTGGCAGGTCGCCGCGATCGCGGTGCAGGCGTGGAAGAACTCGTGGAAGCCGAAGGTGTTCGGCCACGGGTCGGGCCAGCGCAACGCGTACAGAATGCCGCCGATGCTGTACAAGGCGCCACCGACGAAGAGAAGCACCATCGCGGCCACCCCGGCGTTGTGCAGGATTGTGCCGGTGTACCAGACTGCGACCCAGCCCAGCAGCAAATACAGCGGCACGCCCACCCAGCGCGGCGCCGACGGCCAGCACATCTTCAGCAGGATCCCGGCCGCCGCCCCGCCCCAGACGATGGACAACACCACTCGTCCCGCGTCCGGCGGCATGGCCAGCAGCGCGAACGGCGTGTAGCTGCCGGCGATGAACACGAAGATCATCGAATGATCGGCCCGCTTCATCCATTTCCGCGCGGTCTCGGATTGCCAATTGACGCGGTGGTAGGTGGCGCTGACGGTGAACATGACCACCGTGGCCGCGGCATACACAAACGTCGCAAGCCCGGCCTTGGTTGATCCGACCGCCCACGACACCGCTATCAGTGACGCACCCGCGGCGACGGCGGCCCCGGCGGAGTAGACGTGAATCCAGCCGCGGAACCGTGGCTTGGCCAGTACCCGCGCGACGCCGCCGACGAGCTGCTGCGCGGCATTGGCCGCGGGGCCCCGCGATTGGGACTCCGGGTGGGTGACCGTGGTGATCTGGCCGCTCATATCGCTAAACCTTAGTCGTCGACGGCGCCGAGGCTGGTCAGACGTGCGGTGAGTCGCCGAAAATGCGGGCGGGAAATTGTTGCAGCTCACAGTAGGGTGAATCTTCGTGGAGATCATCCCGCCGCGGCTCAAGGAACCCTTGTATCGCGTCTACGAGCTGCGGCTGAGGCAGGGTCTGGCCGCTTCGAAATCCGAATTGCCCCGGCACATCGCGGTGTTGTGCGACGGAAATCGGCGATGGGCGCGCGACGCGGGCTACGACGACGTCAGCTATGGCTACCGGATGGGCGCCGCCAAGATCGCCGAGATGCTGCGCTGGTGCCAGGCAGCGGGCATCGAAATGACCACCGTCTACCTGCTGTCCACCGAGAACCTGCAGCGCGATCCCGACGAGCTCGCGGCGCTCATCGAGATCATCACCGATGTCGTTGAGGAGATCTGTGCGCCGGCCAATCGCTGGAGCGTGCGGACCGTCGGGGATCTGGAGCTGCTCGGCGACGAACCCGCCCGGCGGCTGCGGGGCGCGGTGGAGTCCACGCCGGCGGTGGCACCGTTCCACGTCAACGTCGCCGTCGGCTATGGCGGGCGGCGGGAGATCGTCGACGCGGTACGTGCGTTGCTGAGCAAGGAACTTGCCAACGGCGCCATCGCCGAGGAACTCGTCGACGCCGTGACCGTCGAGGCCATCTCCGAAAACCTCTACACGTCCGGGCAACCCGACCCCGACCTGGTGATCCGCACGTCAGGCGAGCAGCGCCTGTCCGGCTTTCTGTTGTGGCAAAGCGCGTACTCGGAGATGTGGTTCTGCGAAGCGCACTGGCCCGCATTCCGCCGGGTTGATTTTCTGCGTGCGCTGCGTGATTACAGCCGGCGCCATCGCCGGTACGGCACGTGACGGCGTGACAAACTAGACGCATGGCTGCGCTGTCGGCTGTGGTGTTCACGCTGAGCGGGTGGCTGGGGTTGTACCTACTGGCCCGCGACCCGCGTAAGCCGGTGCTGGCGTTGGCCGCGATCGGCCTTTCTGGCTTCGCGCTGGTGGTGGCGCTGGACGCGGTGCGCACGGCCAGCGCCACGCACAGCGAAACGCTCGGCCGGATCGAGATCTATCTGGTCGCGGTCCCCAGCGTGGCGTGGTTCGCGGTGCTCGTCGAGCTGACCCGGACGGGCGACCGCTGGCGGGCGCGCACCGGTGAGTTGCTGCTCGTCGGCGGTGTCGGCGCGCTCACCCTGTTCGGCGCGATGATGGCCGGCGGCGTCGACGGGCCGCTCCGGCCGGGTCACGTGCTGATGATGGCGGTGATCTCGGTATCCACACTGGGGGCGATGGTCGTCGCGGTGCGGCGACCCGCCCAGCCGACACGGGTCGCCGGCGTGGTCGTTGTGGCGACCCTGTTCTTCGCGCTGGCCAATGCCATCCTGATCATTCCGCTGGGCCTGGTGCCCAGCTGGCTGGCCCTGACGTCGACGGGTTTCGATGTCCTGGCGCTGGGCGTGGCGGTGGCCCTGTGGGACGCCTTCGACGAGGGCCAGGCGCTGCGCGCCGACATGTTGCGCTCGTTCGCCGGCTGTTCGGCGGTGGCGGTGCTGTTCGGTGGCCAGGCGCTGATCGGCTTGGCGGTCACCCGCCACGTGCCGAGCGCGCAGATCGCGCTGACGGTGCTGCTGTTCACCACGTTGGCAATCGCGGTCGCGGTGCAGGTGTTGGCCGATCCGCTGGCCGGGGTGCTGGACCGGCTGGCGTTCTCGAAGTCTCCCACCCTGCGGGCCGACCGGGCCGCGCTGCGGCATACCGGGGCGGCGTTGCCGTTGCGGTCGGTCGATCCGCTCGATGACGTCGACGACGAAACCTTCGCCCGGCTCACCCGCCGGGCACTGGGCCACTACGGTGATCTGACCAAGCTGGTCGCCAACCCGCTGACTGCGTTACCGGTGATCGATGAGCGGCTGGCCGCCCGCGGAGCACCCGATCATCCTCTGGACCGGGCCAACGAACTCAAGGCTGTTCTCGCCGACGGCATCGGGCGACTCAAACCCCGCGACGGCGGCGATTTCGGAACCACCGAGCAGTGGCGCTACTACAACTCGCTGTATTTCCCCTATGTCGTCGGGGTGCGCGCCTACGCGCAGAACGCCACCGCCGCGGGTTTGGATCCGACCGCCCGGCAGGCCTGGCAGTGGTTGGTGACCGAGGTCCCGCAACGCTCGCTGCACAACTGGCAGAACGCCGCCGCTCGGCTCATCGCTGCCGATCTGCGCGGGCGTGTCGCAGTTGCCAGCGATTAGCCTGCGCCAGCGCCGCACAGCGCGCTGAGCGTAACGCCGCGGCGAAAAATCGCCCGAAATTTCGCACTGCGTTACGCTCGCGGCGCGGTTGGAAGCGGTGCCCGCTGTTTCGGCCACACGCCCCACGTTTAGGGACGCCCTCGGCCTTATTCGCACGAATGGGAATAGCGGGGTGAACTAGCTGGTCTTTCTATCCATGGCAGTAATTGGCAGTGCCACGAGTCGATATGGCAGTGCTTGGGCGGCACGCTCAAACCTGTTCGACCCAAATCGCCATCGCGAGGAGTGATCACATGACCGCTGTATCTGGTCTACCCACCAGGCCCCTCTACGACTCGACCGACTCGCTGCTGCGTTTCGCCATGCGTGCCGATGCCACGTTGACGGGATTGTGCGGTCTGGCCGTCGCCTTCGTCGCCGACCCACTCTCGTCGCTGACCGGCCTGACATCCGCTCAGGAATATGCCATGGGGGCATTCTTCGTGCTCTACGGCCTGGTGGTGTTCAGCCTGGCGGCGGCGCCGGACTTGCGCCGCGCCGGGATCGGCGTCGTGCTGGCCAACATCGTGTGCACCCTGGCCGCGATCGTGGCGGCTGAAGTAGTGCCCATGACCGCAATCGGGGTCGGCGCGACACTGGCCAGTGGTGTCTACACCGCGGGCTTCGCCGCACTGCAATACCTGGGAGTGCGTCGCCTCGCGTCATAGCCTCCCGTCCCGCCGGTGCGGGGCGCCTCCGCCGCGTGCGGAGCGTTGTCCCGCTCCGGTCTTTCGCGGGTTCGCGGGTTGCTAGAGCTTGCGCAGGCGGAGCCGGTTGATGGAGTGGTCGGCGTCCTTGCGCAGCACCAGGGTCGCGCGGGGACGGGTGGGCAGAATGTTCTCGACCAGATTCGGCCGGTTGATCGATCGCCAGATCTCGCCTGCGGCGGCGACCGCCTTGGTGTCGTTCAGGGCCGAGTAGTGGTGGAAGTGTGATTCCGGGTCGGCGAACGCAGTGCCGCGCAGCGACAAGAACCGCGACACGTACCACTGCTCGATGTCTTCGATTCGGGCGTCCACATACAGCGAGAAGTCGAACAGGTCCGACACCATCAGGGTCGGACCGGTCTGCAAGACGTTGAGGCCCTCCAGAATCAAGATGTCGGGGTGCCTGACCACCTGCTTGGCCCCCGGAATGACGTCGTACTTCAGATGCGAGTACACCGGCGCGCACGCGTAGTCCGAGCCTGATTTCACCGACGTCACGAACCGCATCAGTGCCCGGCGGTTGTAACTCTCCGGAAAACCTTTGCGGTGCATGAGGTTTCGACGATCCAGTTCGGCATTGGGGTAGAGGAAACCGTCGGTGGTCACCAGGTCCACCCGGGGGTGGTGATCCCAGCGAGCCAGCAGCGCCTGCAGCACACGGGCGGTGGTCGACTTGCCGACGGCCACGCTTCCGGCCACACCGATCACGAACGGCACCGGCCGGTCCGGGTTTTGTTGCGGCTCGCCAAGGAATTCCGCTGTGGCGGCAAACAGCCGCTGACGCGCGGCGACCTGAAGATGAATGAGCCGGGCCAGCGGCAGGTAAACCTCTTCGACCTCGAGCAGGTCGATCTGCTCACCGAGACCGCGCAGGCCGATCAATTCCTCTTCGGTGAGGGCCAGCGGCGTCGACATGCGGAGCGCGCGCCACTGCTTTCGGTCGAACTCCACATAGGGGCTCGGCTCGCTCAGCCGCGGCATAGTGCCAGTGTTGCAGGGACGGGCGCGCGCCCGACGGCTGGGCTGGCCAAAAACGCGGCTGGATAGACTGGCGGCCGTGACTGCCGCACCCGACGCCCGTACTTCCGCCTCCATAATGTCGGCACCCCTCGCCGAGGTCGACCCCGACATCGCCGAGTTGCTGGACAAGGAACTCCACCGACAACGCGACACGCTGGAGATGATCGCGTCGGAGAACTTCGCGCCGCGTTCGGTACTGCAGGCCCAGGGCAGCGTGCTGACCAACAAATACGCCGAAGGTTTACCCGGCCGGCGCTACTACGGCGGCTGCGAGCACGTCGACGTCGTGGAGAACATCGCCCGCGACCGGGCCAAGGCGCTGTTCGGCGCCGAGTTCGCCAATGTCCAGCCGCATTCGGGCGCCCAGGCCAATGCCGCGATACTGCACGCACTCATGACGCCGGGGGAGCGGCTGCTGGGTCTGGACCTCGCCAACGGCGGACACCTGACGCACGGCATGAAGCTCAACTTCTCCGGCAAGCTTTATGACGTCGGTTTTTACGGCGTCGACCCGACGACGCATCTGATCGACATGGACGCGGTACGGTCCAAGGCGCTCGAATTCCGGCCCAAGGTGATCATCGCCGGCTGGTCGGCCTACCCGCGGATCCTCGACTTCGCGGCGTTCCGGTCGATTGCCGACGAGGTCGACGCCAAGCTGTGGGTGGACATGGCACACTTCGCCGGTCTGGTGGCCGCGGGCGTGCATCCATCTCCGGTGCCACACGCGGACGTGGTGTCCACGACCGTGCACAAGACGCTCGGCGGTGCCCGCTCCGGAATGATCCTGGGTAAGCAGGAATTCGCCAAGGCCATCAACTCGGCGGTGTTCCCCGGCCAGCAGGGCGGACCGCTCATGCACGTCATCGCGGGCAAGGCGGTCGCGTTCAAGATCGCCGGCACGCCGGAATTCGCCGACCGGCAGCGGCGCACGGTCTCCGGTGCCCGCATCATCGCCGAGCGTCTAATGGCTGCCGATGTCAGCAAAACGGGTGTGTCGGTGGTCAGTGGTGGGACCGATGTCCACCTGGTGCTGGTAGATCTGCGCGATTCGCCACTCGACGGCAAGGCCGCCGAGGACCTGCTCGACGAAATCGGCATCACAGTCAACCGCAACGCCGTCCCCAATGACCCGCGGCCGCCGATGGTGACCTCGGGCCTGCGGGTGGGCACCCCGGCCTTAGCCACCCGTGGTTTTGGCGACGGGGAGTTCACCGAGGTCGCCGACATCATCGCCACCGCCCTCGCCGCGGGCGGTGAAGCCTCTGGGGTAGATGTGCCCGCGCTGCGGCAGCGGGTGACGCAGCTGGCCAGGGACTTTCCGCTGTACGAGGGACTCGAGGACTGGACGCTGGTTGATCGCTAGCCGCCGACCTCACAATCGGGCCGCGACACGGCTCAAGTGATTTCACGAATCTGTGTACGCGGGTTACAGTAACCGCATGGCACAGAAACCTGTACCTAACGCGCTGATCCTCGAGCTGGAGCCGGTAGTCGAACAGCTCATGGACCACCACCTCAACACCGAGGACCTCTGGTTCGCCCACGACTACGTGCCGTTCGACCGGGGTGAGAACTTCGCCTTCCTCGGCGGACACGATTGGGATGCCTCCCAGGCAACGCTGCCCAGGTCCATCACGGACGCCTGCGAGATCCTGCTGCTGCTGAAGGACAACCTGGCCGGCCATCACCGCGAGCTCGTCGAGCACTTCATTCTCGAGGAGTGGTGGAGTCGCTGGCTCGGCCGGTGGACCGCCGAAGAGCACCTGCACGCCATCGCGCTGCGCGAATACCTGGTGGTAACCCGTGAGGTCGACCCGACCGCCAACGAGGAGGCCCGCGTCCAGCACGTGATGAAGGGCTACCGCGCCGACACGTACACGCAGGTCGAAACCCTGGTGTACATGGCGTTCACCGAGCGCACCCATGCCGTCTTCAGCCGCAACCTGGCCGCGCAGATCGAGGAGCCCATCCTGGCCGGACTCGTCGACCGGATCGCCCGGGATGAAGTCCGTCACGAGGAGATCTTCTCCAAGCTCGTCGCGCACTGCCTCGGGTACACCCGCGACGAGACGATCGCCGCGATTGCAGCCCGTGCGGCGGATATCCAGGTCGTCGGCGCCGACATCGACGCTTACCAGGACAAGGTGCGCAACGTCGCCGATGTGGGCATTTTCGGCCCTGCCGACCTACGACAGGCGATTTCCGACCGCATCACCGCGTGGGGACTGGCCGACGAGCCCGCGCTGAAGCAATTCGTCATCGGTTAACCCAACCTTCGCCCACCGGCGTACATTTCGCTGCTCACATCTTGGGTAGCACGGCCGATCTCGGCGCGCCTGCGCGGCGGCCGAGCGGCCACGAGAGTAGCGTCATTCTCGATGGCCAGCGACATACTCTGCTGCCAGGGCGGCACCTCCCGTCACGACTACGGCAGGACCGGCCTCGGTCCTGGTGCCGCGTTTCCCGCCGACATGCCTGTGTGGGTCCGCGCGGGCTTACCCGCTCGAGGAGCGCTTCGTGACCGATACCCGAACCTACGTGATCGATACGTCCGTGCTGCTGTCCGATCCGTGGGCGTGCCGTCGGTTCGCCGAGCACGAGGTGGTCGTTCCCCTGGTGGTGATCAGCGAACTGGAAGCCAAACGCCATCACCACGAGCTGGGGTGGTTCGCCCGTCAGGCGTTGCGTCTGTTCGATGATCTTCGCCTCGAGCACGGGCGGCTGGATCAGCCCATTCCCGTTGGAACACAAGGCGGTACGCTTCACGTCGAACTCAATCACACGGACCCGGCGGTGCTGCCAGCCGGCTTCCGCACCGACAGCAACGACTCCCGCATCTTGAGCTGCGCTGCCAACCTCGCCGCTGAGGGCAGGCGAGTCATGTTGGTCAGCAAGGACATTCCACTTCGAGTCAAGGCCGCCGCGGTGGGCCTGGCCGCCGACGAATACCACGCCCAGGACGTCATCGTCTCCGGGTGGTCGGGGATGCACGAGATCGAGACCGCGGCCGAGGATATCGACACATTATTCGCCGAGGGCGAGACCGACCTGGCCGAAGCGCGGGACCTGCCCTGTCACACCGGGATTCGATTGCTCGGCGGCAGCTCCCATGCGCTGGGCCGGGTCACTCCGGCGAAACGCGTCCAACTGGTCCGCGGTGACCGCGAGGTGTTCGGCCTGCGTGGCCGGTCCGCCGAGCAGCGGGTCGCGCTTGACTTGCTGCTCGACGAGTCGGTGGGCATCGTGTCGCTGGGCGGCAAAGCCGGAACCGGGAAGTCGGCGCTGGCGCTGTGTGCGGGTCTCGAGGCGGTGCTGGAACGCCGGACCCACCGCAAGGTGGTGGTTTTCCGCCCGCTGTATGCCGTGGGTGGCCAGGAGCTGGGCTACCTGCCCGGTAGCGAGAGCGAAAAGATGGGCCCGTGGGCGCAGGCGGTTTTCGACACCCTCGAGGGCCTGGCCAGCCCGGCGGTGCTGGAGGAAGTGCTGTCCCGGGGCATGCTCGAAGTGCTGCCGCTGACCCACATCCGGGGCCGCTCGCTACATGACTCGTTTGTCATCGTCGATGAAGCACAGTCACTGGAGCGCAACGTCTTGCTCACCGTGTTGTCCAGGCTGGGCGCCGGATCGCGGGTGGTTCTGACCCATGACATCGCCCAGCGTGACAACTTGCGGGTCGGGCGCCACGACGGGGTAGCGGCCGTGATCGAGAAGCTCAAAGGCCATCCGCTGTTCGCGCACATCACCCTCCTGCGCAGCGAGCGGTCGCCGATAGCCGCGCTGGTCACGGAGATGCTCGAGGAGATTGCCGGACCGCACTGACGCGGCCTGACCTGGGCTTTGGGTGTGCGTTGCTGGCGGAAATTCAGCCGATTTGTCGCCCGGTGCGCACACTCGACGCCCAGATTGCACACTCGGCCGCCGGGTAGGCTGCCAAGATGCCGAAACGACCCGACAGCCAGGCATGGCGCTACTGGCGGACGGTTTTCGGTGTCGTGGCGGCCGGTGCGGTGCTGGTGATCGGCGGCCTTACCGGCCACGTGACGCGCGCCGACAACCTGAGCTGCTCGGTGGTCAAGTGCGTCGCGCTGACGTTCGACGACGGGCCGGGCCCGTTTGACGACCGGTTGCTGCAAATCCTGAAGGACAATGACGCGAAGGCCACTTTCTTCCTGATCGGCAACAAGGTGGCAGCCAACCCGGCGGGCGCCAAGCGCATAGCCGACGCCGGTATGGAGATTGGCAACCATACCTGGGAACACCCCAACATGGCGACGATCCCTACCGACGACATCGCCGGCCAGTTCTCCAGAGCCAACGACGCGATCGCCGCCGCAACCGGGCGCACGCCGTCCATATATCGTCCGGCCGGCGGCCTGTCCAGCGAAGCGGTCCGCCAGACCGCCGCCAAGTTCGGGCTAGCCCAAATTCTTTGGGACGTGATCCCTTTCGATTGGGCGAACGACTCGAATACGGCAGCAACGCGCTACATGCTGATGACGTACATCAAGCCGGGTTCGGTGGTGTTGTTCCATGACACCTACTCGAGCACCGTCGACCTGGTGTACCAGTTCATCCCGGTACTCAAGGCCAACGGCTACCGGTTGGTGACGGTCAGCGAACTGCTTGGGCCGCGGGCGCCCGGCAGCAGCTACGGCGGCCGGGAAAACGGTCCACCCGCAAACCAACTCCACGACATCCCGGCCAGCGAGATCCCACCGCTGCCCAACACCCCCTCGCCCAAGCCGATGCCCAACTTGCCGATCACCGACATTGCAGGCCAGAACTCCGGTGGGCCGAATAACGGTGCCTAGCCACGACACGCGGCTACCGTTATAGGGTGATCAAGGCGGGCTCGGCGAGCACCGGACAGCGAAAAAGCGCACGCGGGTTATCGATTCAATATGCGATCGACCTTGCTCTGGCGTACCTCATTGCCGTCATCGATGCGGCCGCAATCTTGATTCCGCTAAGGGGCCACACGTCCGTCGCGGCGAACGCCGACTTCGCGCAGAAGAACACCACCACGGTGTTAGTGCTCGTTGCGCTGGGAATTATCAGCGTCGCGATCGCCGGTCCCGTGAGCCTTGCTCCCACTCTTCGCTGGTATGCCGCGGGAAAAGAACCGACCCAGCAGCAACGGGAAGCCACAGTGAAACTTGCCGGCCGCCAAACGGCGATCCTGTTGACGGCCTGGGGCGTAGCCGGTGCGATCCTGATGCTGCTCAATCGTGACGGCGGCGCCGCGCTGCTGCTGCCAATGGTGCTTGGTGTGCTGCTCGGCGGACCGGCCGCCGCGGGCACCGGGATGCTGCTGGCGCAACGCACCCTGCGTCCCATCATGCGTGCCGCCACACTGGGTTGCGAGCCTCGGCTTTTGGTGCCCGGTGTGTTTGCGCGGCTGGTTATGCTGTGGTTTTTGTGCAGCGCGCTGCCCATCGCGGTGATTGCGGCCCTGGTCGTTCTTCGCTCATACGGCTGGCTCATTCAAAAGTCGGCATCGTTGGATGTGCCCGTTCTGGTGGTGTCGCTGGCGGCGCTGCTCCTCGGGCTGCCGACGATGATCTTGACGTCGCGATCCATTTCCGATCCGCTCTGCGAGGTCGTCGACGCGATGGCAGAGGTCGAACACGGCCGGATCCATACCTATGTGGGTGCCTATGAGCGCTCCCAAATCGGACGTCTGCAAACAGGATTCAATCGGATGGTGAATGGTCTCGCCGAGCGCGACCGGTTGCGCGACCTGTTCGGGCGCCACGTCGGAACGGACGTCGCCCAGCGTGCCATCGAAGAGGGCGCGTCGTTGTCGGGAGACGTGGTCGAGGCGGCAGTCCTTTTCATCGATCTGGTGGGTTCCACGCAGCTTGCGGAAAGCCGTCCGCCACAAGAGGTTGCGGCGGTGCTCAATGACTTTTTCCGGATTGTCGTCGACGCCGTCGACGAACATCACGGGCTGATCAACAAATTCGCGGGTGACGCCGCCTTGGCCGTTTTCGGAGTGCCACTGCGGACGAGTGAGCCGGCTTCGGCGGCGCTGGCGACGGCGCGTGCCCTGGGCACCCAACTGCGCCGGCTGCCCGTGGTCGATTTCGGCATCGGTGTCTCGGCCGGCCGAGTCTTTGCCGGCAACGTCGGTGCCGAAAACCGTTATGAATACACGGTGATCGGTGACGCCGTCAACGAGGCCGCGCGGCTTGCCGATCTCGCCAAAACCGCCGACCGGCGGATCCTGTGTTCGGCGGGGGCGATCGACCGCGCGGGTGAGGCCGAGCGGGCGCAGTGGGCAGAATGCTATTCCACCGTGCTGCGCGGACGCTCCGAAGCCACCCACGTCTCGGCGCCGGCGGCTCCCGGCTAGGTCGCGATCACGGCGACAAACGTCACTTCGAAACCTTGAGCGCCGAAATGACCTGGCTGAGGGTGGCCGCCGACGCGGCATCGCCGATGGGTGTTGCGCCCAAGAAGATGGTGACCGGTTTGGTGGCGACCGCGATGACGGTGACGGAGTCGCCCTTCACGTTGCGGGAGGTGTCGGCGATCGTGACGTCGGCGTCCACCCGGGCGGCCTTGGTCCCGTCGACGGTGATCGACGACGTCTTCGTCGGGCCCTGGGTGGGTGACGCGTTTGCGTAGCCGGGGCCGTTGGCAACGCACTGCATCAGCTTCGATGCTTGTGCGCTGACGTCCATGCTGCTGACGAAGTTGGTAATGGCGACCTCCGCCTGCATCACCCATTGGCTGGCGCCGGGCACCTCTTGGGCGAGGCCCACCGCGCCGATCAGGTTCGGGGTCTGGTCGTCCGAGAACGGCATCCATCCGGGTGTCGCGCTGGTCGGGAACGACAGCTTGCCCGCGCTGACGGGGGCGCCGCCCGCGGGCTTGTCACCGCCGGACACATTGGGAGTGCAGTCCGTCGCGGTCTGCCCGGATCCGTTGGGCTGCGACGTCGGGGCGCTTGTCGTCACCGACGATCCCGGCGGGTTTGTCTTGGTGGACTTGTTTCCGTTGCCGCTGAAAACGACTATCAGGGTCACCACCAGTGCGATGACGCCCAGCACAGCAAGACCGGCGACGATCAACCATGGCGCCTTCGAACCTGGCCCTTTCGGCGGTGGTCCCGGCGGGTAGGGCCCGCCTGGCCAGCCGGGGGGAATCTGCTGGCCTGCCTGGGGGTACTGCTGGGGTGGGTAGGGATTGGTGTACTGGCCGGGCGGCGGGTACGGGTAGGGGCTGCCTTGCTGGTAGGGGTACGGGTTGCCCTGGGGCTGGCCGCCCCAATAGGGGTCCTGTCCATACGGATTCGTTCCGTAGGGACCGCCGGGGGGTGCCGTCATCGCCGAACCAACCTCACTGCTTGACCTTGGCCATCGCCAACACGTCGAGGCGGCGGTCCAGCTCTTCGATCGACACCTTGTCGCCGATCAGGCCGCGGTCGATGACGGTCTGGCGGATGGTCTTGCGCTCCTTGAGCGCTTGTTTGGCCACCGCCGCGGCCTCCTCGTAGCCGATGGCCGAGTTCAACGGCGTCACAATCGACGGTGACGATTCGGCCAGCTCGCGCAGATGCTCCACGTTGGCGGACAGCCCGGTAATGCAGCGCTCCGCGAACAGCTTCGACACGTTGGTCAGCAGCTTGAACGACTCCAGGATGTTGCGGGCCATCATCGGGATGTAGACGTTGAGTTCGAAGGCACCGTTGGCGCCGCCCCAGGCAACCGCGGCGTCATTGCCGATTACCTGCGCGGCGACCTGCGTAACCGCTTCGGGTAGAACCGGATTCACCTTCCCAGGCATGATCGAGCTGCCCGGCTGTAGGTCCGGCAGCTGGATTTCGGCCAGGCCGGTCAGCGGGCCGGAACCCATCCAGCGAATGTCGTTGGCGATCTTGGTCAGTGACACCGCGATGGTGCGCAGCGCGCCGGACGCCTCCACCAATCCATCGCGGGCGGCCTGAGCCTCGAAAGAGTTTGCCGCAGTGCGTAATTCGCTCAGACCGGTCTTTGCGACCAGCGCCTCGACCACCTTGGCGCCGAAGCCGTCGGGAGCGTTGAGGCCGGTGCCCACCGCCGTGCCGCCGATCGCCAGCTCACCCAGCCGCGGCAGCGTGGCGCGCACCCGCTCGATCCCGGCCTCGATCTGGCGGGCGTACCCGCTGAATTCCTGGCCGAGCGTGACCGGAACCGCGTCCATCAGGTGGGTGCGGCCGGACTTGACCACCGTGTGCCACTCGCTGGCCTTGGTCGCCAGGGCTTCGTGCAGCACCTCGAGCGCGGGGATGAGATGACGCACCGCGGCCTCGGTGGCCGCGATGTGGGTGGCGGTCGGAAAGGTGTCGTTGGACGACTGCGACATGTTGACGTCGTCATTGGGGTGCACCGTGACGCCCTTGGCCGCGGCGATGGACGCGATCACCTCGTTGGTGTTCATGTTGGAACTGGTGCCCGAGCCGGTTTGGAAGACGTCGATGGGGAACTGGTCGTCATGACGCCCATCGGCGATCTCCGCCGCCGCGGCGATGATCGCATCGGCCTTGTCGGGCGCCAGCAACCCGAGGTCTTTGTTGACTTGCGCGCAGGCGCGCTTCAGCAGGCCCAACGCGCGGATCTGGGCACGCTCCAGACCCCGCCCCGAGATCGGAAAGTTTTCCACCGCACGCTGAGTTTGGGCGCGCCACAATGCTTTTGCGGGTACCCGGACCTCGCCCATGGTGTCGTGCTCGATGCGGTACTCGGTGTCGTTGTCGTTTTCAGAGGCGCCAGCGGCCATAGATAAGGTTCCTCGCTCGTTGCAGTGTCGTCAGGGCAGTGGGTAGGCGGCAGAGCTGTCGCCGGTGAAGTCGATCGCGGAGTATTCGTTGAGCTTCGAGAGCCGGTGGTAGGCCTCGATCAAGCG
>DASZLQ010000167.1:0-20583 GCA_035552295.1 Mycobacterium sp. | reverse complement strand
ACACGATGAAAGCTTTCGTTCTAGGTCGGTACGGGAAAAACGAACCGGTTCGTGCTGTTGAGGTACCGGAGCCCGAGATGCGATCCGACGATGTATTGGTCGAGATCCACGCCGCCAGTATCAACCCGGTGGACTTTAAGATCAGAAATGGCGACCTCAAGCCACTTTTGCCGTACAAATTGCCTCTGATCATGGGTAATGACCTTGCTGGCGTCGTAGTTAAGTGCGGACCGAATGTTGAGGGATTCAAGCCGGGCGATGAGGTCTACGCCAGGGCCGACAAAGACAGGATCGGCGCTTTTGCGGAAATGATCGCTGTCAATGAGAAAGCGGTCGCGAAAAAGCCTCGCACACTGGACATGGTGCAAGCCGCTGCGGTGCCTCTGGTCGGCCTCACTGCGTGGCAGGCGCTGGTAGAAATAGCGCACCTGCAAGCGGGACAGCAGGTGCTCATTCAGGCCGGCTCCGGAGGCGTCGGGACGATCGCCATTCAACTGGCAAAGCACCTTCGGGCGACGGTTGCCACAACCACGAGCACAGCGAATGTGGAGTGGGTGAAGAACCTTGGAGCCGACGTCGTCATCGACTACAAGAAGGATGATTTCGAAACCATCGTGCGCGATTACGACATTGTTTTCGACACCCTGGGCGGAGAGACGCTCGAAAAATCACTTCGGGTGGTCAAGCCCGGTGGGAAAGTCATCTCGGTCGCAGGGCCTCCGGAACCTGTTTTCGCCAGGCAGTACGGCCTGAACTGGTTTTTGAGACTAGCGATACGTGTTCTCAGCTTCCCAATCAGACGAAAAGCCAAACGCGGCAAGGTGACCTACTCATTCCTATTTATGAAACCAAGCGGAGATCAGTTGAGCGAGCTCGGCTCCCTCATCGATTCCGGTGCTATCCGTCCGGTTGTCGATCGGGTCTTTTCATTCCAATCGACCCAGGAAGCGCTAGCCTACGTAGAACAGGGCCACGCAAAGGGGAAGGTCGTCGTACAGATTCGATGACGAGCTGCTCGATAGGCTCAACCAGCCTTCGTGCGCGTTCGTCAAAGGCTGTCACGCCTGGCTAGCCACACGCTCGCGAACCGAATGTCCGTCCTCGCGGCGAGGGTGTCGTAATCGCGGTCGTAGTGCAGCACTCCGACGCCGTGCCGGAACGAGGTGCAGTCGAGGCGCGCGAGCACGGCTGATGCCTCGGCCTGTCTTTCGAGAGGCCGCACTGCGAACGACGCGGCTGTACTTGCCGCTCGGTGTGGTGGCCACGGATTTGGACACGGAACACGTTGGAACCGAGGCGAACACGTGAGACGTGGCGAGACAGGTTAGACGAATGGACGTCGCTGACGTGCAGTAATGAGACTGCGCGTGACAGGGAAGACCGCGACCGGCTAGCTCATAACCCAGAGGTCGCAGGTTCGAATCCTGTCCCCGCTACTAGTCCCCGCTACTAGCAGACGGCCCCCGGAGAGTCCTCCGGGCGCCGTTTTCATGCCCTTTGGGAACCGCCCGATTCACCGCCGGTTATCGGCTCACCGTCGCCATGCGAACCGGCACCACTGGACCGCGAACAGGAAATAAATCCGTTTCTGGAATCGTTCCAGATTATGCGTATACATCGAGGTCGGTCGCTTTGTGGCCGACCGCAGCCAAAGAATTTTGAGGAGATCAACCATGACCGCTACAACCACCAAAGGGCACGTCGCCCGCCGGGCCGAAACCGAGGTTCACGCCTTCCAGGCCTCCCCAGAGTTGGCCGCCAACCTGCAGCGGGTGCTGGTCGACCTGATTGAACTGCATCTGCAGGGAAAGCAAGCTCACTGGAACGTTGTCGGAACCAACTTTCGTGACTTGCATCTACAGCTGGACGAGCTCGTCGACGCGGCGCGCGAGGCCAGCGACCAGATCGCCGAGCGGCTGCGCGCTCTTGACGCCATTCCCGACGGCCGATCCGATACCGTCGCTGCGACAACCAGCCTTCCGCGGTTCCGGGCCGGCGAGCAAAACACCTGGGACGTAGTGGATCTGGTCACCACGCGGGTATACGCGACGGTTGACACGATCCGTTCGGTTCACGACGCCGTGGACGCCGAGGACCCCACCACCTCCGATCTGCTACACGAGGTCATCGACTCCCTGGAGAAGCTCGCGTGGATGATCAAGTCAGAGAACCGCAAGGTCTAACACCGTTGTCGCCAAGCCGTTTTCGCCCTAGTGTCTCGGGAATAGCCCCGCGCCGCTCGCGCGTTCTGCCTGCCATGAATCCATTCAGCGAGGCTGAACGTCAGGAGTTCCTCGAAGCGAAGCATGTTGGAGTCTTGTCCGTCGATGCCGCCGACGGCCGGCCGCCGGCCAGCGTCCCGATTTGGTATGACTACACCCCTGGCGGAAACGTCCGGGTCAACACCGGTGCGGGGACCCGCAAGGCCAAGCTCATCGAGCGTGCCGGTGCGGTGACGTTGGTCGTCCAGCGCGAGGAGCCACCGTATCAATACGTGGTCGTGGAGGGCACCGTCGTCGAGGCCACCGCGCCGGCCCCGGTGGAGGTACGCGAAGCCATCGCAATCCGTTACCTCGGCGAGGAAGGCGGACGCCAGTTCGTCCGGAGCATGGAGGGTCAGGACACCGTGTTGTTCACCATCCGCCCCGACCGCTGGCTCACCGCCGATTTCTCTGGTGACCTCTGAGCTTGTCCGGGACGGGCCGTGCCTTAGCAAACAGGTCGTGGCCGTGAGAAGCGGCCAAATGATTGCGGTGATCTAACGCAATAGCGCCTTTGGAGCTTCAGACCTGGCTCCGCCCGATTACGGTTGAATCCGCCTTCAGGCGGGTATCAACTCAAGGCTCCCACCAGAAAGGGCCTGACATGTTGCACTCGGTGATTTTGGCGAGTTCGGATCCGCTTGCCGCGGGGCTTATTCTCCGTGGAATCAAGGGGATATTCGTCGCCATCGGTAGCGTCATCGCAGCCTTCATCTGCGCCATCATCGCGGCAACCAAGGGCCGCAACCCTTTGGGTTGGGGAATCCTCGGACTGTTCTTCTCGATCCTCACGTTGATCGTCGTCATTGTCATTCCTAGCAAGAAATGACCGGCTCGGCCGCAATTACCGACGGCTTTCCGAGTTTCGTTTCTACGGCGCCCATCAGCAAATTTTCTTTTGCGCCCTGACTACTCTTGGTCGACCGGTTGTTGGTCGGCGCGGTCGATGCGCGAATGCGCGGTCAGCAGCAAGTGGTCGAACTCCGATTGCGAGGTGAGCGTAGGACCGACGCCGCGGAAGTCTTCGGTGATCTGTTCGGCCAGCGGCCGCAGCTTGATGTTGGCTTCCTGGGATAACCACTTGAGCAGATCAAACGCGGCGTTGTCGCTGATGCCGTAGATCAGCATCAGCATGCCCTTGGCCTGCTCGATGCCGGCGCGGTGCTCGGTGATCTCGGCCAACTTCGCCGTGACCAAGTCCTCACTCTCCTGGTCGAGCAGCGGGGAGACGTCGACATAGAACCCGTGTGTTCCGATCACGGCACCTTTGTCGTCGTGGAGCTGGTCACCGACCACGACGACGTAGCGCACGTTTCCGCTGGTGTCGACGATCCGATGGCGGGTGCTGAATGCCTTGTAGTTATCCAGAATTTGATCGATGGTGGCGGCAACCTGTCCGCGGTCGTCGGGGTGTTTATGTGCCAGCACCAGGTCGGTGGTCGGGACAACGGTGCCGGGCTCATAGCCGTGCATGCGCTGCACCTGTTCGGACCATTCCCACCGCTGGTCGGCGAAATAGAACCGGAACCAACCCGCTCGCTGCGGCGCGCCTCCGGCTAAGGCTTGTTCCACGTCGGCCGATCGGCCGTTCAGGTTCGGATTCATCGTGGCCTTTGTCTCCTCGGGTCCAGTGCACTTGGCGAGACAACTGCGCACCATCGATCCCGGACGGATCGGATAGATGCGAAACCTCGCGAAGTGGCGGCGGTACAAGTGGCGCTAGCTCTTCAACGCCGAGGACAGGCTCGAATATCTTGCCACAACAGCCTGTTGCGACCTAGTGTCACGGCTGGCGGTGGCGGCGGCCATTGCCGATCGCGGTCGCCGCCCGCCCATCGGTGATCAGGCGTCTATGACCTCCCGCTTTGTGGCGTTGTGGTTGATGGCCTTGTGTCCGTCGCCGCGGCCGACAGAAATCTTGCGCGGCTTGGCCTTTTCGGCCACCGGGATGCGCAGGCTCAGGACGCCTTCGCTGTAGGAAGCCTCGATCCGTTCGGTGTCGAGGTTTTCGCCGAGAACAAGCTGGCGGCTGAACACCCCACGCGGTCTCTCGGTGGCCAACATTTCGCGGTCGGCGTCGACAGCCGGCCGCTCGGCGCGAACGGTCACCACGTTGCGCTCGATGTCGATGTCCAGCGAGTCGGCGTTGATGCCGGGCAGGTCGAACTCGACAACGAATTCCTCGCCCTGCCGCCAGGCATCCATTGGCATCACCGCAGGCCGGGCGGCCGTGCCTAGTACTTGCTGAGCGAAGCGGTCCAGCTCGCGGAACGGGTCGGTACGCATCAGCATGGCGGTCACCTCTCACTCCAATCTGTTGTCGCAAGGTGAGCTATTACCTATGTCTAATGACATAGATTTTATATAGCACGGTCGATACTTCAGTGCAAGTGTGGTAAACAGATTTTCTGTGCGAATCAGTTCAGGATATGCCGATGGCCGACAACGCTGATGACACCGGTGGGCCGGCGCCCGATCACGGGGTGTACGGCATCTCTGTGGCCGCCGAACTTTCCGGCGTGGCAGTGCAGTCGCTACGCCTTTACGAGCATTACGGGCTGCTGACCCCGGCTCGAAGCGACGGCGGAACCCGCCGCTATAGCGCCGACGACTTGGTGCGATTGCAGCGGATCAGTGCGCTGGTTGACGCCGGTGTCAATCTGGCCGGCATCGCCCGCATCCTCAGCCTCGAAGATGACAACGCCGCACTGTCCGCGGCCAATACCGATCTGCGTTCCACCTACCGCACGTTGCGGAACGTCACGAAGACATCCAACACGAACAAGAAAGCGACCTAGTGTCAGCCAGCAACCACCCGGAACTGCTGTGCACTTCGATCCGCGGGATCAGGCAGCGTCATGCCTGCTTCGACGCCGGACCGCAGATAGTCGATCACCGCGTTGTTGAGACGCTCACCGGGCACGACCGCAGGGATGCCGGGTGGATATGGGGTGATCTGCTCGGCCGCAACACGGCCGGCGGCCTTGGCTGCCGGCACCATTTCAGTCGGCCCGAAAAACGCGTCCCGCGGCAGGCACACGGTCTCTAGCTGCAAATCCGCCGGTGCGGGCAGCTGTATCGACGGCGGCTGGTCGAAGTCCTCAGCTGCCTTGCGCCACTTGTGCGTCGCATCCGCCAGGCGGTCCGCGGTGTGTTTGTCGTCGGCGAACGACATCGTCGCCAGAACCCGGCGGTGATCGCTGAGACCGAGGTCGAGTTTGCAGTTTTCGCGTAGCCAATCCGCGGCTTGATATCCCGACGTTCCGGTGGCGGAGACATCCATCAAAACCTGTGTGGTGTCCAGGTCGCAGGACGCCTCCTTGCCCAGCAGCTCGTCCTCGAGGACCTGAACGTCCGCGATCTCCGCCAGACGGGCCCTCAGATAGCCGGCAAGGTCCAGTTCGGCGGTGAGCAGATCGTGGCCGTGCTCGACCATCTGACGTCGCCAACCGTCCAGCGCGGCGTAGACCAACACATTTGGGCTGGTAGTCATCAGCAGATCGGCGCACATCGAAAGTCGTTGCGGGTCAACCAGATCCCCCTGTAGGTGGAACACGGATCCCTGCTCGAACCCCGCGCCCATCTTGTGGACGCTGACAACACAGACATCGGCGCCCGCATCCATCGCCCATGTCGGCAGGTCCTCATGGAACGGAAGGTGTGCTCCCCAAGCCTCATCGACGATCAGCGGCTTGCCGTGCCGATGGCAGATGTCGGCGATGGCTGAAATGTCGGCGCAGGTGCCATACGGGCTGGGACTGACGATGAGAGCTCCGGCGGCGTCAGGGTATTTTTCCCACGCGGCCCGCACCTGTTCCGGCGAGGGTGGATGAGAAAAGTGCCTTTCGGTGTCCCAGCGTGGGGTGATCCACCTGGGCCGCACACCGGAGAAGATCAAGCCGGCGACGACCGACTTGTGGCTGTCGCGGGCGAGGAGCAGCCCGCCGTCTGCCCCGCCGGCCACGGCCATCATTGCGGCGCGCACCGACAGCGAACTTCCGCACGTGGAGAAGAAGGCCGACTCCGCGCCGACGGCGTCGGCCATCAATTCCTCCGCGCGCGCCAAAAACTTCCCGCGGGTCATTCGATCGTCGAGGCCGGAGGCGGCGAGCACGTCGTTGCGAAACGGGTCCTTACCCAATACGGTCAGGACGCGGTCGTCGACGCCGGCGCCTTGGCGGTGCCCCGGCGGAGTGAAGCCGTAGCGGTTGTTTCGGTGGTAGTCGACGAGCGCGTCCAACATCGGTGCTTGCGACTGATCCATGGCCGATCGGGTACCCGGGGCCTGAGGGCGCCAATCGGCGCTCGCCTGCGTATCAACCGGGTCTGGGAGTTGACCACTGTTATCCGAAGAGTTTCCCCCGCACGTATTGCGGCAATACGCCTTGCTCGCGGACGGCGAACGCGGAGTTCTCGTCGGGCCGCGCGGTGACTATTGCTGGATGTGCCTGCCCCGCTGGCACAACGGTGCCGTGTTCAATTCTTTGCTTGGTGGCGCCGGCGTGTACGCGGTCGCGCCCGCTGTGCCGCGATTTGTTTGGGGCGGATACTACGAGCCGCGGTCGTTGATCTGGCGTTCCCGGTGGGTCACCAGCGACGGGATCGTCGAATGCCGCGAAGCGCTGGCCTTGCCCGCCGATGCGCATACCGCGGTGTTGCTGCGCCGCATCCACGTCATCGACGGACAGCCGCGAATGCATATCGAGCTTGACATCCGTGCCGACTTCGGCACCCACGCAATCTCGGACGTCGCTTGCGGCGAAACCGATGTGGGCCGGGTGTGGACCGGCAGGTCGGGACCCTACCGATTCCGGTGGACAGGAGCCGATAACGCCGTACTTCGCGAGGACGGCTCCCTGCACGCGGTGGTGGACGTCGTCTCAGGACGTGACCACGACCTGCTTCTCGAGCTTTCCGACCGTGAACTGGATTCGGTACCGACACGGGCGGACGACGCCTGGCGAGCCACCGAACACGGTTGGACGCAAGCGGTTCCGGCTATCACGGACACCCTGGCCGACCGTGATGCCCAGGTTGCATACGCGGTGCTGCACGGTTTGACGAGTAGCGACGGCGGGATGGTTGCCGCCGCGACCACGTCGTTGCCGGAACGGGCCGAACAAGGCCGCAACTACGACTACCGGTACTGCTGGATCCGCGACCAGTGCTTTGCGGGGCAGGCCATGGCCGCCGCCGGCGGCTACTCGCTGCTCGACGACGCCGTTCGCTTCGTCAGCGAGCGCGTCCTCGCCGACGGTCCTCAGCTGCGGCCGGCCTATGCGGTCGACGGAAGTGCTCCGCCGGGCGAATGCGACCTTGACCTGCCCGGCTATCCCGGCGCTCTGGCAAAGACCGGCAATTGGGTGTCAGATCAATTCCAGCTCGACGCCCACGGAGAGGCACTGCTGCTTCTTGCGTCCGCCGCGCGCCTCGACCGCCTCGACAGCTTGCATTGGCAAGCCGTTCATACGCTGGTGCGCACCATCGAACAGCGTTGGCGCGAGCCCGATGCCGGTATATGGGAATTGCACAACCGGCGTTGGGCCCATTCCAGGCTGACGTGCGCAGCAGGGCTGCGCAGCATCGGCGCGGTGGCACCGCCGCGGCTGGGTGCTGAGTGGCAAAGCCTGGCCGACCAACTGGTCGCCGATGCCGACACGGATTGCCTGCATACATCCGGGAGATGGCAACGGGCTCCCGCGGATTCGCGGATCGACGCGGCACTGGTGCTGCCCGCGATTCGTGGTGCGATTCCGGTGAACGACCCGCGTACCGTCGCCACCCTCGAGGCGGTGCGCTCGGAGTTGGCCCAGGAAGGCTTCGTGTACCGGTTCCGTCCGGACGAGCGGGCGCTTGGAGAGGACGAAGGGGCCTTTCTCTTGTGCGGATTCCTGATGGCGTTGGCAGACCACCAGCAGGGTAACGACCTGCCGGCCGTTCGATGGTTCGAACGGAGCCGGACGGCCTGCGGCCCACCGGGGTTGTTTGCCGAGGAATTCGACGTGGAACAGCGTCAGCTGCGCGGGAACTTACCGCAAGCCTTTGTGCATGCGTTGCTGTTTGAAACGGCGCATCGCCTTGCCGGTCGTGGGCCGCGCGAATCCCGTTTATGAAACCTCTGCCGGGCGCAGCCCGCGGCCAGCCCGTTATCAGATTGCGGCCGCGAACGCCGGGTACCCGGCCTGGGGGAGCCGCTTATGGAGCGGCCTGAAGGAGTTGCAATGAGAGAAGTCACGCAGGCCGGTGCCGACGACGTGGCTGGCGCCGCACGGCACGAAGCTGCCGTATACCGCGGCGGCAATCCCCGGCCGCTGGGAGGGTATCTGGCGGTTTTAGGCATGTACTGCGCCCTGGTGGCCGTCGCGACATTGCTCGCGGCGCTGACCGGGCGCACGTTGCCGACCCGGTGGCGTGTGCAAGACCTGGTCACGGTAACGCTCGGCACCCATAAGCTCTCCCGAACATTGTCCAAGGACGCGGTGACCAGCCCGTTGCGAGCGCCGTTTACTCAGTATGCGGGCACCGGTGGCCCGGCGGAGGTCAATGAAGAAGTCAGGAAGGACGGCCAGTTGCGACACAGCTTGGGAGAGCTGCTCACATGCCCGTTCTGTCTGGACATGTGGGTAGCCACCGCTTTTGCCATCGGATTGATCTTCGCGCCCAGGTTCACTCGTCTGATGGCGGGCAGCTTTACCGCATTGGCCGGCGCCGACTTCCTTCAGCTTGCCTACGCGATGGCGCAACAATCAGCGGAAGGCTAAGCAGCACAGCAAGTTTCGTTGCATAAAAGTAGTCACTCCTGGACGTCGAAGAACGAGTCGCCGTCTTCTGGCGTTCCGTCGATCTGGCCGCTTTCGCGACCGTGGACATCCGGATCGATGCCGTCCAACTCGTCGTCACTGACCACGTCGAGCGCGCCGCCCGCATCCGCGTCGTGCGCCTCTCTAGACGGCTCGGTGTCGCGCGGATTGTCCGACGTCTCTGCCGCCAGCCTCTGGTCGAGTGACTCGTTGTCGTCGGCCTCTATCCACTCGTCAGGCGGACCGACCACCGCGTCACCGTTGTCGTTACGTACCTCGTCGGAGTCCAGGCTCTCTGACTGCTCCAGCATCTCGTCGTCGAAGTCGTTTCCCACGACTGCCGGTTGCCCGACACTTCGCGGAGTTAAACAGCGAAGTCAGCTCGTCTTCGGCATCGGGATGCCTTCGCTGGCCGTGAACTGCGCATCCTCCTGGGAGGACAACCCGATCGAGACCACCGATCGGTCGAAGAGCAGGTCGGTCAAATAGGCCAGCGACACTGCCCAACGGTTGACGGCCCGCGGAATCGCATATAGGTGATACGCCCTCGTCACAAGTTTTGCCGGTAGCCCCGACAGCTGCACGTTGAGCGGATTGGCCACGGCATACCTCGGTCCCAGATCGACCACCAGACCTAGGTTGCGGTGCTTGTATTGCTTGGGCTTGCCGTAGCCGAGGCTGGCGGCGACGTTGCGGGCCAGCACTTTGCCCTGACGGGTCGCATGTTGGGCTGTGGGCGGCGTGATCTTTCCGGGTTGGGTCAGGTCCGGAACCGCCGCGGCATCACCGGCCGCGAAGACGTTGGGGTGACCGGGAACCTGCAGATCCGGCTGAACTTTGAGCCGGCCCTTCTCTGTCGGCAATCCCAGCTCCTCGATCAACGGCGCGCCGGTCACCCCCGTCACCCAGGCGATCGTTCGTGTGTCGATGCGCGAATCATCGTTGAGCACAACATGATCCGCGTGCACCTCTTTGAGCGTGACACCAAGCCGGACATCAATGCCGCGGCGGCGCAGCACCTTGAGCGCGGCATCGCCGAGTTTCTTCCCCACCTCGGGCATGACCTGATCGGCCAGATCGAGCAGCAAGAACCGGACGTCGGCAGGGTTGAAGCCCATCTGTTTGGCCGCCGCGTCGGCCAGGGCCCGCAGCTGCGCGACCAGTTCGGTTCCCGAATAGGACGCACCGACCACAACGACGGTGCGTCGGGCTGCCACCACTTTCGGGTCGTCCTCGATGTCGGCCAGCTCCAGCTGTTCGACGAAGTGGTCGCGCAGGTACAGGGCCTCCGCAGTGGTCTTCAATCCTCGCGCGTGTGTTGCGAGTCCCGGCACATCGAATAAGCGCGTGACGGACCCCGGGGTGAGCACCAGGTGATCCCAGGACATGCGGTGGCTGCGTTCTTCGGGATCGCAATATGTCAGGGTCTGTTGCGTGAAGTCCACACCGTCCACCCGCCCCCGCACCGCGTGGACGCCTTTGAGCGTGTTGGCCAGTGGCACCGCGACAAAGCGAGCATCGACGACCCCGCCGGCGACGTCTGGCAGCAGCGGCGTATAGAGCATGTAATCGACTGGAGAAATGATGGTGATGTCGACTGGCGCATGCCGTCGGCCGAGAATCCGGGCGAGACGACGGGCGCAGGTGAATCCGGTGAAGCCGCTGCCGATGATCACGATTGAGGTCACCCACCCGAGTTTAGGGAGGGCGCCGGGATATGTGGTGATCGATTCTGTGCATCGTCGCCAACAGAACTCGGCCACCGTCACGAAAGCTGTTGGCCACGAGTATATTACGTCGTTATTCGTTATCCGGCCGAAAGTCCCCGGCTCGATGCCGCCCGGGCGCCTCGTACCAGGTTCCCGGCGTTTCGTTTTTTGGATCACCAACTTCGTTTTCTGCGTAGCAACTGTCAACGTATCGGCTCACGATGAGACGGTGAAGCAGGTTTCTGTGTCGGTGTGCCGATCTGCGTGCATCCCCGCTTTGCTGACGACACTCCCAAGGGGGTGACGGCATGTCCGACAGCAACAACACGGTCGTCGCTCAGCTAGCGGAACTAGTAGCCAGTCTTGACCGCGAAGGCACGGAGACCAGGGCTGGCCTGCGCGAACTCATCGATAGTGGCACCCAGCACGTGGCAGGCTCCGAATACGCGGGGATCACCCTGGCCGAGAGGGGAAAGGCGATCACCAACGTGGTCGCCACCCATCGCTACGCGGTGGTTTTAGACGTGATCCAGAACGAATACGGAGAAGGTCCGTGCGTAGCAGCCGCGTGGCAGCACCATGTCATGCATGTTGCCGATTTGGGGGTCGATCGCCGTTGGCCGCGTTATCAGCAGTACGCGCTTGCGAACACGCCGATCCGCTCGATCTTGTCATTCGAATTGTTCGTCGATCCCGACACGACGGCCGCGCTGAACTTCTTTGCCCACCAACCACACGCGTTCACTGACGAATCAATAGAGCTCGGCGGCATTTTCGCCACGCACGTCGCCTTGGCCTGGTCGACGATGCGGCGCCACGACCAGTTCCGCAGCGCCTTGGCGTCACGCGACATCATCGGTCAGGCTAAAGGGGTCATCATGGAACGCTTCAACCTGGATGCCGCCGAAGCGTTCGACCTTCTCGCCCGGCTGTCGCAACAATCCAACACGAAGTTATTCGACATCGCCCGCGCACTGATCGACGCCGAACATCCGATCAAGTGCCTACAGCCGTAACTGGCTCCTGGGAGCGCCAAAGATATTGTCCGCCAGGGTATTTCGCTTGATAGTTTGACCACTGCCTCGCTCGGGTATCAAGTGCGCCATGACCACCGCAGCCCCCACGCCCACGCCCACCGGTGAATTGTGGCCGGGCAAGGCTTATCCGCTGGGCGCCACCTACGACGGTGCGGGTACCAACTTTGCCGTGTTCAGCGAGGTGGGCGAGTGGGTTGAGTTGTGCCTGTTCGACGACGACGGCACCGAGACGCGGATCACGCTGCCCGAGGTCGACTCGTTTGTCTGGCACGGTTATCTGCCGGGAATCGAGCCGGGCCAGCGCTACGGCTACCGCGTGCACGGTCCGTACGAGCCCGAAGCGGGGCTGCGGTGCAATCCGAATAAGCTGCTGCTGGACCCGTATTCGAAGGCCATCGACGGTGTCTTCGACTGGAACCAGTCGCTGTTCAGCTACGACTTTGGGGACCCCGATAGCCGAAACGACGATGACTCTGCGTCCAGCATGCCCAAGTCGGTGGCGATCAGCCCGTTCTTCGACTGGGGCTACGACCGCCCGCCGGACCGCGAGTATGCCGACACCGTCATTTACGAAGCGCACGTCAAGGGTCTGACCCAGACGCATCCGGACATCCCCGAACAGATACGCGGGACCTACGCCGCGGTGGCGCACCCGGTGATCATCGAGCACCTCAAAAGCATCGGTGTCACCGCGATCGAGCTGATGCCGCTGCACCATTTCGCCAACGACTCAACCCTGATCGAGAAGGACCTGAACAACTACTGGGGCTACAACACGATCGGGTATTTTGCGCCGGACAGGAAGTATTCCAGCGCCACCTCGCCGGGCGGGCAGGTGCAGGAGTTCAAAGCGATGGTGCGCGATCTGCACGAAGCGGGAATCGAAGTCATCCTCGATGTGGTGTACAACCACACCGCTGAGGGCAACCACATGGGCCCGACCCTGTCGATGCGCGGCGTCGACAACGCCGCGTACTACCGGCTGGTCGATGACCACAAGCGCTACTACACCGATTACACGGGTACCGGCAACAGCCTCAATGTCGGCCATCCGCACACGCTTCAGCTGATCATGGATTCGCTGCGCTACTGGGTGATCGAGATGCACGTCGACGGCTTCCGGTTCGACCTGGCCGCCACGTTGGCTCGGGAGTTCTACGACGTAGACCGGCTGGCGGCGTTCTTTGAACTCGTGCAGCAGGATCCAACAGTCAACCAGGTCAAGCTCATCGCCGAACCGTGGGACGTCGGGCCGGGCGGCTACCAGGTGGGCAATTTTCCGCCGCAGTGGACGGAGTGGAACGGAAAGTACCGCGACACCGTCCGGGACTTCTGGCGCGGTGAGCCCGCCACGCTCGATGAGTTCGCTTACCGCTTGTCCGGCTCGGCGGACCTCTACGAGCGCACCGGGCGCAGGCCCGTTGCTTCGATCAATTTCGTGACCGCCCATGACGGATTCACGCTGCGCGACTTGGTCTCGTACAACGAGAAGCACAACGACGCCAACGGCGAAGACAACAACGACGGCGAAAGCCACAACCGGTCGTGGAACTGCGGCGTGGAGGGGCCAACGGACGACGCGCAAGCCAACGAGCTGCGCGCTCGTCAGCAGCGCAACTTCGTCACTACCTTGCTGCTGTCGCAGGGCGTGCCGATGATCTGTCACGGAGATGAGCTCGGTCGCACGCAGCGGGGTAACAACAACGGCTACTGCCAGGACAACGAGCTCACCTGGATCGATTGGGCCGATGCCGATGCCGGGCTGTTGGAGTTCACCCGTGCGGTGTCAGCACTGCGTGCGAACCACCCGGTGTTTCGCAGACGCCGGTTCTTCAGCGGAAAGCCGGTGGGCCGCCGTGGCCAGGACGGTCTGCCCGATATCGCCTGGTTCATGCCCGACGGCGCCGAGATGACCGACGAGGACTGGGGCGCGAGTTTCGCCAAGTCGGTCGCGGTGTTCCTCAACGGCCACGGCATTCCCGACCGAGATCCTCGCGGTCAGCGCGTGGTCGACGGCTCGTTCTTGCTCTGCTTCAACGCCCACTACGAGCCCATCGAGTTCACACTGCCGCCAAAGGAATTCGGCGCCGCCTGGCATGTGGTGGTATTCACCGGACGCGAGGAGGAGACGCCCGCGGAGGAAGTGCCCGGGGGAGGCACACTCATCGTGCAAGCTCACACCGCCGTGGTGCTGCAAGCCGAGCAGGGCACTCCCGCGGATTGACAAACCGCCCGAGCGTTACGGCCTCGGTTGTTGGCCGATACGCTGTGGCTGCAGCCGGCTTTACAGGAGAGGGCGAATATGTCACGGACGGTGGTGGTTGGCGCGTCGAGCGGGCTCGGGCGCTGCATTGGCGTGGGGCTCGGGCAGCGCGGCGAGCAGGTGGCGCTGCTCGCCCGGCGTCGTGAGCGTATCGAGGCTGCGGCGAAAGAGGCGGGACCAGGCACGATCGCCATCGAATGCGATGTCACCGACGAGGCGTCATGCCGATCGGCCATCAACGAGGCCGCCGACGCACTGGGCGGCATCGACAACCTGGTCTACACGCCCGCGGTCGGGCCGCTCGTCCGCATGGTCGATACGGACGCCGAAACATGGCGCCGGATCTTCGACACCAATGTCATCGGCGCGGCGCTGGCGACGGCGGCGGCAGTGCCGTATCTGACCGCTTCAGCGGGCAAGGCGGTCTACCTCTCGTCCGACGCGGGCACTTTCGGCCCTCCCTGGCCCGGCCTCGGCGCGTATGGCGTCAGCAAGGCAGCGCTCGAGAGGCTCGTTGAGGCGTGGCGAGCCGAACACGCCGATATCGGCTTCACCTGCCTCATCGTCGGAGAGTGTGGGGGCGGCGAGGGTGATGCGGCGACGGGCATGACCAACGGCTGGGATACCGAACTCGCCATGAAGGCCGTCCCGCTTTGGTCGTCGCGCGGCTGCATGCCCGGCAAATTGATGCCCGTCGAGGACCTCATCGACGTGGTGCACACGATCCTGCGCACCGACGCCGCGACGTCGATGCCGGTCGTGGTGGCACGAGGCGCGCCCGCCAGCCCCCCGGCGTTTGCGGATTCCACTCCGTCGTAACCGCCGCCGGCCAAGTCAGCGACGGACGAACCTCTCGCGGAGCAGGTCGGTGAGAAAGCGCCTGCTCGAAGCTGGCTGGAACGCGCGGGCCGCATCGGTAAGCGCGTCACGCGAATCCGGGCGCAGTTCGATATCGGCGGCGGCGACATTGAACTCGAGCTGCTCGACGCTGGACGCGCCGGGAATGGCAACCACGCCGGGCAGGCCGATCAGCCAGGCCAGCGCCACCTGGGCCGGCTTGGCGTCGACTTCCGCCGCGACTTCGCGCAACGTCTGCAGTAGCGGCTCGATACGGCGCAGGTTTTCGGTGCCGAACAGCGGGTTCACCGCGCGAACGCCACCGGGACGGTTGTCCAGGCCGTACTTGCCTCCCAACAGCCCCTGTGCGAGCGGGCTGTAGGCGATCACGATCCGTTTCTCGCGCTCGGCGAAAGGAACCAGGTCCTCGAGGGCGTCGGAGTGGGCGAGCGAAAAATGTACCTGGTTGCTGATGACCGGCCGCCCGAGCGCGGCATCGGCTTTGCGCCATCGAGCGAGCGAGTAGTTCGAGACGCCGGCCGCACCGATCTTGCCGGTGTCGAGCAGGTCGCGCATTCCCGCCATGATCACCGAATCGGGGATCACCGGGTTGGGCTGGTGGATCTGATAGAGCGGGATGCGGTCCAGCTGCAACCGGCGCGCGCTCGCGCGCTCGCGCTGCTTGACCACCGCGGGGAACGGTGCGATCGGCATGATCTTGCTGGCCACTGCGACCTCGGCGCGCTCGTCGCCGAGGGCCTCGCCGAGGATCCGCTCGCTCTTGCCCAGCCCGTACACCTCGGCGGTGTCGAACAGCGTGACCCCCAAGGCTCGGGCGCGCCGGACGATGTCACGGGCGGCGCCGGACGCGTAACTATCCCCGTAGCCCCACTCACGCGAGCCGAACTGCCAGGTGCCGAGCCCGATCCGGCTGACCCGCCCCACTCCGTCGACGTCGAGATACTTCATACGCTCACCCTACTGAGGTGGCCGGTCGGCGGCCTTAGCCGGGGATCTTGTTGAGGATGTAGTTGGCGATGCTCATGGCCGTTTGCCGAGGGACCTCAGCGTCGGTCGTGCCGAGCTGGGTTACCTCGAGATCGATGACGACGTTGGCTTTGGCCGCGAGCGCGCGGACAAAGTGCACCTTTAGTCCCTTGGGTGCCAGATCCATTGTGGTGATGCCGTTGCCGGCGTCGGCGGGAGCGCTCAGCGAAAGTGGGTACGATGGCCCGCCACGAGCTGTCACGTTCACGGTTGAGCCGCCGCATTGGTGCCACCCGTCCAGCAGTTTCGCCAGTTGTGATTGGGCGGCGGGCGGATCACCAAATGCGGTGACCGCTTGCATGACTTGGATCGACTTGAGGAAGCTCCGGGTGTCGTCGAATTCGGCTGCGTGGTATCGCAGGATGGCGTTGAGGGTGTAAGCCTCCGGAGCCCCGGGGGCGACGCTTTCCCAGCACTCCGGACGGTCGATGCTTGCGTCTTTGTCGGACTTGACGGGACGATCCCAGGTCTCGCCGGCCTCTAGATTTTCGTCGGCGGTGATCTTTTTGAGGGCTTCGAGGTTGGGCAAGAGCGTGATGATGTCATCCGGCACCACGGTGGGCGGCGGTGGGGCCTCGGCGGTGGTGGTTGTGGTGGTCGCAGGTGTCGCGGTCTGGTTGGAAGGGAATGCGGCCAGGGTGGCCCACGCGACCAGAGCGAGGACTGCAAACGTGACGAACGAATACGACAGTGCCACCCCGACCAGAGCACGGTCACGGCCAAGCTCGCCGGTGCGCCGGATCTGCGCCAGCCCCAGATGTCCCAAAATCGCGCCCGCGGGAGCGAACACGAAGGCGAATACCAGCGACAGCGTTGCCAGGGTGTTGACAGGTGGGCGGAAGGGCGGCGGCGGCGGAGGTGTGACGATCGGCGGCTGCACCGGCGGACCGCTGGACGGCACGCGGCCAAGCGGGTCGTACGTAAAGGGGTTGTACCCGAACGGATCCTGAGGGTTGGTCACGGCAGCGGTCTCCTTAAACGTGGCCAGGCTATCGGGTCAGCATGCGATATTGGGCTGCGACCTGTTGCTGTGCGGAGTCGAGTTGGCGGGCAACGGCTTTGATGGCGTAACGACCCGCGGTCGCCAGACACCAGTACCGGGGCACCAACCCGTTGGACCCGGCGACCCTGGTGCAGCGGCTCTGGGGTAGCCCCGGCACGGGCGCGGCGCCTTCTGCCGCAGTCGTCGCGGCTGCGGCGTCGCTGTAGGTCTGCGACAAGGTCCGGGCGCTCGCGGCGTCTTTAGCTTGGTACACGGTCGTCAAGCTGGTCGACACGTAGTCGACACCTGCGGTGGTCAGGGAGGGATCGATTTGCACCGGGTTCGCTTCCAAATGCAACGCGCCCGCTATCTCGTAGGCGGCTCCGGATGTGGAGGTGGCCTGATCGGATGGCAGCGGCAGGGTGCGGGCGACCAACCCGGTGGGATCTCTGGGAAGAGCTGCGAACTGGACAGGCGAAGTAGGCGCAAACTTGTCGATCAGCGGAATCTGAAGGTCGAGTGTGCGTGCGGCCAGCGGAGCTTCGCAGTCGGCACCGGTGGCACATCGGGCGACCTGGACCAGAACATAGGGACCGTGCGCGGTGAACACGTTCAGTTCGCGCACCGTCTGGCCGCCTTCCTGGAAGGTCAGGAGCGCTCCGCTGGCATCGGGATGGCCGGGGACGGGTACCGCGCGCTCGGGTTCGGTTACGATCGGGGTGGCGCTTGGAACTCGGGGCATAGCCATTGCTTTGGTGTACATGCCTTGGGCGCCAATCGATGCCGCGGTCGGGTCGGCGAACCGCAGTACAGCGTTGCGCAGTGACAGTTGTGGATCCGGTCCGGGAGTTTGTCGCTCAGACATAAACCCGACCACGAACGGCAAGCCATAAACACCACCCAGAATCGGCGTCCATGTGACGCGGGAGATCTGGCGGAAGTCCTCGATGACCTCGGCGGCACTGCTGGAGCCCTGGGCAGTCAGGCTGGCGTCGGCTTGCCACGGTCCGATCAGATAGTTGGCCATGCGCCTGCCTTCGATGAGCCGGCCGTCGTCCTCGGACCCGGCGGTACCCAGCGGCGGCTGCGGAGCGATAGGGTATTTGCCCGGGTTGAGGACGGATGTGTTCACCGATGCCGAAGGACCTGAAGGCGATTGGGGCGCCGGACGCGCGGTGCCTGCCGTGGTCGTGTGGCTACAGCCCAGTAGCACGGTGGCGAGCAGCGCCGCTATCGTCGCCGGTTTCCCATGTCGCACTTGACTCATCACTCCTGCGTCGGGTTCATCACGTCTTGCAGATCTTCCAGCCGTCTTCCAGTTTCAACGGCAGGCTGATCGAGCGGCTCCCCAAGGCCTCGTTTTGCGCGTCCAGTGTTGCCGTGGCGGTATCGCCGGTGATCCCGACTGAGGTGATGCTTTTGATCGTCGTAAGGCCCGTCTCGGCGCGGCCCTTCTTTACGTAACCCATTACCGGCCCGGTGAATTGCGCCCGCATCGCCGAGCACATCAGGTCGGTGTAGGCATCCCAATTCTGGGTGTTGTAGGCGTCCTGGAAAGCCATGACGGTCTGGCGTATCTGATCCTCCGCAGAGGGCGGCGCGACGGGCGAGGTGGTCGCAGCAGATGCGGTCGCCGACACCGAGGCGGTGGTGTGCTGGGCTACCGGGGTGCCGCCGGTCACGTTCGAACAGGAGGCGGTGACCGCGGCGACAGCCAGTGTGGCCCCCACCGTGGCGAGTATCGATGTGGATGCGTTCATCGATTCGACCTCTCTGTCATTGCCGGGGCACTTTTCCGGCTGTCGCAGTGGCAAGGGCGGCGACGTCGGTGCCGCCGTCGGCATGACACTGGCGGATGTCGATGATCACGTTGCCGCGCACCAGCATTCCGTGCTGGCAGGACGCGTTACCTCCGCGCAGGTTCGCCGATATGGTGAGGACTCCGGAGGTGGTGACCGGCTGGCCGAACTCCCATGTCTGGGCGCTCTCGCCCGGCGGGGTAACGGTGATGGTTTTGCCGCCGCACAGAGCCCACTGCCCGCGTTGGGTGACATACGACATCCCGGCTTTGTCCTGGGACGGGAAGGCGATGACGGCCTGGGTGACGCTGTCTTGCCACGCCTTTTGATTCAGGGCGCGCAACTCCTGGGCGGCCACGCCCGTGTAGGCGCTGCCGGCGTACACCGATTGTTGCGCGGGAGCCCAAGACGGCAGGCATTGAGGGTTGTCGATTGTCGCGGCATCGTCGAGCAGGCTGGAGCCGTCGCGCTCGAGCATGACGGTATCGCCGTGTGCTGCTTTGGCAATCTCGGCGGCGGTGAGCAGGATCGGTCGTAGCTGCGCGGCAGTGATATCGGTGGCCGGCGGCCCCTGCGCCGTGGGTACGGAGGTTGCCTCGGGCCCGGATCCCGCCTGGGGTGCGGCGCTGAGGTTTTCGGTTGCGTCGTTGGGCCAGGCCAGGACGGTGACTGTGCCCGCGACGAGCAGCACAACCGTGGACAGAGCGGCAGCGATCAAGGTGCGTCGGCGCCGCCGCACCGTCGGGGCCGCCATCGGGCGCGGGCTCGGCGCCATGGGGCGCGGGCTACTGTGCTGCCACCACGGTGGTGCCGGCGAGTCGGTTCGAGGATAGGAACTGACCTCGCCGCTGGGCACCGACGGCAACGCCGCACTGACCGTGCGATCGTGCAACGCCGTCGCCGCCTCGTTGGCCAGCGCGCCGGCCGAGGCGAACCGGGCAGCGGGATCCTTGGCCATTGCGGTGGCAACGACCTGGTCGAGCGCGACGGGCAACCAAGGCATCAGATCTGTGACCCGCGGCGGCGGGGCGAACAGGTGCGCGGCCATTACGCCTGCCGCCCCATTGGTGTCCGGGAACGGCGTTTTGCCGGTCAGCAACCTGAACAATGTGCAACCGAGCGAGTAGATGTCGATCCGACCGTCGATCGGCGAATTCGACAGCACCTCTGGGGCGGCGTAGGCGACCGTTGCCATCACCGAATTCGTCGCGGTCAGGCCGACGTCGTCGAGGGCCCGCGCAATGCCGAAATCGCCGAGCAGAACCCGTTCGCCGGGACCGACGGCCCCCGAAAGCAGAAAGTTCGCGGGCTTGACATCGCGGTGCACCACGTTGTGGGCATGCGCGAAGTCGAGCGCCTTGGCCACCTCGATGAGGATGTACACGACGCGTTGGGGACTCATGGTTCCCGCGCGGAGCGCGGCATCGGCGTCGGTGCCGTCGACGAACTGCATCGCGATCCACAGCTGGCCGTCCTCGGTCTGCCCGCGGTTGTACACCGACACGATTTGGGGGTGATCGAGGGCCGCCGCCATGTCGGCCTCGCGGATGAACCGCGCCCGGAAGTCGGGGTCCCGCGATAATTCGGCCGAGAGCACTTTGAGCGCGATATGGCGCGGAAGGCCCGGGTCGGCGGCTAAATACACCGCGCCCATGCCGCCGGTGCCCAGCACCCGCTGGATGCGATAACCACAGACCAGCGACCCGATGGATAACACGGCACCAACCCTACGATCATCGGACTGACGCAGGGGTCATTGAGTGGCAGCGCCTCGGGTCGACGTCGTGGTTATCGGCGGGTTCGTTGGAGCATGAGCGCGGTTGCCGCATGGTCCTGGTCGTACATCTG
>DASZLQ010000166.1:0-3402 GCA_035552295.1 Mycobacterium sp. | reverse complement strand
AATCCGATGCGCCTCGGGCGCTTCGGCGAAGGGAACGGCGGCATGCACGATCGGCGAGATCGTGCCGTCGTGCAGCGCCCGGGTCAGCGGAGTGATCCAGGGCTCCAGCGTGCCGCGGTCGTCCCACAGTCGCAGCATGTTCAGGCCGATCACGGCTTTCGAGTCCTCGAGCTGGCTGAGCAGGTTGAAGCCACGCAGCATCGACAGTGCATGTGGAGCCGCCCTGCGCAGCGAGCGTTTCTCACCCTGCTGCAACGCCGAAACGCCATATCCGACAAGCCTTCCGCCGGGACGCAGCAGGTTGTACGACCGCCGCAGCGACGTTCCGCCGAGGGCATCCAAGACCACATCGTAGGGGCCGAGGCCTTTCCACCAGCCGTCGCGGCGGTAGTCAATCGCGCGGTCCACGCCCAACTCAGCGAGCTTCTGGTGTTTACCGGGCGACGCGGTGCCGTGCACTTCGGCCCCCGCGGCCTTCGCGAATTGGATGGCCGCGATCCCGACACCGCCTGCCGCCGCGTGAATCAGCACCCGCTCGCCGGCGCGCAGGGACCCATAGCCGTGCAGCGCCGCCCACGCGGTCGCGTAGTTGACGGGTACCGCGGCGCCCTGCTCGAAGCTCAGTGCGTCGGGGATCGCCACGGAGTCGGTGGCCACGACGTTGACGATCTCGGCGTAGCCACCGAATCGTGTTCCAGCCAATACCCGTTCGCCGACGCGGCCCGGATTCACGCCGTCGCCGACGTCCTCGACGGTCCCGGCGACTTCGTAGCCAACCACCGCCGGGAGTTTCGGCGCGTCCGGATACAGGCCGACGCGGGCGAGGTGATCGGCGAAGTTCACTCCCGCTGCGCGCACCGCGACACGTAGTTGACCGGGGCCAGGCGGGGCGGGATCCGGCCGCTGCTGGAGCTGCAACACCGATGGGTCACCATGCTTGGTGATGACGATTGCGCGCATCGTGTTAGGCCTGCGCAGCAGTGTCGGCAAGGCGGGGGAGAACGACGTCGCGCCACCCGGGCCCCATGCGATTGAAAGCGTCTGCCATCCGCGTGTCTTCCAGATCAAAGCCGCTGTGCTCCAAGAAGACTCGGGTGCCAGTGCCTTCCTGCTCAAGGCTCCAGGCCAGCGTCCACGCTGAGGTGAATGTGTAGACGAAGCGGTGCGGTGGATCGACCTCGAGCACCTTGCAGCGTTGTTTTCCGTAGCCTGGCATATCCAGGGTGAATTGGTGGCCGACCACCGCAGCCACCTGGCCCTCGGCCCACCAGAGTCGCATCAGCTCGGGTTCGGTCAGCAACCGCCACACCTTGGCCGGCGGAGCCGCCACGAATTGGTCGACGCGGATAGTCGCAGGCGTTGATGTCTCGGTCATTCCAGCTCCTCTGCTGTCTCGGCGAGCACGGCCAGCCGTCCGCGCCAGAACTTCTCGAATGGATGCAGCCACTGACCGAGCTCCGCGAGCGGTTCTGCGGTCAGGCGGTAGATGCGATGGCGGCCCTGCGGCTCGTCTGCTACCAGCCCGGCTTCGCGCAACACCTTGAGGTGCTCGGCGACGGCGGGGCGACTGAGCTCGAACCGGTCGCTGAGTTCCCCCGCAGACAGTTGCTGTCGGGTGAGGATCTCCAGCAATTCGCGCCGCACCGGGTTGGCCAGAGCGAGAAAGATCCGGTCACAAGCAGCCACGGTTGACACCATATGTCGGGAATTCCTGACATGTCAACTATTTCCGACAGATTTCGCCGAACACGAACCGGCGTTGTCGCTACGTCCGGGGCCTGCCGGGATCTACGGTCATGGGATGACCGCAGCGCACGCCGACGGCGAGGGTCGACTTGGATAGCGATATCGCCGCAGTCGCCGCTCGGCTCAGCGAGCGGGCCACCGAGACCAGCACCGCTATATGCGCCGCGCTCGAACACAACGTTGCCGAGCTTCCCAACGATGAGCGGATGATCGAGTTGGGCGTTGTTGAAGTATGTCGACACGGTGGAGCTGCAGGCCCTTGCGGTCTATCACGGCGAGCGCAAGCTGCTGCTGGAGAATCGAAGTACGGCTCGCGAAATGTACGTTCGAGACCTGCTCGAGGATGACACATTGGTCGACGTCGATGCTGCTTCCACGGCGGTCGCTTATCCACTGAGCGGGCAGCACCTCGCGCTCATCGCGTGGTATCCGGACGTTGAGACACTGGGGGACGAGTTCGCGCGCCTGCAAAAGTTCATCTGCGACCTGGCAAAGACCGTCGACACTTCGGCAAGCGCACTGTTAGCCGCTGCCGAACCGACCAGCGCGTGGGCCTGGTTGCCGTACCGCTCACCGCCGAGCGACGTCGTCACGAAAATCCGCGACTTTGTACGCGCACGGCCGGACGCGCCAAATATCGCCATCGGGGCTATGGGCTCTGGCGTCAAAGGATTCCGCCGCTCACATCGCCAGGCGCAACGCGCGCGGGCAGCCGGGCTTGCTCGCAGCCGCCACCCAAGGGTGCTGGTCGCCGCGACCGATCCCGGCATCATTGCCCCGGCGCTATTTGCCGCAGCGGTCGATGAGATCCGCGAATGGGTGGCTGACATCCTCGGTCCGTTGGCTTCCGACACCGATGACGACGCTCGCCTGCGGAACACTCTGCGGGAATTCCTGCGTTTCGGTTCGGGCTACAAAGCCGCGGCAGGAGAACCCAACCCCGATCTCAGCACCGTTAAGTCCGGTGTGGAGCGAGCGGTCGGCACGCGTGGACGGCCGATCGACGACCGGGTCGATGTCGAACTCGCATTGCTCGCTTGCCGGTGGTACGGCGCAGCCGCGCTGCAGCCGGCCTGAGACCACTTTTTCAGCGCCGTCCGGCGCGTTACCGTCCTGTTTGTGCATTTCGCGTGGGAGCATTTGACCGACAATGCGTACCGCTGTCGGCTGCCGTTCTGCGATGTCACGATCGGGCTGGTGCGTGGCCGTTCGGGAGCACTGCTTGTCGACGCCGGTACCACGCTCACCGAAGCCGCCGCGATCGACGCCGACGTTCAGCAGCTCGCTGGATGCCCGGTCACGCATATTGTGTTGACACACAAGCACTTCGATCACGTCCTGGGTTCCTCGATGTTTGCCGGGGCCGAGATCTACTGCGCACCAGAGGTTGTCGAATACCTGTCGTCGGCCACCGGTCAGATTCGCGACGACGCCCTGCACTACGGTGCGGACGTCACGGAAATCGACCGCGCGATTGCGGCGTTGCGGCCGCCATATCACGGGGTGTACGACGCAGTCATCAATCTCGGCGACCGCAGTGCAACGATCGCCTACCTGGGCGGTGGCCACACCACTTCGGACTTGGTCGTGATAGCGCCTGGCCCCGCAGACGGTGACGATGGCCGGGCCGTAGTGTTCACGGGTGACCTTGTGGAG
>DASZLQ010000165.1:0-27867 GCA_035552295.1 Mycobacterium sp. | reverse complement strand
GCGGCCCTGCTGGTCCCGCTGACCATTTCCGATGTGTCCGGACACCCGTTGGTCGACCACCTCAACCCGGTGACGATCTGGCGGTTGGCCGACCTGATCTATACCGCGTCCGCGTGGCGCTGGACCGCGTTCTTGGCCGCGACGGTGATGCTGGCCAGTCTGTCGGTGTTGCGCTGGTCCTGGACGCCGCCGCTGCTCGCCGGGTCGTTGGTGACGCTGCTTCCGCTCGGTCTGACCGGCCACTCGTCGGCGGGCGGTTCACACGACCTGGCCACCAACAGCCTGCTGATCCACCTCGTCGCCGCCACTCTGTGGGCGGGTGGCCTGCTGGCCCTGCTGACCCACGCGCTGCGCGGCCGTGAACACACCGGCCTGGCGGCACGGCGCTTCTCGGCGATTGCGCTGTGGTGCTGGGTGGCGATGGCGCTGAGCGGTTTGGTCAACGCCCTGGTGCGGGTTACGCTTTCCGACTTGCTTACTACCGGTTACGGGCGGCTGGTGGTGGCCAAGTTCGTCGCGCTGTGCGTGCTCGGTTTCGTCGGCTGGCGCCAGCGGCGCGCCGGAGTTGCTGAGCTGCAAGCAGATCCGAGTCCTGTCACGGTTTCGGTGCCACGCGGTGTCTTGATCCGGCTGGCGCTGACCGAGGCGGTCGTGTTCGGTCTGACCTTCGGTGTCGCCGTCGGGCTGGGCCGTACCCCACCGCCGCCACCGCCGCTCCGGTTGCCCTCGATTCCCGAAGCCGAGATCGGCTACAACCTCGAGGGACCGCCCACCCTGGCCCGCATCTTGTTCGACTGGCGCTTCGACCTCATCTTCGGCACGGCCGCCATCGTCCTGGCCGGTCTGTATGTGGCGGGCGTGGTGCGGCTGCGCCGCCGCGGCGACCGCTGGCCGCCTGGGCGGATTGTGGGCTGGCTGCTCGGCTGCCTGGCGTTGCTGTTCGTGACGTCGTCGGGGGTGGGCCGCTACATGCCCGCGATGTTCAGCATGCACATGGTTGCCCACATGGGCCTGTCGATGCTGGTCCCAATTTTGCTGGTGCTGGGCGCGCCGGTCAGCTTGGCGTTACGGGCGCTGCCCGCCGCCGCTCGCGATGACCCGCCAGGTATGCGGGAATGGATATTGGCCGCACTGCACAGCCGGTTGTCGCGGCTGCTGACCAACCCGGTGGTCGCCACCGTGCTGTTCGTCGCGGGGTTCTACGGGCTGTACTTCTCGAGCCTTTTCGACACCACGGTGAGCAGTCACGCCGGCCATATGGCGATGAACCTGCACTTTCTCATCAGCGGTTACCTGTTCTACTGGGTCGTGATCGGAGTGGACCCGACGCCGCGGCCGATCCCGCCGCTGGCGAAGGTGGCCGTGGTGTTCGCCTCGCTGCCAATGCACGCCTTCTTCGGCGTGGAGCTGATGGGCACCCGAACCGTGCTCGGCGCCGCCTACTACCGGTCGCTAGGTCTTCCGTGGCACGCCGATTTGCTGGGTGACCAGCGATTGGGCGGCGGAATCGCCTGGGCGGCAGGAGAACTGCCCCTGGTGATCGTCATGATCGCGCTGCTCGTCCAGTGGGCGCGCAGCGATGAGCGCACGGCGCGGCGGCTCGACCGGGCGGCCGAACGCAACCATGACGCCGAGCTGACCGCCTACAACGCGATGCTGGCCGAACTGGCGCGGCGCGAAACGCCGGGACCGCGCTAGGCCGGCGGCTATCGCCGCCCCTTTCCACAGTCGGGCATTTCTCCACAGGGTTGCGTCAACACGACAGGCACCGGGGCGATGTGTCGGCGATGTCGAGCTGAATGAGCACCAGCACGAGCGCAACCCACGAGCGCAACCTAGGAAAGGAATTGAGCCAATGTTCGAAACCCCGCTTACCGTCGTCGGTCACATCGTCAACGACCCTCAGCGCCGCAAGGTCGGTAATCAGGAGGTCATCAAATTCCGGGTGGCCAGCAATTCGCGCCGCCGGACCGGCGACGGCAGCTGGGAGCCGGGAAACTCGCTGTTCATCACCGTTAACTGCTGGGGAAAACTGGTCACCGGCGTAGGCGCCGCATTGGGCAGGGGCGCACCGGTGATCGCGGTGGGTCACGTCTACACCAGCGAATACGAGGACCGGGACGGCAATCGACGCTCGTCACTGGAGATGCGCGCGACCTCGGTCGGCCCGGACCTGTCGCGCGCGATCGTGCGCATCGAGAAGCCCGGCTACACCGGCCCCGACGCGGACCACCCGGCCGCGGCGGTCGTCGGCACCGGCGGAGCTGCCGATGACGACTCCGCTGCCAACGACCCTGCCAACGACGAGCAGGCCCCGTCTGGCGATGCCCACGGCCCCGGCCCGCTACCCCTGTCGGCTTAGCTGCGGGCTTAGGGGCCCGATTCGAGCTGCTGGGCGATGCCTAGGATGGTCCGCGAGGTAATTCTGCAAGACCAGAAAGGCAAATCAGCGGCATGGCTGAGTTCATCTACACGATGAAGAAGGTCCGCAAGGCGCACGGCGACAAGGTGATCCTGGACGACGTCACGTTGAGCTTCTTCCCAGGAGCCAAGATCGGTGTCGTCGGCGCCAATGGGGCCGGTAAGTCGAGCGTCTTGCGGATCATGGCCGGTCTGGATAAGCCGAACAACGGCGACGCCTTCCTGGCCAACGACGCCACGGTCGGCATCCTGCTACAGGAGCCGCCGTTGAACGAGGAGAAAACCGTTCGCGGCAACGTGGAAGAGGGCCTGGGCGACATCAAGGTCAAGCTCGACCGTTTCAACCAGGTCGCCGAATTGATGGCCACCGACTACTCCGACGAGTTGATGGAAGAAATGGGCCGGCTGCAAGAGGAACTGGACCACGCCGACGCGTGGGACCTCGACTCACAGCTGGAGCAGGCCATGGACGCGCTGCGCTGCCCAGCGCCGGAGGAACCGGTGACGAATTTGTCCGGCGGTGAGCGACGCCGGGTGGCGCTGTGCAAACTGCTGCTGTCCAAACCCGACCTGCTGCTGCTCGACGAGCCCACCAACCACCTGGACGCCGAAAGCGTGCAGTGGCTCGAACAACACCTGGCCGCCTACCCGGGGGCGATCTTGGCCGTCACCCACGACCGCTACTTCCTGGACAACGTCGCCGAATGGATTCTGGAACTCGACCGCGGACGCGCGTATCCGTACGAAGGCAACTACTCGACCTACCTGGAGAAAAAGGCCGAGCGGCTGGCGGTGCAGGGACGCAAGGACGCCAAGCTGCACAAGCGGTTGACCGAGGAGCTGGCCTGGGTCCGGTCCGGGGCCAAAGCCCGTCAAGCCAAAGGCAAGGCGCGCCTGCAGCGTTATGAGGAGATGGCCGCCGAGGCGGAGAAAACACGCAAACTCGATTTCGAGGAGATCCAGATTCCCGTCGGGCCACGGCTGGGCAACGTGGTCGTCGCGGTCGATCACCTCGACAAGGGCTACGACGGCCGCACCCTGATCAAGGATCTGTCCTTCACCCTGCCCCGCAACGGCATCGTCGGCGTCATCGGTCCCAACGGCGTCGGCAAGACCACGTTGTTCAAAACCATCGTCGGGCTCGAGCAGCCGGACAGTGGCAGCGTCAAGGTCGGAGAGACGGTCAAGCTGAGCTACGTCGACCAGAGCCGCGCGGGCATCGATCCGAAGAAGACCGTGTGGGAAGTCGTCTCCGACGGGCTGGACCACATCGTCGTCGGCCAGAGCGAGGTGCCGTCGCGGGCGTACGTGTCGGCGTTCGGATTCAAGGGCCCCGACCAGCAGAAGCCGGCCGGTGTGCTGTCCGGCGGCGAACGCAACCGGCTCAACCTCGCGCTGACGCTCAAGCAGGGTGGCAACCTGATTCTGCTGGACGAACCGACCAACGACCTGGACGTCGAGACACTGAGTTCGCTGGAAAACGCGCTGGAGAAATTCCCCGGTTGCGCGGTGGTGATTTCGCACGACCGCTGGTTCCTGGACCGGACGTGCACGCACATCCTGGCGTGGGAGGGCGACGACGACAACGAGGCAAAGTGGTTCTGGTTCGAGGGCAACTTCGGTGCGTATGAGGAGAACAAAGTGGAGAGGCTCGGCGTGGAAGCCGCCCGGCCGCATCGAGTGACCCACCGCAAGCTGACACGCGACTAAGGTCAGCTGTGCTGAACTGGGCATAGCGCCTCGCGAGTTGGGAGCAATCGGTATGGCGATCGATCCCGGAGCGAAACAGGATCTCAAGCCCTGGACCACGTTCACCAACGCTCAGGACATCCCTGACTGGATCTCGAGGGCCTACATCGAGAGCTATCGCGGCCCGCACGACGAGGAGTCGCCGGCCGCGCTCACCGGGCCGATCGAACTGACCGACGCCGCCTCATTGGTGACCCCAGCCATGCTGGGCGCACACTATCGACTCGGACAGCACCGTCCCCACGGTGAAAGCTGCGTCGGCGTCTATCGCGCCGACGATCCCGCTGGATTCGGGCCCGCGCTGCAGGTGGTCACCGATCACGGCGGCATGCTGATGGATTCCGTCACGGTTTTGCTGCACCGGCTCGGAGTCACCTACGCCGCACTGATGACGCCGGTGTTCGAGGTGCATCGGAGCCCGACGGGGGAGTTGCTCAGCGTCGAGCCCAAGGCACGCGATGCGCCGCAATACGTCGGCGAGGCCTGGATGCACATGCAGCTGCCCCTTTCGGTCGACAGCAAGGCCCTCGCCGAGGTCGAGAGGCTGTTGCCGAAGGTCCTGGGCGACGTCCAGCGGGTCGCCACCGATGCGGCAGCGCTGATCGCCACCCTTTGCGACGTCGCCGCGGATGTCGAAGCCAACGCGCACGATCAATTCTCGGCGCCGGACCGCAACGATGTCGCGGCATTGTTGCGCTGGCTGGCAGACGGCAATTTCCTGCTGCTGGGCTACCAGCGGTGCCGGGTGCATGACGGTCTGGTCTCCGGCGACGGGTCACCCGGACTCGGTGTCCTGCGCACCCGCACCGGTTCCCGCCCCCGGTTGACCGACGACGACAAACTGTTGGTGTTGGCCCAATCTGTCGTCGGCAGCTACCTGCGCTACGGCGCATACCCATACGCCATCGCGGTTCGCGAATACGTCGACGGCGGTGTCGTCGAACACCGTTTCGTTGGCCTATTCACCGTCGCTGCGATGAATGCAGACGTCCTGGAGATCCCGACAATCTGTAACCGGGTCCGCGAGGCACTCACGATGGCCGACCGCGACCCCGTCCACCCCGGCCAGCTCCTGCTCGACGTCATTCAGACCGTCCCGCGCCCCGAGCTCTTCGCGCTGAGCGGCGAACGGCTTTTCGCGATGGCCAAGGCCGTGGTGGATCTGGCGTCCCAGCGACGCGCGTTGTTGTTCCTGCGCGCAGACCGGCTGCAGTACTTCGTGTCCTGCCTGGTCTATGTGCCCCGCGATCGCTACACCACGGCGGTGCGATTGCAGATCGAGGACATCCTGGTTCGCGAGTTTGGTGGCACGAGACTGGAATTCACCGCCCGCGTCAGTGAATCACCCTGGGCCCTCATGCATTTCATGGTGCGGCTGCCCGAAAACGCCGCTCCGGTGGACATCTCCGAGGCCAACCGGGTCCGGATCCAGGCGCTGCTCAGCGAAGCCGCGCGAACCTGGGGCGACCGGCTCATCGGCGCCGCGGGGACCGGCTCCGTCACGCCCGACGATGCCGAGCATTACGCGGCCGCATTCTCCGAGGCCTACAAACAGGCCATTACCCCCGGCGACGCCATCGAACACATCGCGATCATCAATGAGCTGACCGACGATTCGGTCAAGCTGGTGTTCTCCGATCGCGGTGAGGATGGGCTCGCCCAGCTGACGTGGTTCCTGGGGGGACACAGCGCCTCGTTGAGCCAGCTGCTCCCGATGCTGCAAAGCATGGGCGTGGTGGTGCTCGAGGAGCGACCGTTCACCGTCACTCGGCCGGACGGACTGCCGGTGTGGATCTATCAGTTCAAGATCTCACCGCACCCGACCATCCCGCTGGCGTCGACGACAGCCGAACGGGACGCGATGGCAGAGCGATTTGCCGACGCGGTCACCGCGATTTGGCAGGGCCGCGTGGAGATCGACCGGTTCAACGAGTTGGTGATGCGCGCGCGGCTGACGTGGCAGCAGGTCGTGCTGATGCGCGCCTACGCGAAATACCTACGGCAGGCGAACTTTCCCTATAGCCAATCCCACATCGAAACGGTGCTCAACGACCACCCCTCCACCGTCCGGTCACTGGTCGTGTTGTTCGAGGCGCTCTTCGATCCCCGCGCGTCGGGATCGAAGACGAGCCGCGATGCGCAAGCGGCCGCCGCCGCGGTGGCTGCGGACATCGATGCGCTGGTAGGTCTGGACACCGACCGTATTCTGCGTGGCTTCGCGTCGCTGGTGCAGGCCACGTTGCGAACCAATTACTTTGTGACTCGGGAGGGTTCGGCCCGTGCCCGCAACGTTTTGGCGATCAAGCTCGACGCCCAACTGATCGAAGAGCTGCCGCTGCCGCGCCCCAAGTTCGAGATTTCCGTGTATTCGCCGCGCGTGGAAGGCGTGCACCTGAGGTTCGGACCGGTGGCCCGCGGCGGCCTGCGCTGGTCGGACCGCCGGGATGACTTCCGCACCGAAATCCTGGGCCTGGTCAAGGCGCAAGCGGTGAAGAACGCCGTCATCGTGCCGGTCGGGGCCAAGGGCGGGTTCGTCCTCAAGCGCCCGCCGCTGCCGACCGGTGACGCCGCCGGCGACCGCGATGCGCTACGCGCCGAAGGCGTGGCCTGCTACCAGCTCTTCATCTCCGGGTTGCTCGACGTCACCGACAATGTCGACCACTTGACCGGAAAGGTCAGCGCGCCACCGGAGGTGATAAGGCGCGACGGCGACGACGCCTACCTGGTGGTGGCCGCCGACAAAGGCACCGCCACCTTCTCCGACATCGCCAACGGTGTCGCCAAGTCCTACGGCTTCTGGCTGGGTGACGCGTTCGCGTCCGGGGGATCGGTGGGTTACGACCACAAGGCCATGGGCATCACCGCCAAGGGCGCGTGGGAGGCGGTGAAGCGTCACTTCCGGGAAATGGGAGTCGACACCCAGACCGAGGACTTCACCGTCGTCGGCATCGGCGACATGAGCGGCGACGTGTTCGGTAACGGCATGCTGCTGAGCAAGCACATCCGGCTGCTCGCCGCCTTCGATCACCGGCACGTCTTCCTCGACCCGGACCCAGACGCCGCGGCTTCGTGGCGAGAACGCCAGCGGATGTTCGACCTGCCGCGGTCCAGCTGGGACGACTACGACCAGTCGTTGATCAGCGAGGGCGGTGGGGTGTACAGCCGCGAGCAGAAGGCCATCCCGGTCAGCCCGCAGGTGCGCGACGCCCTGGGCATCGACGGCTCGGCCGAAGACGGGGTCACCGAAATGGCCCCGCCCAACCTGATCAAGGCGATTCTGCAAGCGCCGGTGGATCTGCTGTTCAACGGCGGCATCGGCACCTACATCAAGGCCGAAACCGAGTCCGATGCCGATGTCGGTGACCGCGCCAACGATCCGGTGCGGATCAACGCAAACCAGGTGCGCGCCAAGGTTATCGGCGAAGGCGGCAACCTCGGCGTGACCGCATTGGGCCGCGTCGAATTCGACCTGGCGGGTGGGCGCATCAATACCGACGCGATGGACAACTCCGCCGGCGTGGACTGTTCCGACCACGAGGTCAACATCAAGATCCTGATCGACTCGCTGGTCACCGCCGGCAAGGTCAAGGCCGGCGAGCGCAAACAACTGCTCGAGTCGATGACCGACGAGGTCGCGCAATTGGTGCTCACCGACAACGAGGACCAAAACGATTTGATCGGCACCAGCCGCGCCAACGCGGCCAGCCTGCTCCCGGTGCACGCAATGCAGATCAAGTACCTGGTGGAGGAACGCGGAGTCAACCGCGAATTGGAAGCTCTGCCGTCGGAGAAGGAAATTCACCGGCGTACCGACGCCGGAATCGGGCTCACCTCTCCCGAGCTCTCAACGCTGATGGCGCACGTCAAGCTGGGACTTAAAGAGGAAATGCTGACCACCGAACTGCCGGAACAGGATGTGTTTGCGTCCAGGGTGCCGCAATACTTCCCGGCGCCGCTGCGGGATCGGTTCACCCCCGAGATCCGCACGCATCAGCTGCGCCGGGAAATCGTCACCACCATGTTGATCAACGATCTGGTGGACACCGCCGGCATCAGCTATGCCTTCCGCATCAGCGAAGACGTCGGCGTCGGGCCGATCGACGCGATACGCACCTATGTCGCTACCGACGCCATCTTCGGTGTGGGTCATGTCTGGCGGCGGATCCGCGCGGCAAGCATGCCTGTCGCGGTGTCCGACCGGATGACGCTCGATACCCGTCGGCTGATCGACCGCGCCGGGCGCTGGCTGCTCAACTATCGTCCGCAACCGTTGGCGGTCGGTGCCGAGATCAATCGATTCGCCGCCAAGGTGAAAGCGCTGACGCCGCGAATGTCGGAGTGGTTGCGCGGTGACGACAAGGCGATCGTCGAAAAGGAAGCCGCGGAATTCGCATCGCAGGGTGCACCGAAAGACCTCGCCTACCGGGTCGCGGTCGGCCTGTATCGCTATAGCCTGCTCGACATCATCGACATCGCCGATATCATCGAGACCGACACCGCCGAAGTCGCAGATACTTATTTCGGCCTGATGGATCGGCTTGGTACTGACGGTCTGCTGACCGCGGTGTCCGAGCTACCCCGAAACGACCGCTGGCATGCGTTGGCGCGCTTGGCGATTCGTGACGATATCTACTCCTCGGTGCGGTCATTGTGCTTCGATGTGCTTGCCGTCGGAGAGCCCGATGAAAGCGGTGAAGAGAAGATCGCGGAGTGGGAACACATCAGCGCTTCCCGGGTGGAGCGGGCCAGGCGGATACTCATAGAGATCCAAGAAAGCGGCGCAAAGGATCTCGCGACACTGTCGGTGGCCGCGCGGCAGATTCGCCGCATGACCCGCACCAGCGGTAAGGGATCGTCAAGTTGAGCGTTGGATTCGTCGCGCCCGTGCAGGTGCGCTGGTCGGACATCGACATGTACCAACACATCAACCACGCCACCATGGTCACCATCCTCGAGGAGGCGCGGGTCCCATTCCTCAAGGAGCCTTTCGCGGCTGACATCACCACCATTGGCCTGCTGATCGCTGACGTCCGGGTCACTTATAAGGATCAGCTGCGGCTGGCCGATTCGCCTCTGCAGGTGGCCATTTGGACCAAGCGACTGCGGGCAGTCGACTTCACGCTCGGGTACGAGGTGCGTTCGGTCAACGCCGGTCCCGAGTCCAAACCTGCCGTCGTCGCCGAGTCGCAGCTGGCCGCGGTGCATATCGAGGAGCAGCGGCTGGCGCGGCTCTCACCACAGCAACGGGAGTATCTGCAACGTTGGGTGCGGTAGCTGAGCGTGGACTGTGGCTGGGCCCAGAACTTAGGGATGCCCACCGCGCGGATCTGGCTGCGTTCGTCGACCACGCGATGCGGCTTGACGACGCCGCGGTCATTCGGCTCCGCGCCCGATCCGCCGGATTACTAACGGCATGGGTGGCAACGGGTTTCGATGTGCTGGCCAGCCGGGTGGTGGTGGGCAAGGTGAATCCGGGGGATTTGACCGTCGGTGCAGACGGGTTGGCGCGCGGTCTGTCTGCGATGGACGCCTCGGGCTATGTCGATCCGGGCTTCGCCATGGATTCGGCATGGCGAACTGCGTTGCCTCCGGAATCCGGCTTCACCCACCTCGATGACGTACCGGCCCGGGTGATGCTGGACCTGGCGCAACGTGGCGCGCGACTTGCCAAGGAACACAGCAGTTCCCACGGTCCGCCGGTTTCGCTGCTCGATCAGGAGGTCATTCGGGTCAGCTCTGCCGACGTCAGCGTGGGGCTACCGATGCGCTGCGTGTTCGCTTTGACCGCAATGGGCTTTCTGCCGCAGTCACCGGATGCGATCGACACCGACGAAATCATCCGGGTCCGGATTTTGCCGGCGTGGTTGCGTCTCGACGCCCGGTTCGGCTCGGTGCACCGGCGTCGCGGCCATTCGGCATTAGTGCTGCGCTGAGCGGCCTGAAGCGATCCTCTGCGGCGGCGGTGGGTACTAGCCGCCTACGATCACATGCCCTAACGCGAATCCCCCAACAATTACGATCAAGCCAACGGGCATCGATAGCCAAGCTATCAGCATTCCGCGCCCAATCTCACGCCATGTGCCGCGTAAGGCGATAAACGCGATTGATACCGCGAGATTAGTCGCCAGATACCAGAATAAATACTCAGCACCTCGCAGCGTCGAGAGCAACACAGTGATCATAGGTCCTAGCAGAATTAAAATATTTAGAGTTACTGCTACGAAACGGACTGGGCCTGGACCATGCCTTGGCGATTCCGACGATTGCTCTATTCGGCGGCTTTGATCCATCCGTCTTTAGCCTTTTAACATGAGTAATGCGAATGCGACCCCTCCGACGAGAATCGTCGTGGACGTGCCCGCGATACAGACCGAGAATCCCCGGACCGGGGCCGAGCGCGACCTCACCATCAGCGTTGCAACCGCCATGAATACTATGGTGTCAATGATTACTGCCGTGACGAATAGTGTGAATTCGTTGAGGCTATCGCGCCACCACTTGCCGAGGATCCAGAAAGTGACCATGACCATGTCCACGAGCACTGGAGCGACAAACGGTGCCGACCAGGTTGCGACCGCCCAAGAATGGGTGTCTAAATCGCGCAAACGGACAACAACTGACACAGCACCTCCCAACGTCTGATTTTCCCGGTTACGCTTCGGTCGTTCCAGCCGGAACCGGCGTGGGAGGGACGGCCGGAGGGCGCGTCTCCGGACCGAACCCAGTGGACGGTTTGTCGTTGCCGGGTACATCGTATTGGTAATTCCACTCAGTGAACGCCCGGAAGGCCAGCCCACCTGAGCCAATTTCGTGATGACTCTGCAGATTTGTTGCCGGCCCCAACGAGCTTCCGGACTGCGCCGGGTCGATCAACACCGTCCGCGATTGCCCGTTTGGCAGATCTTGGTAGACCTCCAGCGACGGATAATCCGTCCGTGTCCCATCGACGTGAACGCCCTGAGCGCCGGGTGTGAACACCAGATCACCATTTACCGTTATCGGATTATTTGCCAACGGGCCAGGTGGGTGTCTTGCGATATCTGGCGCGAATGGATTTGCGGCACTGTACTGGATACGGACTGATCCGTCCGGGTTTTGCCATACGCGTCCGTCGGGAACGCCGACTTTGACTGCCCCAGGTCCACCATTTTCATTCAATTGAACTGATGGATTCTGTCGCATTACAACGATGCCGTTCTCATAGTCGACGTATGTTGTGACCCTTGCATTCTCGGGATCGAAATTTGGGTTAGCTGTTCGGCCGTCGCCGAAGTCTCGCGTCCCCGGACCGCTCGTCACATCTCGTTGTTCGATGTATTGCGAGCTACGGACCAGTCCTTGCCCCGGTACCGGACGAATCCTCACAACGCGGATCTCCGGTTTGACGCCCTGGTATTTGGGGTCGTAGCTGTTCGGATTGAGCGCTTCAGCCGTTTCCCAGTCAATAGGACTGGTCGGCGGTCGACCAAACACCTGCTTGAACGCTTCCTCCGACGCACGCCTCCGGTCGAGATCCTCGGCCGTCGACCCTCCGCCGGTCTTGAAGTCAACCGGCTCGACCACGGGCGCCTTGTTCTTCAAGTCGCCGAGGACTAGCGCTGGGTCGTACCCGTCGGTGCGAAGCGTGGCCAGTGATTTCTGCAAGTAGTCCGAGTAACCGTTGCGTAGCGACTCGAGCTGGCCCTGTGCTGATTTGGTGTCGTCGATGGCTTGCTGCTCAAGACTAGAGATCAGCGCATCCAGCGCACGCCTATATCCCGCGGTGAGGTGGACGTCTTTCTCCTCTTCCACCGCTTGGCCGATCTCATTGTCGAGCTGCTGTAGCTGACCCTCCAGGGTCGAGATCAGCACCGCGCCGGTTCGCTGTGATTCGGCCAGGGCGGCGGCGATGTTTTCCAGGTCGGCCCCGATCTTGGGCAGCTGCAAGGACTGCGCACCCAATGTCTTGGTCACCCGCTGCACCTCGGCGGAGTCATTGATCGGATTCTCGCCATTTTCCCGATTCCAGGACGCCTCGAAGCGGCGACGGGCTTCGTCGAATGCATTGCTGGACTCGGTGGTGCACCGGCCTGCAGCGTGGAACGCCTGTGCCAGGTCGGAGATCTGGGCGGGGCGGCCGGCTTGCAGGCTTTCGTTGATCGCCCAGGGATCACCGCCGGCTTCGGCGATTAGCGCCGCCATGCTTATGTAGCGCAGCTGCATCGCACCGACCCCGGTTTCGCGGCGCCGCGCTCATCCATGTCTGTGAACTCCGTGGCAGCCTTCAGGGTTTTGGCGGGGTGAGCGTGGGCCGCACTGACAGCCTCGCGACACGAGTGCGCCGCCGCGAAATCACCAAAGATGCCGGCCCGGAGCGGCCCCCGTGAAAGGTGCTTCCCAGTGTCGTCGGCGTGCCGGTGCGCGCTGTGGGACTCGTTTGCTACGGAGTCCAACAAACCAGTGTCGACGAACATCGCACCCCCTTCCCGAGCTGCTCATAAAGGCTACTACCGGGCACTCGCCGGTGAATTCAACGTTCGATCGGCGAGCGGCGCCCTCAGACCACCCAGGTCGCGCTGTCGGGCGGCAACTTGCCGCCTTCCAGCGGCGCGCTGGCCAAGATGAGTTCGCCCGGTGGCAAAGCCATCGGGCGGCGCCCGGCGTTCAGCGCACACACCAGACCCGCGCCGCCGCGCCGGAAGATCAGCGCATCGCGGGGGGCGGTCAGCCACTCGATCCCGTCGCCATCGAATCCGGCACGCTCCCTGCGCAATTCGAGTGCCTTCCGGAAGAACGACAGGGTCGAGCCGGGATCCGCGCTCTGCTTTTCGACGGTCAGCGCCGCCCACTGCGCCGGCATCGGCAACCAGGTGTCGGCATTCGTCGAGAACCCGAACGGGGGAGTGTCACCCGACCACGGCAACGGAACCCGGCACTTATCGCGGCCGCGTTCGGTATGCCCCGAGCGTTCCCACGTCGGGTCCTGCAGCACCTCGTCGGGCAGCTCGACATCGGGCAGGCCGAGTTCCTCGCCGTTGTAGATGAACACCGCGCCCGGTAGGGCGAGCATCACCATCGCCATGGCCCACGCCCGGCGCAGCCCGATCTCGCCGCCGCCGTAGCGGGTCACCTCGCGGCCCACGTCGTGGTTGGACAGCGTCCAGGTCGGGATGGCATTTTCGAGGGCCGTCGCCGCCAACGAGTTCTGGATCGCTTCGCGGATTTCGGCTGCGTCGAAGTCGATCTTCGTCAGCCGGAAATTGAAGCCGAGATGCAGTTCGTCGGGCCGCAGATACTCGGCCCAGCGGACGTTATCGGTGACCCAAACCTCGCCGACGGTCACTGCCGCGGGATAGTCGTTGACGACCCTGCGGATGTCACGGTGAATCTCGTGCACACTCGGGTGGTTGAAGCGCGGGTCGTCGTCGGTGTGGTGCAACACCTTGGCCTCCACGTCCGGCGAGTCCGGCAGGCCGGCCGGCTTAGCCATCCCGTGCGCCACGTCGATGCGGAACCCGTCCACGCCGCGTTCCAGCCAGAAGCGCAACGTCTTCTCGAAGTCGTCAAAGACATCCGGATGCTCCCAATTCAGATCCGGCTGCTCGGCGTCAAAGAGGTGGAGATACCACTGGCCGGGATTGCCGTCCGGTTCGATCACCCGAGTCCAGGCCGAACCGCCGAACACCGACGTCCAGTTGTTCGGCGGCAGCTCTCCTGCGGCGCCTCGCCCGTCGCGGAAGAAATAGCGTTCCCGCGCGTCGGTGCCTGGGCCCGCGGCCAGTGCCGCCTGGAACCACAAGTGCGCCGAACTGGTGTGGTTGGGCACCACGTCCATGGTGATCTTCATGCCCCGCTGGTGAGCCGCGGCGATCAGCCGTTCGATCGCGGCCATCCCGCCGAACAGCGGATCGATGTCACGAGGATCGGCGACGTCGTAGCCGTGGTCGGCCATCGGCGAGACGGTGACCGGATTGAGCCAAATCGCGTCCACCCCCAACTGCTCCAGGTGCCCCAGCCGGGCCGTCAAGCCGTCCAGGTCGCCGACCCCGTCACCGTCGCTGTCCGCGAACGACCGTGGATACACCTGATAGAAAACCGCGCTTGACCACCACGGCTTGGAGTCCATTCCAACCCGCTTAGTCTCGTGGGCCGACATCAAAACGAAGAGTTGACGAGTGAGTGGGCAGCCATTTCCAGATAGTCGAGCAACTCGCGCCGGTGCTCGTCGTCGAGGGTCTGCGAGTCAATGGATGCGACTGCGGTATGCATGCACCGCAGCCAGGCATCGCGCTCGATGGGAGTGATGCGGAACGGGGCGTGACGCATCCGTAGCCGTGGATGGCCGCGCCGGTCGGAGTAGGTTCGCGGACCACCCCAGTACTGCTCGAGGAACATGCGCAACCGTTCTTCGGCGGCGGCCAGGTCGTCTGCGGGATACAGCTCACGCAGAATCTCGTCCTCGGGCACCTGTGCGTAAAAGCGCGACACGATCGCATTGAAGGTCTCGGCACCGCCAATAGCGTCGTAGAAACTCACCTGATCCATCACTTCCCATTGTGGTGTATCGCCGGGGCAGCAACGTCAGGCGGGCTTCAACAACGGCCAAGCCAGGCCTGCTATTCACCGGTTCGACACGGCACGCACCTGCAATGAGGGTGCGTTTGGCGGCGAATCATGGTGGACTGTTCCGCGGAGGATCAATGGCGCATGGTAAGAGACGCCGCAGCCACCGCAGTTCCGGTGCCGCGGCAGGGTTAACCGGGCCCTCAACCGCGCCATCTCTGCGCAGCGTCGACACCCGCCCGCCCACGCGCCACGAGAGCGCATCGATCTGGAGTCGCCGGCGGGTGCTGCTGCTGAATTCCACCTACGAGCCGCTGACCGCGCTGCCGATGCGGCGCGCGATCGTCATGGTGATCTGCGGCAAGGCCGACGTGGTGCACCACGATCCGGCCGGGCCGGTCATCCACTCGGCGACCAGGTCAATCGTGGTTCCGTCGGTAATCCAGCTGCGGACCTACGTCCGGGTCCCGTACCGCGCCCGCGTCCCGATGACCCGCGCCGCGCTCATGCACCGCGACCGTTTCTGCTGCGCCTATTGCGGGGCGAAGGCCGACACCGTCGACCATGTGCGGCCGCGCAGCCGCGGCGGTGACCACTCCTGGGAAAACTGCGTCGCATGTTGCTCGACATGCAATCACCGCAAGGGCGACAAGCTGCTCGCCGAACTCGGCTGGGCACTACGACGTGCTCCGGTGCCGCCGACGGGACAGCACTGGCGACTGCTGTCCACGGTCAAGGAATTGGATCCCGCCTGGGCCCGATACCTCGGTGAAGGCGCCGCATAGGAATCAATCCTGTGTCCAAGTGCGCCGGTGGATCGCGCCGTGGGATACGGTTTGCGGCGTGAGCGTTGTGCAGATCCACCTGTTCTTTATCGGGATCCCGTTGTTGCTGGTGGCCGTGTTGGCGGTGCTGATCTGGTCGCACAAGGGACCACACCCCAAGACCTACAAGATGTCGGAGCCGTGGACACATCCGCCCATCCTGTGGGCCGCCACCGACGAGGCCGTCGGCGGAGCGCACGGCGGGCATCACACATCGGAGTTCTCAGTTGGGGGTGGCGCCAGTGGCACGTGGTGAGTTAGCGACGATCGAACCCGCCGAGCTGCCCAAGGGCTCGGTGATCACCACCAGTGGACGCATCTCGGGGGTTACCGAGCCCGGAGACGTCTCCGTGCACTACCCGTTTCCGATCAAAGACCTCGTTGCCATCGACGACGCGCTGAAATACGCTTCGCGGTCTTCCATGGCGCGATTCGCCATCTACCTCGGCGACCTGGGCAGCGACACCGCCGCGCGGGCCCGCGAAATTCTGGCCAAGGTGCCCACGCCGAACAACGCGGTATTGCTCGCCGTCTCGCCCGGTCAGTCCGCCATCGAGGTCGTCTATGGCGCGCAGGTCCGCGGACGCGGTGCCGAGTCGGCCGCACCGCTGGGGGTAGCCGCCGCTTCCTCAGCCTTCGAGCAGGGGCACCTGGTCGACGGGCTGATCAGCGCGATCCGCGTGCTCAGCGCCGGGATTTCACCAGCCTGATCGGGGCCCCAGGTCTTCCGGGGCCTCGCGAGCGTGCGCGAAATGCCGGGAATCGCGGCGTGTCGATGTGCAGACACGCTCGCTCGCAAGCGGGAGGTACCCCCAGCTCGCGAGGCGCTAGCCAGCGGAACTGTCGAACCGGCGGGCCTTCAATGACCGCTTGACCCCCGCCTGGCCTTCTAGCACCAGCCGGCGCAGAGGTGGCTGGACCTCGGACTCCGGGGCATCCAGGAACTGATCGGCCGCCGCCACACCGGCCTCGCTGATATCCCGGTGTGGATATAGCCCGATCACCACCGTTTGGGCGACTTCACTGGATCGTCGCGTCCAGACTCCCGGGATGGCGTCGAAGTAACGCTCGGTGAACGGCTCGAGCAGCTCATCCTGTCCCGGTGCGGCGATGCCCGCGATGATCGACCGTCCGACGATGTTGGGCAGCGTGTCGTCCTCGACCACCGCGGTCCAGGCCTCCTCCTTGACCTGCGGTTGAGGCCGGGCCGCTGCGGCCTGTGCGCCGTGGCGCTTGCCGGCCGCGGTGGGGTCACGCTGAACTTCGGCGTCGATGAACGGTGTCGCCGGCCCGTCGGCGTCGATTTCGCCGGCGGTGGCCAAGGCGGTCACGATTCGCCAGCGCAGGTCGGTGTCGATCTCCAGGCCCGCGAGCCCCAATTCGGAGGGGTCGTGATCGAGCAGGTCGGCCAGCGTCACGATGTGCCGGGTGGACAGCACCGACGCGCAAAGCGCGTTGAGGAAGGCGAGCTGTTGATCCGATCCAGGCTGCGCGCCGCGGGCCAATTCCAGCAGTCGGTCGGCGAACTGCGGCCAGCCATGCTCGCGGGCCCAGGCCGGCTCTGCATAGGAGGCCAGCGCCGTCTGCGCCTGCAGCAGCAGCCGCTGCAACACCGCGACCTCGGTTTCGGCGTGGACGCCGCGCGATACCAGTGCCACGAAGTCACGCGCTCGTAGCTCGGCCTCGCGGGTCATTTCCCACGCCGCCGACCACACCAGCGTGCGTGGCAGCGGCTCGGTGATGTCGGCGATCCGTTCCAGCGCGGTCAGTAGCGACTGCGCGTCCAGCCGCAGCGAGCAGTAGGTGAGGTCGTCGTCGTTGACCAGAATCAGCTTGCCGCGCGAAACACCAACCAGCGCAGGGACTTCCGTCTCTGGGCCGTCGACGTCGAGTTCCCCGCGGTGTACCCGCAGCAGCTTGCCGGCCCCGTCATCGTCATAAATGCCGATCGCCAGCCGGTGCACCCGCGTCTCACCGGCACCCGGCGCGGCGCCGCTCTGCTGCACAACGAACCGGGTGAACTTGCCGTCGGCGTCAATGTCGAAATCTGCTCGCAGCGTATTCAGCCCAGTGGTTTTCAGCCACTGCTGGCCCCAGTTCGACAGGTCGCGGCCGGACGCTTTCTCCAGCGCGGCCAACAGATCGTCGAACGTCGCATTGCCGTACGCATGGGTACGGAAGTAGTCGCGCAGCCCGGCCAGGAAGTGCTCCAGCCCGACGTAGGCAACCAGCTGCTTGAGCACCGAAGCACCCTTGGCGTAAGTAATTCCGTCGAAGTTCACCTCGACCGCGGCCAGGTCGGGGATTTCCGCGGCGATCGGGTGCGTCGACGGCAGCTGGTCTTGGCGGTACGCCCATGATTTTTCGACAGTCGCGAACGTCGTCCAGGCCTCGGTGAATTCGGTGGCCTCGCTTTGGCAAAGCACGGATGCGAACGTCGCGAACGACTCGTTCAGCCACAGGTCGTCCCACCAGGTCATGGTGACCAGGTCGCCGAACCACATGTGCGCCATCTCATGCAGCACCGTCTCGGCGCGCCGCTCGTACGAGGCCCTGGTGACCTTGCTCCGAAAGACATAGTCCTCGAGGAACGTCACCGCGCCGGCGTTTTCCATTGCGCCGGCGTTGAACTCGGGTACGAACAGCTGGTCGTACTTGCCGAATGCATACGGCAGGCCAAAGTTCTTGTGGTAGAAGCCGAAGCCCTGCTTGGTCTGGGTGAACAACCGCTCGGCGTCCATGTGTTGCGCCAGCGAGGCCCGGCAGTAGATGCCCAGCGGGATCTCGCCGTGTTCGTCGGTGTAGGCGTCTTTCCACTCGGCATACGGCCCGGCGATCAACGCCACCAGATAGGTGCTCATCCGCAGAGTGGTGGCGAAGGAATGTACGCCGTTCTCCGCGCTGGTCGTCGCGCCGTTGGAAATCACCTTCCAATGCGTGGGCGCGGTCACCTGCACGGCGAACGTCGCCTTGAGGTCGGGCTGGTCGAAGCAGGCGAACATTCGCTTGGCGTCGGCGGTTTCGAATTGCGAGTACAGGTACGTCTCGTCGTCCACCGGGTCGACGAAGCGATGCAGTCCCTCGCCGGTGTTGGAGTAGCGGCAGCCGGCGTCGACGACGACGACATTCCGGTCGGCCAGTCCGCGCAGCGGGATGCCAGTCGATTCGTCGTATCCGGAAACGTCCAGCTCGCGGCCGTTGAGGGTAGCGCTGTGGATATTGTCGGCGACGATGTCGATGACCGTGTCGGCGCCGGCGAGCGCGTCGAACACCACGGTGGTGGTGGACCGGAAAGTTCGTTCGCCGGGGGCGCCGGAGCCGTGGGTGAGATCGAGGTTGATCTGGTAGCTGTCGACGGTGATCAGGGCGGCGCGTTCGACGGCCTGGTCCCGGGTGAGGTTAGGAAGGGCCACGCGTCCAACTTAAAGCGTGCGGGGCCGGCGGCGCAGAGCGGGAACAGGCGCGTGCCGACTACGGTTGTGCTGAACGGTGTTCTAACCGTTGACGAGAGGACTGCGCAATGCCCGAGAAGGCCCCCGTGAAAAACCAAGCCGATTTCTGGTTCGATCCGCTGTGCCCGTGGTGCTGGATCACGTCGCGCTGGATCCTCGAGGTGGAGAAGGTTCGCGATATCGAGGTGAACTTCCACGTCATGAGCCTCGCGATACTCAACGAGAACCGCGAAGACCTGCCCGAGCAATATCGCGAAAACATGAAGAAGGCCTGGGGGCCGGTGCGGGTGGCGATCGCCGCCGAGCAGGCCCACGGGGCGGCCGTTTTGGACCCGCTGTACGCCGCGATGGGTACTCGGATTCACAACGAGGACAACAAAGACCTCGAAGAGGTCATCGAGCTGTCGCTGGCCGACGCGGGTCTGCCTGCGGAGCTGGCAAAGGCCGCGGACAGCGACGCCTACGACGACGCGCTGCGCAAGAGTCACCACGCCGGGATGGACGCGGTCGGTGACGATGTCGGCACGCCGACCATCCACGTCAACGGTGTGGCGTTCTTCGGTCCGGTCCTGTCGAAGATCCCGCGCGGCGAGGAGGCCGGCAAGCTGTGGGACGCTTCGGTGACCTTCGCGTCCTACCCACACTTCTTTGAGCTCAAGCGGACCCGCACCGAGCGGCCCGAATTCGACTGATCGCGTTGCGCCGCTGACTTCGGCCGGGTAAGGATTGCGGGCATGCGCGTCTACCTCGGCTCTGACCATGCGGGATTCGAGCTCAAACAACAGATCAGCGAGCACCTCAAGAAGTCCGGACACGAGCCGATTGACTGCGGTGCCTTCACTTACGACCCCGACGACGACTACCCGGCGTTTTGCATCGCCGCCGCAACGCGCACGGTGGCCGACCCCGACAGCCTGGGCATCGTGCTGGGCGGATCGGGCAACGGCGAGCAGATCGCCGCCAACAAGGTCCCCGGAGCACGCTGCGCGTTGGCGTGGAGCGTCGAGACCGCGACGCTGGCCCGGGAACACAACAACGCGCAGTTGATCGGCATCGGCGGCCGCATGCACACCGTTGCCGAGGCGTTGGCCATCGTGGACGCCTTCGTGACCACCCCATGGTCGAAAGCCGAACGCCACCAACGGCGTATCGACATTCTCGCCGAGTACGAACGCACTCACCAAGCGCCGCCGGTGCCCGGCGCCCAGGGCTGAGGGAGTCCCGTGCCCGAAGGGCATACGCTGCACCGGCTGGCCCGGCTGCACCAGCGTCGATTCGGCCGAGCACCGGTCGCGGTGTCCAGCCCGCAGGGCCGATTCGCAGATTCGGCGGCCGTGGTGGACGGCCGGGTGCTGCGCCGCGCCAGCGCGTGGGGCAAGCACCTGTTTCACCACTACGCCGGCGGCCCGATCGTGCACGTGCACCTCGGTCTCTACGGCACCTTCACCGAATGGGAACGTCCCGACGACGGCACGCTTCCAGAAGCGGTGGGACAGGTGCGGATGCGCATGGTCGGCGCCGGCTCCGGCACCGACTTGCGTGGCCCGACGGTGTGCGAGCTGGTCGACGAAGCACAGGTCGCCGATGTGATCGCCAAGCTCGGGCCCGATCCGCTGCGTGCCGACGCCGACCCGTCCTGGGCTTGGACCCGGATTGCGAAGTCCCGCAGGCCTATTGGCGCGTTGTTGATGGATCAGACGGTCATCGCCGGCGTTGGTAATGTTTACCGCAGCGAGTTGCTGTTCCGCCACCGCATCGACCCGTTCCGGCCCGGCCAGAAGATCAGCGATACTGAGTTCGGCGCGGCGTGGACCGATCTGGTAGCGCTGATGAAGGTAGGCCTGCGCCGCGGGAAGATCATCGTGGTGCTGCCCGAACACGACCACGGTCCGCCGTCATACCGGGCCGGGCGGCCCCGCACTTATGTTTACCGGCGCGCCGGCGAGCCGTGCCGGGTGTCGGGGGACCCGATCCGTACGGCAGTGCTGGAGGGCCGAAATGTGTTCTGGTGCCCGACATGTCAGCTGTAACTAAGCGCGCGTCTAATACCTCGAACTCCAAAGTCGTTGGCGGAACGCACAAATTGACAGGAAACTGGCAGGAAGAAACGCTGGCGTCTACAGATTCGGATTCAGATTGCTTGGGTACAAGTAGTAACGTGAAAATTATTCCACGTTTAGCTGCAACGATTTTCGCTGGGGCCGCTGGCTTGGGTCTGATGGGTGTGGGCGTCGCAACTGACGCGCAAGCACAACCCGGCCCCTTCCCGCAATGGTGCCCAGGTGAATTTTGGGACCCGGGCTGGGGCAACAACTGGGACTGGAACAACTGCCATGACTGGCGCGGTGGGCCGGGGCCGGGCGGTTGGGACCGCGACCAGCCAGGCGGGCCTGGATGGGACCGCGACCACCCAGGCGGGCCGGGTTGGGACCATGACCACCCTGGACCCGGCGGACCTTGGCAGCCGAACCCCTGGCAGCGCTAACCGCAGAACTGTTCGATTGAACTCGGGGTGCGAGCCGCCACTGGGTGGCTCGCACCCGCCAATTTTTCTCGGTCAGGCCGAGGTGACTCCCAGCGCGGCGTAGACCTCGTTGCTCAGCGCGAGGCTGCGGGGGTCCGCGTTGGACTTCGTCGCGTCGAAGCGATTCGCCACATACGCGTAGCCGATTCGGTGTTCCAGATCGACGAACCCGAATGAGCCACCCAGCCCGCCATGGCCGAAGATCCGCCGGTTGGGCCCGTTCACACCGCGCTGGTTGAGCATGTAGCCCAGGCCCCACCCGTGATCGGCGACCCGGGGTCCGAGTACCAGATCGGTCTCATCGCCGCCCTGGCACACGCGGACCAGGTCCATGTGTTCCCGGCTAAGCAGCTTCTCCTGGGCCAGCGCGTTATAGAACGTCGCCAATCCCAGTGCCGACACCTGACCATTGGTGCCGGGGAACTCGAGCTGGCGCCACAGCTGCAGGTCGTGGGAGGCGAGTTCATCGTCGGGCGCGAAACCCATCGAGATCGACAATCCCGCTTTGGGGTGTTCGGCCAGGCTGCTCGGATAACCGGGGGCTTGCACGTCGGCCAACAGGTCTCGCGCGTGCGGCTTGTTCACCCGCTCGGCGCAGCGACGTTGTTCGGCGGGGGACAAGCCGATGTGGACGTCGGCGCCGAAAGGCTCGGCGATCTCGGTGCGCAGGTACTGACCGATCGTGCGACCGGTGACCCGGCGGAACACCTCGCCGACGATGAAACCGAAGGTGGTCATGTGGTAGCCCTGGGCGGTGCCCGGCTCCCACCACGGCTCGGCGGCAGCCAGCTGTGCACAGACGAAGTCCCAGTCGGCGACCCTTTCCCAGCCCATTCGGGTGCGCGGCCCGATCACGCCGGATCGGTGGCCCATCACCATGGCCAAGGTGATGTCTTGCTTGCCCGCCTGCGCGAACTCGGGCCAATAGCGCGCTACGGGCGCCTGCAGGTCCAACGCACCGCGGTCGGCAAGCTGATGGACGCAGGTGGCCGAGAGGCCCTTGGTGCCGGAGAGCACTGTGGTGAGGGTGTCCTGCTGCCACGGGCGGGTGCTCGCTGCGTCGGCCGAGCCGCCCCACAGGTTGACGACGAGGTCGCCGTCGACCCACACGGCAACGGCCGCGCCGACCTCGTGGCGCAGCGCGAAGTTACGCGCGAACGCGTCGCGTACTCCGACGAAGTTCGACGCGCATGAGCCCTTGATATCGACGTCGCTCATGGCGCCTTTCTGTCGAGCAGGTGCCTAGCCCGAGCGGGCGACGGGAATCGAACCCGCGTAGCTAGTTTGGAAGACTAGGGCTCTACCATTGAGCTACGCCCGCATTTATTAGTCGAGCGCGACTGTATCCGGCGACGAACATCAAATCTAATCGAAGCGGTTCTGTGACCGCTGCGTGAGGTGTGTTAGGTCGCTGCGAAGCCAGTGCTGTCGGGCCGTAGGATCGCGAGGTCAGCGCGGGGTGTAGCGCAGCTTGGTAGCGCATCCGCTTTGGGAGCGGAAGGCCGCAGGTTCAAATCCTGTCACCCCGACCAGCCCGCCAGTAACGACCACCGAGGAGCACACCCCGTGAAGAGCAGTGTCGAGCAGTTGAGCCCCACCCGGGTGCGCATCAATGTGGAGGTGCCGTTCACTGAACTCGAGCCCGATTTCCAGCGGGCTTACAAGGAGCTGGCCAGGCAGGTGCGGCTGCCCGGATTCCGGCCCGGTAAGGCGCCGGCGAAGTTGTTGGAGGCCCGTTTCGGCCGGGAGGCGATGCTCGATCAGGTCGTCAACGAGGCGCTGCCCGCGCGGTATGGGCAGGCGGTCGCGGAGTCGGAAGTCCATCCGCTCGGCCAGCCCGACATCGAGGTGACCAAGAAGGAGTACGGCCAGGAGCTGGCCTTCACCGCTGAGGTCGACGTCCGCCCCGAGATCACCCTTCCGGACCTGAGTGCGCTGAAGGTCTCGGTGGACCCGATCGAGGTCAGCGACGACGACGTCGACGCCGAACTGCAGTCGTTGCGCGCCCGGTTCGGAACCCTGACCGGGGTGGATCGGCCGGTGGCCGATGGTGACTTCGTTTCGATCGATTTGTCGGCGACTGTCGACGGCAAGGACGTGCCGAGCGCGGCCGCGCAGGGACTGTCCCATGAGGTCGGCTCCGGTCGGCTCATCGCGGGTCTCGACGAGGCACTCATCGGTTTGTCCGTCGATGAGTCTCGGGAGTTCACCGCGAAGTTGGCGACCGGCGAACATGCCGGGCAGGACGCGCAGGTCACCGCCACCGTCAGGGCGATCAAGGAACGCGAACTGCCGGAGCCCGACGATGAATTCGCCCAATTGGCAAGTGAGTTCGACACCATTGACGAGCTGCGGTCCAACCTCCGCGACCAGGTAAGCCAGCTCAAGCGCGCCCAGCAGGCGGATCAGATTCGCAATGCCACGATGGACGCGCTGCTCGGGCAGGTCGACGTGCCGCTGCCCGACGCGGTCGTCCAGGCCCAGTTCGATAGCGCGATGCACGGCGCGTTGCACGGTCTCGACCACGACCAAGCCAAGTTGGACGAGGTGCTCGCCACTCAAGGCAAGTCGCGCGAGGAGTTCGAGGCCGAGACGCGCGACGCCGCAGAGAAGGATGTCCAGCGGCAGCTGGTATTGGATGCGCTGGCCGACGACTTGGAGGTCCAGGTCGGGCAGGACGACCTGACCGAACGACTGGTGATGACATCGCGGCAATACGGCATCGAGCCGCAGCAGCTGTTTGCCTACCTCCAGGAGAACAACCAGCTGCCGGCCATGTTCGCCGATGTGCGGCGCGGGCTGGCCATCGCCGCGGCGGTCGAGGCGGCGACGGTCAGCGATACCGAGGGCAACGCGGTCGACACCAGTGAGTTCTTCGGCAAGCGCGGCCAGGCCGCCGAGGCGGGCGAGGAAGCCGACGAGGCCGATGAGGGCGGCGACGTCGAGGCGCCCGAGGCGTCCGACGACGCCGCGAAATGACGCTGTGAGCGAACGCGCCCGTTTCAGGGGGTGCGCGGCCGCCAAACAGTGGGCTCGGTTGGTTAGTGTCGGTGCATACGGATTTCGAGAAAGCAGGTAACCCAGTCGTGACTGACATGCGTTCGAACTCGCAGGGTCTCAACCTCACGGACTCGGTCTATGAGCGCTTGCTCTCCGAGCGGATCATCTTCCTGGGTTCGGAGGTGAACGACGAGATCGCCAATCGGCTGTGCGCACAGATTCTGCTGCTCGCGGCCGAAGACTCCACCAAGGACATTTCGCTGTACATCAACTCACCCGGCGGATCGATCAGCGCCGGGATGGCGATCTACGACACCATGGTGCTGGCGCCCTGCGACATCGCCACCTACGCGATGGGCATGGCGGCCTCGATGGGCCAGTTCCTGCTCGCCGCGGGCGCCCAGGGCAAGCGCTACTCGCTGCCGCACGCCCGCATCCTGATGCACCAGCCGCTGGGCGGGGTGACAGGTAGCGCTGCCGACATCGCGATCCAAGCCGAGCAGTTCACCGTCATCAAGCAGGAGATGTTCCGGTTGATCGCCGAATTCACCGGCCAGCCGATCGAGCGGATCATCGCCGACTCCGACCGCGATCGCTGGTTCACCGCCCCAGAAGCCCTGGAATACGGTTTCGTCGACCACATCATCACCCGCGCCGCACACCTCAATGGAGAAGCCCAATGAATCCCCAGATCCAACCTCAGGCGCGCTACATCCTGCCGTCGTTCATCGAGCACTCCAGCTTCGGCGTCAAGGAATCCAATCCCTACAACAAGCTGTTCGAGGAACGCATCATCTTCCTCGGCGTCCAGGTCGATGACGCGTCGGCCAACGACATCATGGCGCAGCTGCTGGTGCTGGAGTCACTGGATCCCGACCGCGACATCACCATGTACATCAACTCCCCCGGTGGCGGTTTTACCTCACTGATGGCGATCTACGACACCATGCAGTACGTGCGCGCCGACATCCAGACGGTGTGTCTGGGTCAGGCCGCGTCGGCGGCGGCGGTGCTGCTGGCCGCCGGTACGCCGGGTAAGCGGATGGCGCTGCCCAACGCGCGTGTGCTGATTCACCAGCCGTCGCTGTCCGGCGTGATCCAGGGCCAGTTCTCCGATCTGGAGATCCAGGCCGCCGAGATCGAGCGGATGCGCACGCTGATGGAGACCACGCTGGCGCGGCACACCGGCAAGGACGCCTCGGTGATCCGTAAGGACACCGACCGGGACAAGATCCTGACCGCGGAAGACGCCAAGGACTACGGGATCATCGACACCGTTCTGGAGTACCGGAAACTCTCCGCGCAGACCGCCTGACGTTTTGCCGAACGTGCACTCAGGGCGGGTTTTTGGCTGATTTCTCGCCCTGATTACACGCTCGGCGAAGTTCGGCGATGTCCGTCGGCCCCACCCGGCAGCATCCGCCGACGATGCGGGCGCCCGCCTCGACCCACTGCGTCGCGAGCTGCGCGCTGAACCGCGACGAACCGGTCCAGGCGCGGCGGCGGACGTCCCAACGCTCACCGCTGTTCGGGTAGACAATCACCGGCTTGCCGACGTTCGCCATGCTGATCGCGGGCAGCACGTCGTCGGGCGCGCAGCAATTGACGCCGACCGCGACGATCTCGTCGACCCCCGCGGCCACCGCGAACGCCTCGGCCAGCGGTTGTCCGGCGCGGGTCCGGATTCCGTCGATGGTGTAGCTAAGCCAGGCCGGCACACCGAGCGAGCGCACCAGGTTGACCAGAGCTTCGGCCTCGTCGACATCGGGCATCGTTTCCAGAGCGAGCACGTCTGCGCCGGCATCGGCCAGAACCTCCAGCCGGGGACGATGCCAGCGCGTCAACGCCGCGACGGACAGGCCATAGCGGCCGCGATATTCGGACCCGTCGGCCAGCGCCGCGCCGTAGGGTCCGACCGAGGCGGCCACGCACAGGTCTCCAGCGTCGGCTGCGGCACGGGCGGCCTTGGCGAGTTCGACGCTACGGCGCAGCAGCGCGATGGCCTCGTCTCGAGCGATCCCTCGGGCCGCAAAGCCTTCGAACGATGCCTGGTAGCTGGCGGTGGTCGCGATCGTGGCGCCGGCGCGAAAGTACGCGGCGTGCACCGCGACGATCTGTTGCGGGTCGTCGGCCAGCAGCCGCGCCGACCACAGCGGGTCGGACAGGTCGTGACCGCGCGCTTCCAGCTCGGTGGCCAGGCCGCCATCACTGATCAGCACGGATTCGCCGGACAGAGCCAAGCCCACACCGCCACTGTAGGGTGGGCTGCCTGGTGGTCCGCCAAAACCACGGGTTCGGGGGCGTACAAGCCTCGGTCGGGTAACGACCGCGACACGCCAAAGACACGTTCCGCGCGTCTTTCGCGAGTAACTGGCGCCGTCGGGCTATATGTTTCATTCAGACGGACAGGCATGAATACCACCGACGCGATTCGGCGCTAACGGTCGCGTGGGGCGCGAGCAAGCGGGTAGCGTCGGGGATTACATGCGGCACGGCACGACGAACGGCGAACAGGAAGTAGGCCCTCAGCACCATGGCGCGCATCGGAGACGGCGGTGACTTGCTGAAGTGCTCGTTCTGCGGGAAGAGCCAGAAGCAAGTCAAGAAACTCATTGCTGGCCCCGGTGTGTACATCTGCGATGAGTGCATCGATCTGTGTAACGAGATCATCGAAGAGGAACTCGCCGACGCCGACGACGTCAAGCTCGACGAACTGCCCAAGCCCGCTGAGATCCGGGAGTTCCTGGAGGGATACGTCATCGGGCAGGACACGGCCAAGCGGACGCTGGCGGTCGCCGTTTACAACCACTACAAGCGGATCCAAGCAGGCGAGAAGGGTCGTGACTCCCGGTACGAGCCGGTTGAGCTGACCAAATCCAACATCTTGATGCTCGGACCCACCGGCTGCGGCAAGACCTACCTGGCCCAGACGCTGGCGAAGATGCTCAACGTGCCGTTCGCCATCGCCGACGCCACTGCGCTGACCGAGGCCGGTTATGTGGGTGAGGATGTCGAGAACATCTTGCTCAAACTCATCCAGGCTGCCGACTACGACGTCAAGCGCGCCGAGACCGGCATCATCTACATCGACGAGGTCGACAAGATCGCGCGCAAGAGTGAGAACCCGTCGATCACTCGCGACGTCTCCGGTGAGGGCGTGCAGCAGGCCCTGCTGAAAATCCTCGAGGGCACTCAGGCGTCGGTTCCCCCGCAGGGTGGCCGCAAGCACCCGCACCAAGAGTTCATCCAGATCGACACCACCAACGTGCTGTTCATCGTCGCGGGTGCGTTCGCCGGCTTGGAGAAGATCATCTACGAGCGGGTCGGCAAGCGTGGACTGGGCTTCGGCGCCGAG
>DASZLQ010000164.1:0-9189 GCA_035552295.1 Mycobacterium sp. | reverse complement strand
CACTACCTGGTGGTCAACGCAGACGAGTCGGAACCTGGTACGTGCAAAGACATCCCGCTGATGCTGGCGACACCGCATCTGCTCGTCGAGGGTGTCATCATCGCCTCCTACGCGATCCGGGCCAGCCACGCGTTCATCTACGTGCGCGGTGAGGTGCTGCCGGTGCTGCGCCGCCTGCAGAACGCGGTCGCCGAGGCCTACGCCGCCGGTTACCTGGGTCGCGACATCGCCGGGTCCGGCTACGACCTGGAGTTGGTCGTGCACGCCGGAGCGGGCGCTTACATCTGCGGCGAGGAGACCGCACTGCTCGACTCCCTGGAGGGCCGCCGCGGCCAGCCCCGACTGCGGCCCCCGTTCCCCGCGGTAGCCGGGCTTTACGGCTGCCCCACGGTGATCAACAACGTCGAGACCATCGCCAGCGTGCCGTCGATCATCCTCAACGGGTTCGAATGGTTCCGGTCGATGGGCAGCGAGAAATCGCCTGGCTTCACCCTGTATTCCCTGTCCGGGCACGTCACCCGTCCCGGCCAATATGAGGCACCGCTGGGAATCACGTTGCGCGAGTTGCTCTCTTACGCCGGCGGTGTGCGCGACGGGCACCGGCTCAAGTTCTGGACACCCGGCGGGTCCTCGACCCCGCTACTCACCGACGAGCACCTCGATGTGCCGCTGGACTACGAGGGCGTGGGCGCCGCCGGCTCGATGCTGGGGACCAAGGCGCTGGAAATCTTCGACGAGACAACGTGTGTGGTGCGTGCGGTGCGCCGCTGGACCGAGTTCTACAAACACGAATCGTGCGGGAAATGCACGCCGTGCCGGGAGGGCACGTTCTGGCTGGACAAGATCTATGAGCGGCTGGAAACCGGCAAGGGCACGCTCGAGGATATCGACAAGCTGTCCGATATCTCCGACACCATCCTGGGAAAGTCGTTCTGCGCGTTGGGCGATGGCGCCGCCAGCCCGGTGATGTCGTCGATCGAGCATTTCCGCGACGAGTACGTCGCCCACGTCGAGGGGGGCGGTTGCCCGTTCGACCCCCGAGCCTCGATGCTTTCGCGCAACGGAGGTGACGCGTGACGCAGGCGGCCAAACCGCAGACCGGCGATGAGGTGAGCCCACCGGAGATGGTGACGCTGACCATCGACGACGTCGAGATTAGTGTTCCCAAGGGAACTCTGGTGATCCGCGCCGCGGAATTGATGGGCGTACAGATCCCGCGGTTCTGCGACCACCCGCTGCTGGACCCCGTCGGCGCCTGCCGGCAGTGCCTGGTCGAAGTGGAGGGACAGCGCAAACCGATGGCGTCGTGCACCACCGTGGCCACCGACGATATGGTGGTGCGCACCCAGCTGACGTCGGCGGCCGCCGACAGGGCCCAGCACGGCGTGATGGAGCTGCTCCTGATCAACCATCCGCTGGACTGCCCGATGTGCGACAAGGGCGGTGAATGCCCGCTGCAGAACCAGGCAATGTCCAACGGCCGCGCCGATTCTCGCTACACCGACGTCAAGCGCACGTTCGCCAAGCCGATCAACATCTCGTCTCAGGTGCTGCTGGACCGCGAGCGCTGCATCCTGTGTGCCCGCTGCACGCGGTTCTCCGAGCAGATCGCCGGAGACCCGTTCATCGACATGCAGGAGCGGGGCGCCCTGCAGCAGGTCGGCATTTACGCCAACGAGCCGTTCGACTCCTACTTCTCAGGCAACACGGTGCAGATCTGCCCGGTGGGTGCCCTGACCGGGATGGCCTACCGGTTCCGGGCCCGCCCCTTCGACCTGGTCTCCAGCCCCAGCGTGTGTGAGCACTGCGCGTCGGGATGCGCGCAGCGCACCGACCACCGCCGCGGCAAGGTGCTGCGCCGGCTGGCCGGCGACGACCCCGAAGTCAACGAGGAGTGGAACTGCGACAAGGGCCGGTGGGCCTTCAACTACACCACCCAGCCCAACGTGATCACCACACCCCTGATCCGGGATGCCGACGGAACGCTGCAACCGGCGTCCTGGTCGCACGCGATGGTGGCCGCGGCCCAGGGACTCGAGGCGGCGCGGGGACGTACCGGCGTGCTGGTCGGCGGCCGGGCGACCTGGGAAGATGCCTACGCTTACTCGAAGTTCGCCCGAATGGTGTTGGACACCAACGACATCGACTTCCGCGCCCGCCCGCATTCGGCCGAGGAGACCGACTTCCTCGCTGCCCGCGTCGCGGGCCGGCCGGTCACTGTCAGCTACTCCGATCTGGAATCGGCGCCGGTGGTGTTGCTGGTCGGGTTCGAGCCGGAAGACGAGTCGCCCATTGTGTTCTTGCGGCTGCGCAAGGCGGCCCGCAAGCACGGTGTTCCGGTCTACGCCGTCGCCCCGTTCGCCACGCGCGCGCTACAGAAGATGTCCGGTCGGTTGCTCAAAACCCCTCCCGGCGCCGAGGCTTCGACGCTGGACGGCCTGGCCACCGGTGAAGTCGGGGATCTGCTGTCCACTCCGGGCGCCGTCATCATGGTCGGGGAACGCTTGGCGACCGCGCCCGGCGGATTGTCGGCGGCAGCTCGGCTCGCCGACGCCACCGGAGCGCGGCTGGTGTGGGTGCCGCGCCGGGCCGGGGAGCGTGGCGCGCTGGACGTAGGCGCGCTGCCCACCTTGCTTCCCGGTGGCCGCCCTGTTGCTGACGACGCCGCTCGCGCGCAGGTCGCCGATGCTTGGCATGTCGACGAATTGCCTTCTGCCGCTGGGCGTGATGCCGACGGCATGGTGGCCGCCGCCGCCGAAGGGGACCTGGGCGCACTGCTGGTCGGCGGCGTCGAACCCGCCGACTTCGCCGATCCGGACGCGGTGCTGGCCGCGCTGGACGCCGCCGGCTTCGTGGTCAGCCTCGAGTTGCGGCACAGCGCCGTCACCGAACGCGCCGACGTCGTCTTTCCGGTCGCACCGACGACGCAGAAGTCCGGCGCGTTCGTCAACTGGGAAGGCCGCTACCGGGAATTCGCCCCCGCGTTGTCCGGCACCACCCAGCAAGCCGGACAACCGGACCACCGGGTGCTGGACGCGCTGGCCGACGAAATGGGTGTCTACCTGAATGTGACAACCGTTGAGGCAGCTCGCGAGGAGATGTCCGGGCTGGGCAGTTGGGACGGCAAGCACGCCTCCGGCCCGCAGGTCGCTAGCCCGGAGCCGGCCCAACCGGGCCAGGGCGAGGCCGTGTTGAGCGGGTGGCGGATGCTGCTGGACAGCGGCCGGCTGCAGGACGGGGAGCCGCATCTGGCCGGGACCGCGCGCACACCTGTGGTGCGGCTTTCGGCCGAAACCGCGGCCGAGATCGGCGCCGCCGAGGGCGACGGGGTCACCGTCAGCACGTCGCGTGGATCAATCACGCTGCCGCTCAACGTCACCGAGATGCCCGACCGGGTGGTGTGGCTTCCGCTGAACTCACCGGGCTCGGCGGTGCACCAGCAGTTGGGCGTAACCATCGGCAGCATCGTGAAAATCGGAGTGGACGCATGACTGGCTTCGGACACGACACCTGGTGGCTGGTGCTGGGCAAGTCGCTGGCCATCTTCGCATTCCTGATGTTGACGGTGCTGGTGGCGATCCTGGCCGAACGAAAGCTGCTGGGCCGGATGCAGTTACGCCCGGGCCCCAACAGGGTGGGCCCAAAAGGTGCCCTGCAGAGTCTGGCAGACGGAATCAAGCTGGCGCTCAAGGAAAGCATCACCCCCGGCGGTACCGACAAGTTCGTGTACTTTGCGGCGCCGGTCTTTTCGGTGATCCCCGCGTTCACGGCCTTCGCATTCATCCCATTCGGTCCCGAGGTGTCGGTGTTCGGCCACCGCACACCATTGCAGCTCACCGATCTTCCCGTGGCGGTGCTGTTCATCTTGGGACTGTCGGCGATCGGCGTGTACGGAATCGTGCTCGGCGGTTGGGCATCGGGTTCCACCTACCCGCTGCTGGGCGGGGTGCGGTCCACCGCTCAAGTGATCTCGTATGAGGTCGCGATGGGTCTGTCGTTCGCGACGGTGTTCCTTTTAGCCGGCACCATGTCCACGTCGGAGATCGTCAACGCACAAGACGGCGTCTGGTACGTCTTTCTGTTGCTCCCCTCGTTCATCATCTATCTGATCTCCATGGTGGGTGAAACCAACCGTGCACCATTCGATTTGCCCGAAGCCGAGGGTGAGCTGGTCGCCGGTTTCCACACCGAATACTCGTCGCTGAAGTTCGCGATGTTCATGCTTGCCGAATACGTCAACATGACGACGGTGTCGGCGTTGGCCGCGACGATGTTCCTCGGCGGCTGGCATGCTCCCTGGCCGCTGAACATGTGGTCGGGAGCCAACACCGGCTGGTGGCCGCTGATCTGGTTCGTCGCCAAGGTGTGGGGCTTTTTGTTCATCTACTTCTGGCTACGCGCCAGCCTGCCCCGGTTGCGCTATGACCAGTTCATGGCGCTGGGCTGGAAGTTGCTGATCCCCGTCGCACTGGTGTGGGTGATGATCGCGGCGGTTATCCGCACGCTGCGCAACCAGGGTTACCAGTATTGGACCCCGGTGCTTGCGATCTGCAGCCTCGTCGTCGCCGTGCTGCTGGTGCTGTCGCTGCGCAGGCCGTTCAGCGCACCGGGTGCGCGCGCGCTGGCGCGCCGGCTCCGCAAGCAGCGCCGCGAAAGCCCGGAAAGTATCGGCACCGCATCGGCATTCCCGACACCGCCGCTGCCGGCTGAGCTCTCGACGCCGTCAGCCGGTGCCAGCAAGGAGACAGCCAGCAAGGAGAAAGCCAGCAAGGAGAAAGTACGTGGCTAAATTTTTGGACGCCGTCGCGGGTTTCGGCGTCACGTTTGGCTCGATGTTCAAAAAGACGATCACCGAGGAGTACCCGGAGAAGCCGGGCCCGGTAGCGCCGCGCTACCACGGCCGTCATCAACTCAACCGGTACCCGGACGGGCTGGAGAAATGCATCGGCTGCGAGTTGTGTGCCTGGGCGTGCCCGGCCGATGCCATCTATGTCGAGGGCGCGGATAACACCGACGAGGCCAGGTTCTCGCCAGGGGAACGTTACGGCCGGGTGTATCAGATCAACTACCTGCGTTGCATCGGCTGTGGCCTGTGCATCGAGGCCTGTCCGACCCGGGCGCTGACCATGACCAATGACTACGAGATGGCCGACGACAACCGCGCCGACCTGATCTACGAGAAGGACCGGCTCCTCGCCCCGCTGCTGTCCGACATGACCGCGCCGCCGCACCCTAGGGCCGCGGGCGCCAGCGACAAGGACTACTACGAGGGCAACGTGACTCCGAATGGCCTGCGCCAGAACCAGAACGGCGGAGGCGGCCAGTGATCGCGGTGCTGGCCTCGAATCTGGCCTCTAATTTTGCGCATAATTTTGCACATAATATTGCGCATAATTTTGCGCATAATTTTGCGCAAGACACCATCACTCGCACCTCCACGGGTGAAGCGGTGACATTCTGGGTGTTGGGTGCGCTGGCGGTGATCGGCGCGCTGGGGGTGGTGCTGGCCGTCAACGCCGTGTACTCGGCGATGTTCCTGGCGATGACGATGATCATCCTGGCGGTGTTCTACATGGTCCAGGACGCGCTGTTTTTGGGTGTCGTTCAAGTCGTGGTCTACACCGGCGCGGTGATGATGCTGTTCTTGTTCGTGCTGATGCTGATCGGCGTCGATTCCGCGGAATCGCTGAAGGAGACGCTGCGCGGGCAGCGCGTCGCAGCGGTGGTGACCGGTGTCGGGTTCGGCGTTCTGCTGATCGCCGCGATCGGCCACGTGGCCGTCGGCGGTTTCGCCGGGCTGACCACCGCCAACGCCAACGGCAACGTCGAAGGCCTGGCGGCACTGATCTTCTCGCGTTATCTGTGGGCTTTCGAGTTGACCAGCGCGCTGCTGATCACCGCCGCCGTCGGGGCGATGGTGCTGGCGCACCGCGAGCGTTTCGAGCGGCGCAAGACACAGCGGGAGCTCTCCCAGGAGCGCTTCCGGGCCGGCGGACACGCCACCCCGCTGCCCAGCCCCGGTGTGTATGCACGCCAGAACGCGGTCGACGTGGCCGCGATGCTCCCGGACGGCTCGTACTCGCGGTTGTCGGTGTCGCGCATGCTGCGCACCCGCGGCGCGGACGGCACGGAGCTTGCCCAGGCCGAGGAGACGCCCTCCCCCGAAGCGGTTAAGGGCGGCACCCCTTGAATCCGGCCAACTACCTTTATCTTTCGGTATTGCTGTTCACCATCGGGGCCGCCGGAGTGCTCATGCGCCGCAACGCGATTGTGATGTTCATGTGCGTCGAGCTGATGCTCAACGCCGTCAACCTCGCGTTCGTCACCTTTGCGCGGATGCACGGCCATCTGGACGGGCAGATGATCGCATTCTTCACGATGGTGGTGGCCGCCTGCGAAGTCGTCATCGGCCTGGCCATCATCATGACGATTTTCCGTGCCCGTAAATCGGCGTCAGTCGACGACGCGAACCTACTCAAAGGCTAAAGACGCCAAGATGACTCACTTCACCTGGCTGCTCGTGGCCCTGCCATTGGCCGGTGCCGCAATCTTGCTGTTCGGCGGCAGGCTCACCGACGCGTGGGGCCACCTGCTGGGCTGCGCCGCCGCCGTCGCGGCGTTCGGGGTGGGTGTGACGCTGCTCGCCGACATGCTCGGCGGGGACGAAGCCAATCGCGTCATCCATCAGAAGGTGTTCAGCTGGATCCCGGTCGGCCAGCTTCAGGTCGACTTCGGGCTGCAGATCGACCAGTTGTCCATCTGCTTCGTGCTGCTGATCACCGGCGTCGGATCGCTGATCCACATCTATTCGGTCGGGTACATGGCCGACGACCCGGACCGCCGCCGGTTCTTCGGCTACCTCAACCTGTTTCTTGCCTCGATGCTGCTGCTGGTCGTCGCGGACAACTACGTGGTGCTCTACGTGGGCTGGGAAGGCGTCGGCCTGGCGTCCTACCTGCTGATCGGGTTCTGGTACCACAAGCCGTCGGCGGCCACGGCGGCCAAGAAGGCGTTCGTCATGAACCGGGTCGGCGACGCCGGCCTTGCCCTGGGCATGTTCCTGATGTTCAGCACCTTCGGCACCCTCTCGTATGCCGGAGTGTTCGCCGGGGCACCGGCTGCCAGTCGTGGCGCGCTGACCGCGATGGGGCTGCTGTTACTGCTGGGCGCCTGTGCCAAGTCCGCGCAGGTTCCGCTGCAGGCCTGGTTGGGCGACGCGATGGAGGGCCCGACTCCGGTGTCCGCCCTGATCCACGCCGCCACCATGGTGACCGCCGGGGTGTACCTGATCGTGCGGTCAAACCCGCTGTACAACCTGGCGCCCAACGCGCAGCTACTCGTGGTCATCGTCGGCGCGGTCACACTGCTGTTCGGGGCGATCATCGGCTGTGTCAAGGACGACATCAAACGTGCGCTGGCGGCATCGACGATCAGCCAGATCGGCTACATGGTGCTGGCCGCCGGCTTGGGCCCGGCCGGCTATGCCTTCGCGATCATGCATCTGCTCACCCACGGTTTCTTCAAGGCCGGCCTGTTCCTCGGGTCCGGTGCGGTGATCCACGGAATGCACGAAGAGCAGGACATGCGCCGTTATGGTGGTCTGCGCACCGCGCTTCCGATCACGTTCGCCACGTTCGGGCTGGGATATCTGGCGATCATCGGTGTGCCGCCGTTCGCGGGCTTCTTCTCCAAGGACAAGATCATCGAGGCGGCGCTCGGCGCCGGCGACACCCGGGGTTACCTGCTGGGCGGGGCCGCGCTGCTGGGTGCCGGCGTCACCGCGTTCTACATGACGCGGGTCATGCTGATGACCTTCTTCGGTGAAAAGCGTTGGGCCCCGGGCACCCATCCGCACGAGGCGCCGGCCGTGATGACGTGGCCGATGATCCTGCTTGCCGTCGGGTCGGTGTTCTCCGGCGGCCTGTTCGCAGTGGGCGGCACCCTGCAGCACTGGCTCGAGCCGGTCGTCGGAGCTCGCGAAGAATCCGCCCACGCCCTCCCGGCCTGGGTCAGCACCACCCTGGCGTTGGCGGTCGTCGCGGTCGGCATCGCGGTCGCCTACCGGATGTATGCCACCAGGTCGATCCCAAGGGTGGCCCCCGTCCGGGTCTCGTCGCTGACGATGGCCGCGCGCGCCGACCTCTACGGCGATGCCTTCAACGAGGAGGTGTTCATGCGCCCTGGCGCGCAACTGACTTCGGCGCTGGTCGAACTCGACAACGCGGGCGTGGACGGCTCGGTCAACGCGCTGGCCGCTCTGGTCAGCGCGACCTCAAATCGCCTACGGGGACTGCAAACCGGCTTCGCCCGCAACTACGCGTTGTCGATGCTGGCGGGCGCCGTGCTGGTGGCCGCGCTGATCCTGGCGGTGAGGGCGTGGTGAGCTCGAACGTTCCGTGGCTCACGGTGCTGTGGCTGGTGCCGCTGGCAGGTTCGGTGCTGATCATCCTGATGCCCCCCGGACTGCGGCGGCTCGCCAAGTGGAGCGGCCTGGTCGTCAGTGTCCTGACGCTGGCGGTGTCGATCGTCGTCGCCGTCGGCTTCAAGGCCGGTGGCGCCCCTTACCAATTCGTCGAAAGCCACCGCTGGATACCGGCCTTCGGCGCCGGATACAGCCTCGGCGTGGACGGCATCGCCGTCGTGCTGGTGCTGCTCACCACGGTGCTGATTCCCCTGCTTCTGGTCGCCGGCTGGAACGACGGCGGCGAGCGCACCCGTGGCGTGCACGCCTACGTCGCCCTGACGCTGGCCATCGAGTCGATGGTGTTGATCTCGGTGATCGCGCTGGACGTGTTGCTGTTCTATGTGTTCTTCGAGGCCATGCTCATCCCGATGTACTTCCTCATCGGCGGGTTCGGCCAGGGTGCCGGGCGCTCCCGGGCAGCGGTGAAGTTCCTGCTGTACAACCTGTTCGGTGGCTTGATCATGCTCGCGGCGGTGATCGGGCTGTACGTGGTGACCACCCAGCACGGTGGTGGCACCTTCGATTTCCGCGACATCGTGACAGGTGTGCAGTGGGGCCGCTACAGCGACGTGGATCCCGCGGTGTTCAAGGCGATCTTCCTGGGCTTCATGTTCGCGTTCGCGGTCAAAGCTCCGCTGTGGCCGTTGCACCGCTGGCTGCCCGACGCCGCTGTCGAGTCCACCCCGGCCACCGCGGTGCTGATCACGGCGGTGATGGACAAGGTC
>DASZLQ010000163.1:0-20976 GCA_035552295.1 Mycobacterium sp. | reverse complement strand
AAATCCCCACACAGGGACGAGCTAGACCAGCTCCAACCAAAAGAGATTCGCACGCAAACCGGGCGATGATTAACCGCTCACACACGGCGAAGCGCCCGCCGACAGGCGCGCGGAAGGGAGACCGGAGACCATGATGTTTGCGACGGAGTGGCCGACGGAGGTATGGGCCGTCGAATACACGAATATTCGCAACCAGCGCATTGTAGACGTCATGGAGAATTTGGATGCTGCTCAACTGTTTATCGAGAATGTAAACAGGAACCATTGGGCGGAGCCGGTTCTCCTCCGCGGTCATGTGAGCTTCTTCCCTGCACGCCCGATTGCCTACGGTCCAAGCTCTGCCGCCCACGTACCCACACATGTCGGGCGGCGACGAATGCTTTTCAATTCAGCAATTGGTATCAAACGCAAATATGCACGTCGCTAGGGGTTTGCAAACCTGACCAAACACCATCCGGGACGAACCGAAGGCCTACGGCGATTTTTGGGTTCAGAACCACGGGCCGGGATAGTGGCCGTCCTGGTCTTGCACCATCACGATCTCCTTGCACTCCCCGGTGGAGTCCGCTGCGGTCTCACCGCGGCATACCAGCGTCCAGCCGTTTATCCGCGCGAACGGACGCACCGACCAGTTCGAGGCGACCGGATCGGTAGCGGGCAAGGCGATTACCGAGAAGGTGTTGCCCACGTTCGTGATGTAGAGGTGATCGCCAAAGAAAGCCAGCTTGGAGATCGGTTGCTTCATGGCATCGTCGCGGTTTTTCAGCAAATCCCAGTGCTGTGTTCGCAGATTCCACACCCCGAACCCGAACTGCGAATTATCCGAGACTCGGCCGTCGACGAACAACTTCCCGTCCGACAAAGTTGCCGCCAACCCACCGCCGGAGATCCTGTCGGAGTCGCCGATCTTGATGATGGATTTGGAGTTCAGGTCGAAGAACATGGTCGACACGACCGTGGGCGAGTCCTGGTGCGTCATCGTCGCGAGTTTGTCTGGCCCATCGGACAATTCGGCATCGACGGTCACGACATCGTTGTCCTGATATATCGCTTCCCCGTTCGGCCGGCGCAGCTCGGCTCCCGACGTCTTGCCCTCCGTCGTATTCCGCTGGAATGCGAGAACGTCCTGCCAGGCCCGGCCGGGCTGTGGGTCGTTCCACATCATCGAAAGGTCGGAACCGGAAAGGATTACGGTCCGCGGCGGTGACGTGGCGGCGTGGCCGTCGGTGAAGGCGTTCACCCACGCCACCCCGGATGCGGTTGCGGCGAGCCCCCATTCGTTCGGTGCGGTCAATTTCAGGTCAGGGGCGGGCGGCTGCAGCTCCTTGGTTGCCAGCGGCTGGCCCGACTTGAAATCGAAGGCATACGCGGTCGTCTTGGTGACTTCGGGTGCCGGCGCTTGGGCCGGCTTGACGGTCGTCACCAGGTAGACGACCTTCACATCGTCCCCTGTGCCCGTCAACGCACACATGCCACCGGTGAGATTCTCGCCGGCGGGAACCGCGGGGAGAGCCGGCGCTACGTATTGTCCTGTTTTCGTATCGAAGACTTTGGGGCGGATGTCCTCGAGCGCGGATTTGGCACGTGAGAACTTCTCCGGACACCCGAAGTAAGCCGTTCCGCCATAGCTTTTCCAATCCTTTTCCAACGGACCCGTTATCGGAGCCGGTGGTGGAGCCGCGCTGCTAGTCGTCGAAGGAGAAGTCGTCGTCGAGGTCGTTGGTGTGAATGCGGGCGGCGACACGGTCGCCGAACACGAGGCGATGACAAGACAGATGCCGGGCGCGACGAGGGCGACCCTGTCTCTGGACATACGTCGCCCGTTAAGCACACCCACTAGCAAACCCCCGTTAAGTTCGTGTAACCAACGAGCGTAAAGCCGGCCCCGTGCAACCGCGACTCGTGCACGGCGGTCTTGATCACACGTGGTACACCAAGAGCCATGAATCGTCTTACCGACGAGACACGGTGGATGGATGCCACAGATCAGGCTGCGTTGGTGGCCAAGGGCGAGGTCACGCCGAGCGAGCTGTTGGAGGCGGCGATCGATCGGATCGAGCAGTCGAACCCGTCGTTGAACGCCGTGGTCATCGAGTGGTTCGATCATGCCCGATCGGTGGCCGCCGATGCGGACCTGCCACCAGGTCCGTTCCGTGGTGTGCCGTTTTTGCTCAAGGACCTCTACACGAGTTTCGCCGGTCAGACGCTGTCGAACGGCAACGTAGCGCTGAAACAAGCGGGCAAGATCGACACCGCCGACACCACGCTGGTGGCCCGGTTCAAGGCGGCCGGACTCGTCATCGCCGGGAGGACGAATAGCCCCGAGATGGGCAGCCTGCCGACCACGCAGCCGCTGGCCTGGGGGCCGACCCGCAACCCATGGGCGCTGGATCGCACGCCGGGTGGGTCGAGTGGTGGGGCCGCCGCTGCAGTGGCCGCCGGGATGGTGCCGTTCGCCAATGCCTCGGACGGCGGCGGGAGTATCCGCATCCCGGCGTCGTGCTGCGGGCTGGTGGGTCTCAAGCCGAGCCAGGGGCGGATCACTGTCGGGCCGGCGCGGTCCGAGTCGGGATTGGGGGTCGAACTGTGCCTCAGCCGCACGGTGCGCGACACGGCGGCATTGCTCGATGCGGTCCGCGGTCCGGGTATCGGCGACAGCGTGATCGCGCCGGCGCCAGAGCGGCCGTACGTAGAGGAGGTCGGCGCCGACCCCGGTCGGTTGCGCGTCGGGCTGCTCGACGTGCATCCGCGCGGCGGTGTCCTGCACCAGGACTGCGTGTCGGCGGTGCGCGCGGCGGGGTCCAGGTTGGAGGGGCTCGGGCACATCGTCGAGCCGGCGTGGCCGGCATGTCTCGCCGATGCCACGTTGACCGAGAAGTTCATGGTGTTGTGGGCGACCCAGATGGCGATGGCGGCGCGCGGGTTCGGCGAGACGCTTGGGCGTGAAACGACGGCGGACGACATTGAGCCGGTGAACTGGGCGCTCATCGAGCAGGCCCAGCGCTTTACCGCAGTCGACTACGCTGCGGCGCAGGCCGCGGCGTACGCGTTCCGGCGAGCGTTGCAGCAGTGGTGGGCCGACGGCTGGGACCTGCTACTCAGCCCAACGGTGGCCGAACCGCCGCCACCATTATCGGAGTTCGAGAACAATCCCTTGCGGCCGACAGCGCCGATGCGCCGCGCCGGAGAATTCGCCGCGTTCACCCCGCCCTTCAACATGAGCGGGCAGCCGGCGATCAGCCTTCCTCTGTACCGCAATGCCGAGGGCCTGCCCATCGGCGTGCAGCTCGCCGCCGCTTATGGGCGGGAAGACGTTCTCATTCGCGTTGCCGCCCAACTGGAGTCGGCGCATCCCTGGGTGTCCGTTCACCCGCCGATCCGCTGACGCCGACGACCGGTCGCTGACGCCGACTAGGTATCGAACTCAATGGGGAGACTCTTCGGCCCGGACAGGCTCACCATCGGCTTCCATGGCACTGGTCCGGCGGTGCGCGGGTTCAGCAGCCGCTGTGCGAGGACGTTCAGCGCTTCGGCGATCTCGCGCCTGGCCAAATTGGCGCCCAGGCAGTAGTGGACGCCGCCGCCGAAAGTCAATATCGGCGGTGCCCCTTCGCGCGTTATGTCGACGTGGTCCGGGTCGTCGTACACCGCGGGATCACGGTTAGCCGCAGCGGTATTCACCAGGACCGTCGTGCCGGCGGGGAATATGTAGCCGTCGAGCTCGGCATCCTCGGCGACCAGGCGAAGCGTTCCGCAGGCGATCGGCGAATGCCGCATGGTTTCCTCGACCGCGCACATGGCCAATTCGGGATGCCCCCTGAGCAGGTCCCACTGCTCCGGGTGGTCGCACAGGACATGCACCGAGGCGGCCACCTGGTTCCGGGTGGTGTCCGTGCCAGCCAGCAGCAGGCCGCCCGCGAGCATGCGCAATTCGGCGGCGTTGAGGCGATCGCCGTCATCCTCGGCGCGAATCAGGTCGGACAGCAGGTCGTCGGTCAGGCTGTGCCGGCGCCGGGCGACCATCTCGTCGACATACTCGTCGAGCTCTCGCCACGCGCGCATCACGACGGGCTCGACTTCGCGGAGATCGACAGTGAAGCTGAAGGCCTTGAAAACGTCGTCCGCCCACAACGAAAACCGTTGCCAATCCTCGCGGGGCGCGCCGAGTAACGCGCAGATGATCGGGACCGGGTAGGGGCGCGCGATGTCGCTGACGACGTCACAGCGGCCCGCGTCGACGACCTGGTCGACCAGCCCGTTCATCACGTCAACCATGGTGTCGTGCAGGCGCAGGGTCGCTCGGGGTGTGAATGCCTTGGACGTCAGACTGCGCAGCCGATGATGCGCGTCGCCTTCGAGACACAGCAGGCTGTTGACCACTTTGTCCCAGAGCGGACCCGACGTGATGCCCTGGGTGACTAGATTTATCCCGGGCGGGATCTGGAATCGGGTATCACGAAGAACGGTGCGGGCCAGGTGGTGGGAGAGCACCTCGGGTCCGTGCGGTCCCATCGCGACGGGAGCCTGCCGTTGTGCCGCTTGGAGGCGGGGATAGACCTGTGCCGGAGTTTCCTCGGGGTCATACGCGAGCGTTGGTAGATCAGCGTCGAAAACGCTTGCGGGAGCGGCACCGACGGTCATGACGGTCTCCTCGGGAGCGAGGGTTCAGCTCGCGACGACTTTCAATAATGTATGGCCGTCAAGCGCCATACACAACCGGCGATATGTATTGCCACGCGGATGCCTGGCTCGGGCTACCGCTGTATGCCGTATTCGGGCAGCTCGAAGTCGTCGCGAACCGCGTCGCAACGGCCAAGTAGTCTTCAACGTCGTGACAGCGCCGACGCGGGCGAAGCTGGCCGATGGCCGTGACCTGCTGTTCTTCTCGCTGCCCGGGCACTGTCCGGCGCCGGTCGAAGACCGCAGGCCGCTGCCGGAGCGTGACCCGGACCAGTCACAGTTGCGATTCGACCGATCAACGGGACAGTGGGTGATCGTCGCGGCGCTGCGCCAAGATCGTACCTACAAGCCGCCCGCCGACCTGTGCCCGCTGTGTCCGGGGCCGACCGGGCTGACCAGCGAGGTGCCGTGCCCCGATTACGACGTCGTCGTTTTCGAGAACCGGTTCCCGAGCCTGTCCGGTGCCTTAGCTCCACTACCGGCGCCGACGGCTGTTGGTGACGGCTTCGTGTCGGCTCCGGGGCATGGCCGCTGCGAGGTGATCTGCTTTTCCGGCGAACACACGGCGTCATTCGCGGAGCTGGACCCCGCACACGCGCGGCTGGTCGTGGACGCGTGGCGGCATCGCACAGCCGATTTGATCGCGACGCCGGGTATCGAGCAGGTGTTCTGTTTCGAAAACCGCGGCGAGGAAATCGGGGTGACGCTGACCCATCCGCACGGTCAGATCTACGGCTACCCCTATCTGACGCCGCGAACCGCCGCCATGCTGGGGCAGGCGCGTGAACATCGAACGCGTCACGGCGGCAACCTCTTTGCCGACCTGTTGGCGCGCGAGGTCGCCGACGGCAGCCGCGTCATCGCGCGCACCGAGCTGTTCACGGCGTTCGTGCCATTCGCCGCGCGCTGGCCGGTCGAAGTGCACATCTACCCGAACAGGTTCGTGCACAACCTTGTCGAACTCAACGAGGACGAACTGGACGGGTTCGCGCAGGTGTACCTCGACGTGCTGGGGCGCTTCGACCGGATGTATTCGGCTCCGCTGCCGTACATTTCGGCGCTGCACCAGTTCGCCGACACCGACGCCCAGGCCGACGGTTACTTTCACGTCGAATTGATGTCGATCCGGCGCAGCGCCACCAAGCTCAAGTACTTGGCGGCCTCCGAATCTGCGATGGACGCGTTCATCAGCGACGTCACGCCCGAAAGCGTGGCCCGGCGGCTACGGGAGCTCGGCCGATGACCGATTCGAGCATCCGCTACGCCGCTCCCGGGCGGATCAACTTGATCGGGGAACACACCGACTACAACCTCGGGTTCGCGCTGCCGATCGCGCTACCGCAACGCACCATGGTGACTTTCATCCCCGACCGCAGCGACGCAATCACCGTGGGCAGCGATCGCGCGGACGGCTCGGTGCGCATTCCGCTCGATACCGCTCCGGGCGGTGTGACCGGCTGGGCCGGCTACGTGGCCGGGGTGATGTGGGCGCTGCGTCAGGCCGGTCACCCGGTGCCCGGCGGCGCGATGTCGATCACCAGCGACGTGGAGATGGGGTCGGGCCTGTCGTCCTCGGCGGCATTGGAATGCGCGACCCTGGGCGCGATCGCGTCGGCCGCGGGTGTGCGCATCGACGCAAAAGAGCAGGCGCGACTCGCTCAGCGCGCTGAAAACGAATATGTCGGTGCCCCAACGGGTTTGCTCGACCAGCTGGCCTCGCTGTTCGGGCAGCCGTCCACGGCGCTGCTGATCGACTTTCGCGCCGTCACCGTCGCCCCGGTGGCCTTCGACCCGGACGGTTGTGGTGTGGCGCTGCTACTGATCGACTCCCGGGCACGCCATCGTCATGCCGGCGGCGACTATGCGGCCCGGCGCGCCTCGTGCGAGCGAGCGGCCGCCGATCTGGGCGTGTCGTCACTGCGCGATCTAGCGGATCGCGGGCCGTCGGATTTGGCCGCGGTGACCGAACCGACAGACGCCCGTCGTGCCCGTCATGTGCTCACCGAGAACCGCCGGGTGATCGATTGTGTTGCCGCGCTGGGTGATTCGGACTTCGCCGAAGCCGGGCGCATCTTTACCGCCTCGCACGCGTCCATGCGCGACGACTTCGAAATCACCACCGAGCACATCGACCTGATCGCCGTTACCGCGGTCGGCGCGGGCGCTCTGGGCGCCCGGATGACCGGCGGCGGGTTCGGGGGCTGTGTGATCGCCTTGGTGCCGACCGACCGGGTGGATGCCGTCGGCGAGGCGGTGCGACGGGCGGTGTGTGACGCCGGGCTTCAGCGGCCGGTGATCACCCGAACCCATGCGGCCGCGGGCGCGGGGGCGGAGTAGGTGAGCGGACCGGCGGATGTCGGCTACGTCGAGGTTCGGGCGTACGCCGAGCTCAACGACTTCTTGGCGCCCGAGCTCCGCGGCGCCACCGTGCGCCGCCCGTTCCGGCCCCACCAGACCGTCAAGGACGTGTTGGAGGCGATGGGCATTCCGCATACCGAAATTGACCTCATCCTGGTGAACGGCGATCCTGCCGACTTCGACCACCGGCCTACGGCCGGCGACCGCATCGCCGCGTACCCGATGTTCGAGGCCCTGGACGTCGGTTCGACCACCGGGCTGCGGCCGGTGCCGTTGCGCGATCCGCGGTTCGTCGTCGATGTGAACCTCGGTCGGCTCGCGCGGCTGCTTCGAGTGCTCGGTTTCGACGTGTGGTGGTCGAGTGACGCCGACGACGCGACCCTGGCTCGCATCAGCCTGGACGAGCAGCGAATCCTGCTCACCCGCGATCGCGGTCTGTTGAAGCGCCGGGCCATCACGCATGGCCTGTTCGTCCACTCGCAGGATCCCGAGGAGCAGACGCTCGAGGTGATACGACGCCTGGACCTACGCCAACGGCTGGCGCCGCTCACCCGGTGCCTGGAGTGCAACGGCGCATTGGCCTCGGTCGCCAAACACGAAGTGGCCGACCAGCTCGAGCCATTGACTCGCCAGTACTACGAGGAATTCAGCCGCTGCGCAGAATGCGGGCGCATCTACTGGGCCGGGTCGCACCACGCAAAGTTGCTCGGACTCGTCGAAAGACTCCGCCGGCAACTCTGATCGAGCGTGCGCCCTACTCTGCAGGAGTCAACCGGACCGCTGCCAGGTGCATCCGGTCAACCGCTTCGGCGAATTCATCGAGTGTCGGCATGCGCTGGTCGCGAAATTTCAGTCCGATCATCCGCTGCGCGCGCTGGACGCCATAGGACTGGGCGCTGCGCAGGTAGAGATCGGAGACGACGGCGCGGTCTCGGATGAGCTCACCGCGCATGGCGGTTGTCTTGCCGTCGTAGACGACCTCGGCAGCGGCGCCGCCGCGGAAGTTCTGCTTCCAGGGAGCGCCGGTCAGCGCGTAGAGATCATTGTCGATCACGTGGGCGCTCACTGGAAGTGAGTATGGTTTCCCGGTCTTTCGTCCGGTGAAGCTCAACACCATCAGCTGCTTGCGCGCGGACCCGGCCAGCGGGGTGCGCAGCAGGGAGCGCAGCATCGGGTTGACGATGCGAAGTAGAGCCGACGGCGGGTGCCCGACGTCTATCGCGTGCGACTGTTCTGCCATGCCAACACCGTAGGGCCAATCGGTGTTCGGGGGAACATGCCGGCGCGGCGCGGAGCGTGTTCGACTCCGCGGCGCGTTCCGGCTACTGACTCAGACGGCGATGGTGGTCTGGTCGTCGACGATGTTCATGGCGTCGATCAACGTCGCCTTGTCGCTGGCGAGCGCGTCGGCGTTGAGCTGAAGCACGAAAATGGCGCCCTGGCCGGGGATCACCACGGTCTTCTGTCCGACGAACCGTGTCTTGCCGTCCTTGGCGTATGTGCCACTGATCTGCCACGCCTGAAAGCCGCTGAGAGTGGACGCGGTTCCGTCGCCGGAGACCTGGGCTGCGGGCAGATTCTGCACCTCGCCCGGGGCGTACTGGATGATCTTTGCCGGGTCGACATTGCCGTCCAGCTTGGCGACGAGCGCCGAGATGGTCGGCGGATCGGAAGGGTCCGCCGGCGTAGAGAAGCCGATAGTGCCGTATGACGCGCCGCTTTCGTTGGCTACCTGCCAACCCGGGGGCATCGGCAGGCTGATCGTGGGGGAGCCCGGATCGCCTCGATGAACGGGGGTCTGCGTGATGTGGTTCTCGGTGAAGTAGTCGGCGATGGTTTTGCGGGCCTGCCCGGAAGATGTCGCACTGGTTGTCGTCGAGGTCGACGTGCTCGTGGATGTTGATGTCGACGTGGATGTCTTGCTGTTGGAGCCGCAACCCACGAGCGCCACAATCAGCGCCACGGAAATGGTTGCTGCAGTCAAGTGTTTCATCAATCAATTCTCCCGAAAATCGGGCCGGCACCAGCGCCAGCCACGCGGGTTGAGACTAGCCGAAGTCGGCCAGGAAAATAGCTAGTTGGTTCAGGCATCGCGACGGGTGCCGTCCGGCCGTCCGGCGGCTAGACCATCTCGTTCTCGGTCAGCCACCGCATCACCGGCCAGCCGATGAATACCGGCAGCCAGCAGGTGAGCACCCGATACAGCAGAACCGACGGCACACCGACGGCCGCGGGTATGCCGAAGGCGGCGAGACCGCCGATCAACGCCGCTTCCACGGCGCCGACTCCGCCGGGCGTCGGAGCGGCCGAGGCGAGCGTTCCGCCGACCATCGTCACCACGGCGCAGGTGACGAACGTCGCGCCGCCGCCGAAAGCTTCGACACTTGCCCACAGCGCCAGCGCTGCGCCGAGAGTCGTGCCGGCGCAACCGAGTACGATCAGCGCCAACCGTTTCGGTTCGCGGGCAAGCTCGACCAGGTCGCCGGTTACCTCCTTCAGCCGCGGGCGCATCGCCGTCGCCAGCCAGTGCCGCAGCTTGGGCACGAACAGAAACGTTCCGAGGATGCCCAGCGCCACACCCGCGATCAGGTACAGCACCGTGGCATCCGGGACGAAATGCTTGAGATCCATCGACGCGCCCGCGACGGTGCTGAACAAGATCAGCAATAGCAGGTGGGAGATCACCTGCACCGACTGCTGTAGCGCCACCGCCGCGGTGGCTCGCAGTGCGGACAGGCCGCCCTTCTGCAAGAACCGGGTGCTGAGCGCCAGCCCGCCGACGCCGGCCGGTGTGGTGGTTGCGGCGAAAGTGTTGGCCACCTGCGCGATCGAAAGCTTCCAGAAGTTCACCGTCCCATCGGTGCAGGCCCACAATGCGAGTGCCGCGCCCACGTACGTCAGCGCCGACACGGTCAGGCCCAGCAGCGCCCACCACCAGTTCGCGTTCCGAAGTTCGGCGAAGAAGGTGGGCACGGTGCTGATGAAGGGATATGCGACATAGACCAGCGCGCCGAGCAGCACGAGTTGAATGAACTGGCTGCGGCTGAAACGGGTGATCGTCGCGGCTTGGATCTGATCGGCACCGGTTTGGCGCTTGACCTCCGCGCGGGCAGCGGAGATCACGGCGCCGGCGCCGGGTATCGACTGTCGAACACGTTTTGGCACAGCAGCTTTGGTGAGCCTGCGCGAGGCCGTCAAGATGGTGTCCTTACCGAAGACGTCGATCGCCGCAGCGACCGCGGATTTCGGGTCATACAGGGCGGACGTAGTCACCAGAAGTTGTGCGACGTCGGACTGTAATTGGGCGTCGGTGGCGCCGTATTCGGCGCTGCCGAATCCACCCAAGAGCACGGCGCGGTCGTGCACTGTGATCTCGTCGCTGCGCAAATCGCCATGTGAGATCTGGTGTTTATGCAAGGTTTTCAGCGATTCCCACACTTTGGCGACCGGTGTCGTGCCCGCGCATTCGTCGAGGGGAAGCCCTTGAACGGACCGGTGCGCATACAACATCCAGCCGCGGTCGAGTTCGGCAACGGCGATCGTGGATGTGTTGGCAACTCCCACCTCATCGATGGCGATGGCCATCAACGCGCGGTGCTCGACGACGCGACGCATCGAGGTCTGAAGGGGTGCGCTCTCCGAGCCGCGCAGCCTCAGCTTCCGCCACAATTGGCGCAGTGCGCCGCCGCTGCGTTGATGCGGGCCGTACAACTCGACCACTGCATTGGTGGAGGCCGAATCGGACTCCTGGCATGCGGCTGAGAGAACCAGCGGCCCGGGCCCGGACGGCTGGAGCACGTGCAGCCTGGAGACGACGCATCCGCGTTTGGCCAGCGCACGCACCACACCATCAAGCGGCACCTCGAGAGCGGGCGTGCCGACGACAAGAACCACCAGCGCGCCGACGAACCATCCCACCGCCAGTCCCAGTAATGAGCGGGCGGGGACTATCGCGCTGATGAACAGGTGGATCGGCACGAATGCCAGCAGCAGCGCCCACCACCAACGTCGCCAGCGCGCGGGAAGCCAGGGACCCGACACGGTCAGCACCGCTGCGAGCATGGCGATCCACCTCGGGTCGTCCAGGATCTGGGCCAACACGGTTTGGGGCCGATCGGTTAGGTCGAAGTGCCATCGGGGCGCCGCGATGCCGTTGCCGCCGATCGAGAGCGGAAGAACGGCCAGCAGGCCCGCGGCCGCGTACGCGCCGAGCAGTTTCCACTGCCGGGCGGCGATCAATCCGATCAGGATCGCGAACGGCAGCGCCAGTATCGCGATGCCGTACGCCAGGTAGACGAGATCGGATTGGGTGGGTGTCAGCACCCCGACAATCTCGGAGATCGACTTTTCCAGCGCCACCCACTGCGGACGGGTGATCAGCGAACCGGCGATCACGATCCCGAAGAAGACCACGGTGGCGCCCAAGCGCAGGATGTCGTTGGTCCGTCGGGTCAGTGGTTGCAGCAAGTTGCCCGAAACGCTGATGTCGCGCCCGTCAACCCGCATGCCCAAGATCCTTCGAGATCATTTGGATCGGGCCGCGTTGTTAGTGGCCCGCCGACAACTTAACCGGATACCTCAGGGTCAGCGCGGGAGAACCTGACGGACAGCTTCCTCACACGCAGCGCGCGTAGGGTCGCTATGTAGGCGTGCTAGCGAATTGGAGGACATGAGCGTGGCGAGAACCGACAACGACACCTGGGAGATCACCGAAAGCGTGGGTGCGACGGCGCTGGGCGTCGCGGCGGCCCGCGCGGCGGAAACCGAAAGTGAGAACCCACTGATCAGCGACCCGTTTGCGCGGGTGTTCCTCAACGCCGCCGGAGATGGCATGTGGAACTGGTTCGCCGCACCCGAGCTGCCCGCGGAGATCGCCGAGGCCGAACCCGACCTGCAGCCACGGATGCTGAGAATGGTCGACTACATGGCCGCGCGGACGTCGTTTTTCGATCAGTTCTTCCTCGATGCCGCCCGCTCGGGCGTGCACCAGCTGGTGATCCTGGCGGCCGGTTTGGACTCGCGGGCGTGGCGGCTGCCATGGCCCGACGGCGTTACGGTCTACGAGCTCGACCAGCCCCGGGTGCTGGAATTCAAGTCGACGACGTTGCGGGAAAGTGGAGCCCGGCCGACGTGCCAGCTAGTGCATGTTCCGGTGGACCTGCGCCACGACTGGCCGGCGGCGTTGCAAGAGGCCGGTTTTGACGCTGAAGCGCCCAGCGCCTGGTCGGCCGAGGGACTGTTGCCGTTTTTGCCCGCGGTCGCCCAGGAACTACTTTTCGAGCGTGTTGATGCGCTGAGTGCGCGCGGCAGCCGGATGGCGGTGGAGGCGCCCGGCCCCGACTTCCTCGACGAGGACGCCCGCGCGAAGCAGCGCGAGACGATGCAGCGGGTGCGCGATCTCATGGCCAAATTGGAGCCGGAACGCGACATCCCCGATGTCCAAGACCTGTGGTACCTCGAGGAGCGCGAAGACGTCGACACCTGGTTGCGTCGCCACGGCTGGGACGTGAAGGTGACGCCGGCCGACGAGCTGATGGCCCGCTACGACCGCAGGCCGTCGCCGGACGTCGAAGACGCCGCTCCGAAGACACTGTTCGTGACGGCCGAGCGGGCGGGGGAGTAATGGTGGCCAGAACCGATAACGACACCTGGGAGATCACCGAGAGTGTCGGCGCCACGGCGCTCGGGGTGGCGTCGGCCCGCGCGGCGGAAACCGAGAGCGAAAATCCAATGATCCGCGATCCGTTCGCGCGGATTTTCCTCGACGCCGCCGGCGACGGGTTGTGGAATTGGTACTCGGCTAGCCAGCTGCCCGCCGAGCTCCTGGAAGCCGAACCCGAGTTGTCGCTGCAGATGAAGGCGATGGTCGGCTACATGGCTTCGCGCACAGCGTTTTTCGACCAGTTCTTCCTCGACGCCACTGAAGTGGGCATCGGTCAGGCGGTGATCCTGGCGGCGGGCCTGGACTCACGGGCCTGGCGGTTGCCGTGGCCGGACGGCACGACGGTTTATGAGTTGGACCAGCCGAGGGTGCTGGAGTTCAAATCGTCAACGTTGGCCGAGCACGGGGCTCAGCCAACCTGCAACCGGATCGCTGTCCCGGTCGACCTGCGCCAGGACTGGCCGGCGGCATTGCGGCAGGCGGGTTTCGACGCCTCGGCGCCCAGCGCCTGGTCGGCCGAGGGTTTGATGCCGTATCTGCCGGCCGCCGCCCAAAACTTGCTGTTCGACCGTGTTCAGGACCTCACTATCACCGGCAGCCGGGTCGCCGTGGAGGCACTGGGACCGCAGTTCCACGACCCGGAGTTTCGCGCGAAGCGTCGAGCGCGGATGGATCGGATTCGTACGTTGATGACCGAAGTGGACCCCCAGCGTGAGATCCCCAACAATGAGGAATTGTTTTACTTCGAGGAGCGAGAAGACGCCGGTGACTGGTTCCGTCGCCACGGCTGGGGCGTGACGGTGACGCCGTCCGACGAGCTGATGGCGGGCTATGGCCGCAGCGCCCCCAAAGAGGTCGAGGACACCATGCCCGGGAATTTGTTCGTGGCCGCGCAACGGGCGGGAAGCTAGCGGCCCCACTGCTTCCGCGGCGAAGAACGGCTGGGGTGGTACCCGCACGCGGCTGCTAGGCCGGTGATTTTGCAGCTCGAGGTTCGGGTGGCGCCCCACTCGCTCATACAGGTCACTTCCGGTGACGACATCGGGCACTGGGCCGCCAACCTCAACACCCTGGCCGCGCAGACCGCGCAGCAGGATCAAGCGATGCGTCGCATTCTGGCCAACCCGGCGCCGACCGCCGATCAGGTCAACGCCACGTTCGGCGACGTCCGGGAATCGCTACCACAACGGCGTCGAGCAGGCGTTGGTGTTCTTGCCACAGTCCGCCGCAGCCGCCCAGTCGGTCACTTCGGAATTTCCCGGCCAGGCGGCACTCGGCGTCGGGGCCCTGTCTCTCAACCAGCCACCGCCGTGCCTGACCGGGTTCCTGTCGGCATCGGAATGGCGGGCGCCGGCCGACACCAGCACCGCGCCGCTACCAAGTGGCACCTACTGCAAGATCCCGATGGACGCGCAAAATGTGGTTCGCGGGGCACGCAACTACCCGTGCGCGGACGTGCCCGGCAAGCGCGCCGCGTCCCCGCGGGAGTGCCGCAGCAGCGCGCCGTATGTGCCACTGGGTACCAACCCGTGGTACGGAGACCCCAATCAGAACCTCACCTGCCCTGCACCGGCCGCGCGTTGTGACCAGCCGGTGAAGCCCGGTCTGGTAATCCCGGCGCCGTCGGTCAACAACGGTCTCAACCCGCTGCCCGCCGATCAGCTGCCGGGCACACCGCCCCAGGTCAGCGATCCGCTGCAGCGACCGGGGTCGGGCACGGTCCAATGCAATGGGCAGCAACCCAACCCGTGCATCTACACCCCGAGCGCGGTTCCCACGTCGATCTACGACGTGCAGAGCGGCAAAGTCGTCGGGCCCGATGGAATGGTGTATTCCGTGGAGAACTCGACGAACGTTGGAGACGAGGGGTGGAAGCAGATGCTGACGCTGGCCGGCTGAAACCGTACGGCATCTCGTCAGCGCGTCCCGGCTTCCGGATCCGAATCCGGCATGCCGCTGTCTTCGTCGCCGCGGCGAGCGTGGTCGCGCCATTTCTGGTATCCACGCCTTGCGGCGAACGCACCGACGATGGCGGACACGCACCACACCGCTATCGCCGCGTATGCCAAAGCGGGCGACCGATTTCCGATCGACGCACCCAGCGCGGTGTAGACGAATGCCCGCGGCGCCGAACCGATGAACGAACCTATGGCCATCTGCCACAACGGAACTCCGAACGCTCCGAATGTGTAGGAGGCGAGTGCATCCGATATGCCGGGGACGAAGCGCTGACCGACAACCGCCCATAGTCCGCCGCGTTCGATGAGCGCGTCGATGCGGTCGGCGCGTGTCGCGCCCAGCAGTGCCCGAGCGCTGTTTCGACCGGCCCGGCGACCGAGGCGGCTCGCGACGATCGCGGTGCCCACCGCCGCACCCAGCGTTACGAAGATGCCCAAAACAGGACCGAACAAAAGCCCGCTGCCCGCCGCCAGAATCGAGCCGGGCACGAACATTGCGCCCAGGACGGCCGACACCACGATGTAGGTCAGCGGCGCCGCAGGGCCTGTCGCCGAGATCACGTGCCGCACGTCCTCGATGTCGACAAGTCGCTTGACGGCCAACAGATAGAACATTGCGGCCAGGAAGCCCGCCAACACGGCGAGCCGCACGACGTGGCTTGCGCGGGATATGGGTCGGGACGTCGGCGCGGCACCGTCGTTGTCAAGCATCGAGCGTCACCATAATCCGCGGTGGCACCATGGGCAGGGACCAGAGAGGGATGAGATGGAAACTTGGGACGCGATCCGTGCCCGGCGCAACGTACGGCAGTACAAGCCAGAACCGGTGTCAGAAGCCGATCTGAACCGGATTGCTGAGGCCGGATGGCGGGCTCCGTCTGCGAAAAACCGCCAGCCGTGGGACTTCGTGATCGTCACCGACCCGACTCAACTCAAGGAGCTTTCCACGGTCTGGCGGGGCGCCGGTCATATCGCCGCGGCCGCGGCCGCGATTGTCTTGGTTGTGCCGGTGCCGCCGGATGATCGCAGGCTGGTGACCGACAACTACGACGTGGGTCAGGCAACGATGGCGATGATGATCGCGGCAACCGACCTGGGCGTCGGCACCGGCCATTCGTCGGTGGGAGATCAGGAGAAAGCGCGCGCCATCCTGGGTGTTCCCGACGACCACCTGGTGGCCTTCATGCTCGGCCTCGGCTATCCGGCCGATCGGCCGCTCACCCCGATCCGCAAACCGAATCGGCGGCCCTTCGACGAGGTCGTCCACCGTGGGCGCTGGTGAAGCGGTGACTACCGGCGCTCGCAAGGGCGAATACGGATACGACGGGTCTTTCCATACCGTCTCGGCCGGAGCGCAACTGGCAGGCGTCGCAGCCACATCCGCGGCCCTGCTCGCGGGGGCGGGCTTCGCGCTGGCCCGTGGTAACCGATTGGCGGCGGCGCTTGCGGCGGCCTCGGCCGTCGAGATTCTCGCGACGGCGGCCTCTTACATCTACGCGACGAGATCGGGCAAGTTCCGCGCGTGGGATGACGTTCTCGACAACCTGCGACTACGCGGCGATGAAACGTTGCTCGACCTCGGATGTGGGCGAGGCGCGGTGTTGCTGGCCTCGGCCACGCGATTGCCGCGAGGCCACGCGATAGGCGTCGATCTGTGGCGTGCCGACCAGACCGAAAACTCCCAGCAGGCAACGTTATCCAACGCGGCGCTGGAAAACGTCGCCGAGCGCGTCGAGGTGCACACCGCCGACATGACCGCCTTGCCGTTGGGCGACGACAGCGTCGACGTGATCGTGAGCAGCCTGGCCATCCACAACATTCCGACACGTGCCGGTCGGCGAAAGGCCTTGGACGAAGCGGTTCGGGTATTGCGGCCGGGTGGCCGTCTGGCCATCGCCGACTTGTGGGAGACCCGTCAACATGCCGCCCATTTGCGTGAACTGGGCTGGCTCAATGTGCGGCGCCGCAACCTCGGATGGCGTATGTGGTATGGCGGTCCCTGGTTCTCCACCCGCTTGGTCACCGCGACGAAACCCGGTAAGTCAGGCATCATGCTGGGGGGATGAACAGAACCGAGATCACCGAGCAGATCGTCGTCGCGACGGCATCATGAGCGCGATCAACTTCAGCATCGACTTGCAGAAGAAGCCGCACCCATCGGGCGACCGCGTGGTGGTGACATTCGACGGCAAATTCCTTCCCTACGACTGGGTTTCGGCGGAGAGCTAAATGGCGGCCAAGGCAGGACAGCAGAAATCCGTGGATCTCGTGCTCTCCGGTGGTGGCGTCAAGTTCATCGGTCTGGTGGGCGCCATCGTCGCACTGATGGATGCTGGATATTCGATCAAGAGAGTCTCGGGCGTTTCGGCCGGCTCGGTGGTCGCGGCGATCTTGGCGGCCGGGTCCAAAGATGGCCAGCTGACCAGCGAGGAAATGAAGGAACTCGCCTTGTCGGTACCGCTGCACAAGTGGCGCGACGCGGGACCCGTCCCCTATCTGGGTGCTGCCTGGGGACTGGTACGGGAAACGAGCATGTATCGGGGTGACGTTGCCTACGACTGGATTCGGGGCGAGCTGAAGAACCTGGGTGTCACCTCCTTCGGTGATCTCGTCCTCGATGAGGACGACCTGATCGAGGGATGGCAATACACGCTGGTGGTCACTGTCGCTGACTTGACCGCGGCACAGCTGGTGAGATTGCCGTGGGACTACCGGCGGCTCTACGGGCTGGACCCCGATGAGCAGCCGGTCGCCAAGGCGGTGCGCGCTTCGATGGCGATCCCGTTCGTTTACCGCCCGGTCAAGCTGACTGGCGTCAGCGGGGCGACATCCACCCTCGTTGACGGTGGTGTGCTCTCGAACTTTCCGATCGACACCTTCGACCGGCCTGATGGCAAACCACCACGCTGGCCCACGTTTGGGGTCACGGTCTTACCGAGGCTTACCGAGGGCATCGGTGCGGTGTTGCCCGCGCTGAAGCCACTGCGCCTTTTTGAACAGACGGCGTTGTTGGAAAGCCTGCTCACCACCATGCTGGCCGGCCACGACCAGGCCCACCTAAACCAGCCATGGGTCGCGGCCCGCGCGATCGCAGTCGAATCGACCAATGTGGGCGTGCTCGACTTCGATATCCCCACAGGGCGCCTGGAAGAGCTCTACGACAAGGGGTATGAGGCGGCGCAGGAGTTTCTGTCGACGTGGGACTGGGCGGCGTACCTCAAACGCTTCCGCTGGGCCGGTTGACGGTTACCCGGCCGAAAAAAGCCTCGTCAAAGGGTGAAGTGACGGCCCGGCGCAGACGTGTCAGACTTCCGGATGGAGGAGGCGACATGAGGGGAGGCGGTTGCCCGGGCAACCGCATCGCCTTCTCCGCAAAAACCGAATCGTGTTCCGTCCTGCCAACTTTCAGTCACCGAGCTACAGGCCGAACTCGGCTTCTATCCCGTCGATCCCGGCGCGGATGGCCGCCAGCGCGTCCGCACGGGCGCGCAACTTGGTCGCGGCATGGGCATGCTGTTGCAGACCGGCGAATTCCTGCGCGGCTTCTTCGGCGCGGCTGAGCACCATCTCGGGTAGCACAATCTCGTCGACAAAGCCGGCGGCGAGGGCGGTTTCGCCGAAGAACGTCTTGGCCAGCCCGGTGGCTTGCTGATACGCCGACCTCGTCAGGCGCAGCTTCATGATCTCCAGAGCGGCGTACGGGATGACCATGCCGATCGCGACTTCGTTGGCCTGAATGTTGTACGCATGGGCGGCCACCCGGTGGTCACCGGACGACAACAGGAACGCCCCCATCGCGATGGCGTGGCCGGTGCAGGCCATTACCACCGGTTTTGGGTAGGACAGGAGTCGATGCGCCAGCTCGAAGCCGCCTCTGAGCATGTCGATTGCGGGCTGCACTTCGCCGGAGGTCAAAATCTTCAGATCGAATCCGCCGCTGAACACCCGCTCATTGCCGGCGATCACCAACGCCCCGACGTTGTCACCGTCGGCCCGGTCGATTCCTTCGTTGAGGGCCCGCTGCATGGTCGGGCCCAGCGCGTTGACTTTGCCGTCGTCCATCCGGATGACCGCGATGGAATCCTTGAGGCTGTAGGTGACCGGGCCGCTCATGGCTTACTCCTTCGATAAGGACAGCCCGTCGATTGAATCAGATCGATGTTGAGCAGGCCCGCTCGGCCGGAGATGCCCGCCGTCACACGTGCTGGCCGCGATGTTTGCCCAGCTCGTTTTCCGCATTACCCCACCGCAAGCTGACATCGGTGGGTTCGTCGAGCTGGCGGGTGCGCCACCTGTCCTGGGTTTCCCGCACGGCGCCGTTGATCCGTTCGATCTCGCTCCGGAACACGTCGGGGCGTGTTTCCTTGCTGGCGTAGTGGAAGTAGGTGAGCAGACCGCGCAGCAGTTCCAGTTTCTGCTTTTCCCTCTTCGCCAGGTCGTGCGTCGTCATCAACTCGATGCGCTGAACGGGTGGCAGGGCCTCCCAGTCCAGCACCGCGTTGGTCTCCAGCGGACGACGTTCGCGCTGCCAGAACCGCCATCCGCGCGGCTTTTCGGGGCGGTCGTAGTAGATCACCGTCCCGGTAAAACGAGACTCGATACCGCTGCCAATTTCGGCGCGGTCGAGCGCCGAATCCCACACCATCCGCCATTCCTGGCCGGGCGCGAGTACCGGCAACTCGCGGGGAAGCTGCAGTTCGACGACATCGGCATAGCCGTCGGCGGCATTTTCGTATTGGGCCACCGTCGGTGGATTCGGAAATGAAAACCGGATGTCATAAGCCGCGGTCCGGCCGAAATTCCGGACCACGAGCTCGATCACGTGCCAGTCCGCGGCGTGCGGTTCCATGAGCATGGCGACGTGGGGACGGGTCTCCTCCGACATCAACCGGCGGTTGCGGTTGATCTGCCGGTTTGTAAACACCAGCGCGAGGACACCCAGCGCGATCGCCGCCCAGGCCGCCCACGCCAGCCAGGTGCTGGACCCAACGTTGGTGACCCCGTGCCAGCTGTCCTGGATCCACCCCATTGAATCCACCCTCCGCTTATATCACCGTGATCTTCCGCAAGAAATTTTTCACTCGCCTGATAGTAGAGGCGCAAGGCGAATATCGCCGAATTCCAAATCACAATGACGACGACGGTCGCGCATGCTGCACAAATGGTGAACGAGAAACGGCGGCTGAGTCCCTCAGCCGCCCATCAACATTCGCCACTGATCGAGGTCAGCGGCTCGATACACATAGTTGGAGCGCTTGACCTCCGATAACGATGCACTGGGATCCAGTGAATACCAGTGCCCGGGAAATACGGTCGGGTCACCGGGCAGCGCGGCGAGTTGCTGCAGGCTGCGATACATCTCGTCGGAGTCGCCACCGGGAAAGTCGGTGCGCCCGCAGCCGTCCAGGAACAACGTGTCACCCGCGACCAGCCGGCCGTCCAGCAGAAAGCACTGGCTGCCGGGCGTGTGACCCGGCGTGTGCAGCAGCTCGATTTCGATATCGCCAATGTTGACCTTGTCGTGGTGCTCGTGGGTGGTGAGGTCGCCCAGCCCAATCCCGGTAACGCGCGAAACCCAGAGCGCCTCATGGGTATTCACGTGCACCGGCACACTGGTCCGCTCCAGTAGCTCGGCCAGGCCCTTGAGCTCAAAGCCCATCATGTTCCCGCCCACATGGTCGGGGTGATGGTGGGTCACCAGCGCCCCGGACAAGTGCATGCCGTCAGCCTCCAGCGTGTCGAGAAGATCGCCTGCGGCGTACGCCGGGTCGACCACCACGCAGTCTCCGGTCTGACGGTCTCCGATCAGGTAGGCGAAATTGCGCATTTGTGTCGCGAACATGTCGCCAGGGGCGAAATCGCGACCGGAAAGCAGTTGACGGAAGTACAGCCGGTCCTCGGGCAAATCTGACACACCACCAGACTATGACCCGTCCCGGTGACGTCGTATTTCGGGCAAGGCCACCTGCGCGACACACGGGTGGATCCGCAGATTAAAGCCGCTCTGCTGCAATGCCAAGCCCACGGAAGAAGTCGAGATCGGGGTAGACGTCGATCTGGTCCAGGAAGCAATACGCCGATACCCACCTGGCTGACGCGTCCGAGCCTTTCCCTAGCAACCTCGGGTGTGTGTGGTTTGGTGCCGTTGCGCGCCAGGCTGTACCCTCTTTTAGGCCCGCGGGACGACTGGTCGCTTCGGGTGAACGGCCCCCTTAGCTCAGTCGGTAGAGCGTTTCCATGGTAAGGAAAAGGTCAACGGTTCGATTCCGTTAGGGGGCTCGGCGGACGCCGAGCAGGCTGGCGGCCCCGACCCCCAAA
>DASZLQ010000162.1:0-12842 GCA_035552295.1 Mycobacterium sp. | reverse complement strand
GTCCTCCGATGCGACGCCAGGAGGCAACGGGAACTGGAATTGTTGCGCGGTGGCAGGCGCGTTTGCCGCCAATGCGGCCAACGACTCCACCTCCGCGGGACTGGCGATGTGTGGTGCGCTGGCGGGCGCAGATCCCGGGGCCGCTGTCGCGGTCACCGTCGGGGCTGCTGCCGGGGTCTCATCGCAACACCGAGGCTTGGTGCCTTGGGCGTAGATCGCGGCGGCGGAGACGACGAGCGAGGCCGCGAGTGCCAACCAGCGGTCGCGGCCGATGGCTAATGCTTTCCTGCCCACGAACAGCACTTTAGTGTCGTGTTCGACGCGTGTGGCAATGTTTGGAAGTTGAGTGTGCCTGAGGCGGGTCAATCGATGTCATGCGTGTTCGGCGATCCACGTGGTAGTGAAGCGCTGCAACGCGGGAATGTTCTCGGCCAGGCCGGCTTCCATGGACTTCTCGAGTTTGCCGCCCAACAACGGGATCTTGATCTCCACTCTCATGGCGAACCGCAGTTGTGAGCCGTTGCCCGCGGGTTCTAGCCACGCTTCCGCGCGGCCGGTTCCCAACCCGCCGGAAGCCGAGATGTTGAGCTGTCCCTGTACCTGGCGGTCACCGACTGGTCTCCACGTCTCGCTTTGCATGATTTTCAGGTCGCCGGGAATGAGACTGGCAACCAGCCTTGGTAGGAGCTGGCGACCCAGGTGCTGGGTGGCACGCGCTGTCACCGTGCCGTCTGCGTCGACGGTCAGTGAATCAAGCGTGGTGTTGGCGTCGCCAGCCGCGATGCGGGCCAGCCAATAGTCCTCTCGGCCGAACGCCGCATGAATTTGTTCGACGCTGGCGGGCGACTCGGTCAATATGTCGAATGAGCGCGACATGGCATACATTCTGACAAAGCAGGTACGACTCCGGATGAGGGTTGACAATTTGCCTTCGGGTGGCAGTTCGCCCGGCCGGGCTGTCCAGCCAGCCGACCATCCGCGCTCACTTCATCTCCACAGAAGCAGACACCCAATCGATGGGTTGGCCAGGTGATACCCAAATTAGGCAACCGTCAACCGGCTGGTCGAGTCGCATAGGAGCATCGCGGGCCTGCTGGCGCCTCATGCCAGGATGGAGAAATGGGTGACGACGCGATGCGCGAAGAGCGTGAATTCAATGCACACAACATCGACGAGTTCCGTCGCAACGGGGGCAAGGTGGGCGGACAGTTCGAAGGGTCTCCGCTGCTGCTGTTGACTTCGACGGGTGCGAAAAGCGGTGCGCAGCGGGTGAATCCCGTCGCCTACTTCAGTGTCGACGGCAAAATCTTCATCGTCGGCTCGGCGGCAGGTCGGGATAACCATCCCGCATGGGTGCACAATGTTCGCGCCAATCCCCGCGTGACTGTCGAAATCGGCTCACAAGCCCCTAAGCCCGCGACCGTTCGTGAATTGCCGCGCGACGAGCGCGATTCGATCTACCAGATCGTCGTCGAACGAGCTCCTGGGTTCGGCGAGTACCAGGAGGAAACCGACCGGGTCATCCCGGTCTTTCAATTGATTACCGAATGAACGCCACCGGCTGGGGCGGCACCAACGTCGACCGACGAAGATCTGGCTAAGCCGCATTCGTTCGGCGTCTCGGTGACATAGACGACGTCGTCGACGCGCTTCTCTAGCTGGAGCAGGCGCGTTCGTCACCGTTGAGATCCTGCCTGCGGCACGTCCCGAGTGATCGGTCCATACTGGAGGGGTCTCGACTTTTCATCGGACGTAAGTCGTCCGCACACGCCGAAAAGTACCGACTGGTCTTGCCGAGGCGGAAGTGGAGGACATCATGATCATCCTTTACGCACTGGCCGCAGCGTGCGGCCTTGGTGTGCTCTTGCTGGGCACAAACGTTCGCGTCGTCAAGCAATTCGAACGAGGCGTCGTCTTTCGCTTCGGACGTTTGCAAACCGGGGTCCGTGGACCGGGGCTCGCGCTGTTGATACCCATCGCCGATCGCCTCCAGAAGGTGAACATGCAGATCATCACGATGCCGGTGCCCGCCCAGGATGGCATCACCCGCGACAACGTGACCGTGCGTGTGGATGCAGTCATCTATTTCAATGTTGCGGATCCGGTGCGTGTGGTTGTCGGCGTACAGGACTATGTGTCCGCTATTGGCCAGGTCGCGCAGACATCGCTGCGTTCGATCATCGGCAAGAGCGACCTGGACGACCTACTCTGCAACCGCGAGGGTCTCAATCAGGGCCTGGAGTTGATGATCGACAGCCCCGCGGTGGGCTGGGGTGTTCATATCGACCGAGTGGAAATTAAGGATGTGGTACTGCCGGATTCGATGAAGCGGTCGATCGCGCGCCAAGCCGAGGCGGAGCGTGAGCGGCGGGCTCGGGTGATCACCGCCGATGGTGAAATGCAGGCGTCTGAAAAGCTGGCCCAAGCGGCCGAGACGATGGCCGTGCACCCGGCTGCGCTTCAGTTGCGGCTCTTGGAAACCGTGGTCGAGGTCGCCGCGGAGAAGAACTCCACCCTGGTGCTGCCCTTCCCCGTCGAACTGCTCCGGTTTTTGGAGCGAGCAACACCACAAGCATCCGAGAGCCAGGACGACGAAGCCGCCATGCCCTCCGCCCCGGCCGCGGCTGCAAAGGGCGAGATGTCAAAGCTGGACCCGCCACAGATCCCCGACGACGCTAGCGGTCTGCAAGTCGACACACGCATCGCGGGTGGGTAGTCCGGCTGAACGGGCCCGCCGCGTCCCCAAGCCCGCCACGCGGCCAGGGGCGGAGTTCCTCGCAACTCGGGCAACCCAGCGGTTGTTAACCTAGCTAAGTACCGCTTCGGTCCGATCGGGGGAGAATAAGCGCATGCCACTCGCAGAAGGCGCCAGCTGTGACTTGGCCAGCAGTATGGGCGCGTTGCTCAAATGACGGCACCACAACGCCGTGGACTCAACAGCGCGGTCACGCGGTTATGGACTTTCCTAGCCCCGGCCTACGATCTGCCGATTTTGCAGCAATGGGTTTACCGTCCGCCACACGACGAGGTGATCGCGCAGTTGCGCGACCATGGCGCCCGCAAGATCGCTGACATCGCCTGCGGCACGGGAATTCTCAGCGATCGGATCGAGCGCGAACTCCAGCCCGATGAGATCTACGGGATAGACATGTCCGACGGCATGCTCGAGAAAGCTCGCGCCAGGTCCAACCGGGTGAAGTGGCTGCGCGGCCCAGCCGAGCAACTACCTTTTGACGACGGGGCCCTCGACGCCGTCGTGACGACCTCGGCGTTTCACTTCTTCGACCAGCCGGCGGCGTTACGGGAATTCCATCGCGTGCTGGCCCCCGGCGGCCTGGTCGCCGTCAGTGCCCTGAGCACGCGGCAATCGCGGCTGCAGGCTTCCGCGGCCAATAGGTGGAAACCTCAGCACAACGCGTCGCCAACCGAGATGCGGTCCTTGTTCGAGAACGCAGGATTCGCCGTCACCGATCAGCACCGTATCCCCAGACCGGTCTGGACTCAGATTGTGTCCGACCTGATCACCGTTGGCACCAAGAGCTAAGAGTTTCGCGTCGTGATCAGCACGGCGGGGGATCGGCATCCCATTCGGTCAACGTCCAGCCGTCGGACGGATTTCCGGTGATCACCACACGGCCGACGTTCGGCAGCGGCTTGGTGGTCAGCAGTGACGGGTCGGCATTGCGCGCATTCATCAGCACCCAGATCATGACCGCCGCACTATGCGAGAAGGCGACCGGATTCTGCTCGCCGCTGTCGTAAATGTGTTGGACGGCATCGTCGAACCGCGCGTCGAATTCGTTGCCGTTCAACGATCCCGGGATCCGCGCGCTGCGGTCACCCTGCAGCCACCGCTGCGGGGCGGCAAAGTAGGTCTGCGGGCTGTTGGACTCGGGCGTGCCTTCGTACTGGCCGGCCTCGATCTCCCGCAACCCGGGCAGCACGGTGACCGGTTCGCCCAGCGCCTGTGCCGTCGGCGTCGCCGTCTCCTGGGTGCGGATCATGGTCGAGGCGAAGATGCCGTCATAGTGGTTGGGGGCTAATTGTCCGACTGCGAGCGTCGCCTGACACCATCCCTTGGCGGTGAGTTCCGGACCAGGGGTCGAGGTGTCGATCAAGCCCGACGCGTTACCCGCCGATTGCGCGTGACGCACCAGCGTCAACGTGATGGTGCGCGGCCCGGCCGCGCGCGCCGATCCGCAGCCCGCGGCCAACACCGCGACGACGACGACGGCAACGAAACGTCGTAGAGTCACCACGATTTCTTGCGTAGTCACTGCAGATTCACGCGAGAAGTCTAAAGCGTGTCGACGAACTGTGCCGGATTGAGCACCCCAACGGGTGCAGGCAACTGTTGGCCAGACATCATGGCGGGATGAAGTTGGCATTCGCGCTGCCGCACACGGTTGAGTTGCCGGCGATCACGGCGGGCTGGGAGTTCGCCGTAACGGGACCGCAGCAAGCGGCGATGGTCAAGCGCGCCGACGAGCTGGGCTACGACATGGTCTCGGTGCCTGAGCATTTCGTCGTTCCGCATTCGCACCTGGAGCTGTCGGGCCCGTTTTATTTGCATTCGACGGTCGCGCAGGCGTTCATCGCAGGGGCGACGCAGCGAATCCGGGTCAACTCGAGCGTAACGATCCTGCCGTTGCACCATCCGGTTGTGCTGGCCAAAGCACTGGCGACCGCAGACTGGATGAGCGGCGGACGCATCACCGCGACGTTCGGGGTGGGCTGGGACGCAGAGGAATTCGACGCCCTCGGTGTGCCGTTCCGTGAGCGTGGCCGCATCGCCGACGAGTACCTGGGGGCGATGGTCGAACTGTGGACAAGCGAGTCACCGAAATTTCCCGGCAAGTATGTGTCGTTCGACGGAATCGCGTTCGCGCCGAAGCCGGTGCAACGCCCACATCTGCCGATCTGGATCGCCGGTGACGCGGTCGCGGCGCTAAAGCGGGCAGCGCGGTTCGGATCGGGTTGGTGGCCATTTCTGTCGAAGGTCGACGACATTCCGGCCAAGATCGACTTCATCAAGTCGCAGCCAACGTACGACGGCAGGCCGTTCGACGTCATGTATCCGCTGGGAATGGGCAGAGTCGGCGAGGGCCACGTCACGACAGACGACCCCAATTACCGCCCGGGGATGAACAAACAGGAGATCGTCGATCAGCTGTGCCGATTCGCCGAACTCGGCGTGACGTTCAGCTCCGTCCCTCCGCCCCGGCTGAACGGGCCGGAGGCCTACCTGGAGTACGCGCAGTGGGTGATTGAGGAAATCAAACCGCACGTTACCGCCGCGGACTAGGGACCTGCCGGCTTCATCCTGCGCGCAACTGGTCGGTGATCCTCACCCAGTTGGTCTTGCCGTCGTTGTGGTGATCGGTCATGTTCCGGCATTCGCCGTAGAGCTGGATGCGGCTCCAGCCGGGGTTTGGCCCCCAGGACATGACCGCCATGACGCCGTCTTTGTTGATGACCCTTCCGTTCGGGTGCAATCCGGGCGGGGGGCCGTCGGTCCAACCGTGCGCGACCATCGTCGCGGCGATCTGATTGAAGAATGCATCCGGGTCGGCCTCGGTGGGATACCCCTTCCAGTCATCGACAGGCGGTTCGAAGCTCATCTCGACGACCCCGCGGTAGGGCGGATCCCCTTGGTCATTGCACGATTCAAACGCGAAGCCCGCGTACATGTCCGGCAGGGGCACCAGCTGTGCGATTTGTTTGGCGGCGTCGACAACGTGGGCTTCGGCTTGGTCATCGGATAGCGGATTTGCCGGATGGTCAATGTCGTGCCGGTCAGGAAACATCAGCGAACACCCTCCCAAGGCCATCGACAGGACGAGTACTACCGCGGTGAACACCGCAGACCGCCATAGCATTTGGCGGCGATCAGCGAGGGGCGTACGCGCGGTATGCATGGTTATCGAGGATCGTATCGCGCGGGCGGTCGAGTTCCGGATCGATATACGCAGGTATGCCCGGTATTCGGAACGGTCCGATGTGTGGCTGGCGCCGGCCGTCTGCGAGTAGCCCGTCGGTTGCCAGGTGGTCGGAGTGGCCGCTGGCGATGTCGGTCATGCTGCGCAGCGCTTCGCTGCCCATGTCGTAGTAGTGCGAATGGTCGTGCCTGTCCATTTCGCCTGAGCCGGCTACTTCAGCGTGGAAGCGGATCGATCCGTAACCATCGCCGGCCGGATCACACCCTAAACCGGCGTCGAACGGAATCGGGAGTCCGTATTGCCTGACCTTGCCTTTGAGCCATTGCTCCGGCATTCCGCTGCCCTCGCCGATCCAGCTGACGGGGTCGGTGGAGGCCGCACCGACATAGACGTGCCCGCCGTCCAGGTGGAAATCTGCGGCGCTATGCGCCAGATCTGTTCCAGGACAACCGATCAGGACGGCGTCGGTGGCGTGCATATTGCTGTGGGCAAACGCGTCGGCAACCGCGGTCGAGCCGTAGGAATGCCCGATGACCGCGATGTGCTCGGGTGTGAGGCTGTTGTGGGTCACCCAGAGGCCGTTGACGTCGGCGGCGAGCAGATCACCGCCGGCCCGCGCCAGCCCGGGCTCGCTGACCCGGAGATCGGAGAAGCCGTGCGGCGCTTCGTAACCCATCCATGCGATCACGGAGGTGTAGTGATGTTCGGGGTCGGCCGCCAGGGACTGGTCGTAAAGGTTGATCGCGTCTTGTTGCCCTGACATCCACCCCTGCGCCACGCTACTGCCGGTGCCCGGGACGATGACCGCGGTGTTGCGCGCGTAGTCGGGATTGCCAATCGCGATTGCCGCCCTGCCCCAGCCGTTGAATGCCAACGGGTCGTAGCCCCACAGCATGACGGGCCTTTGGTTGGGGCCGTCCGGCCCTCCGTCGTAGTTCAAGCCGTCGCGCGTCTTCACGGCGTTGCGATAGCGCGTGGCATCGGTGGCCGAAAGCCCATACATTCCTGGATTGGCGAGGATATCCGCGGCCGATACCCCTCGCTGCTTGGCGATGTTCTCGACCAGGTTGATGTCATCGTTCATCACCGCTTGGTTAACGGTGTCGCGGACGACGGCGTCAATTCCGTTGAGGTTGCCCAGCTCCGGTGGGCGTTGAGCAATCAGCTGGTCTTTTTGCTCCTGGCTCAGCGAATCCCACCACTTCTTGACATCTTCGGGCTTTGTGTCGGGTAGCGGAATCTGAGGTGCTGCATCCAACGCGTGGAGAATTGCCGGGTCGTATCCGTCGGTGCACAGGGTGGTCAGTGATTTCTGCACGTAGCCCGAGTAGCCGTCGCGTACTGACTGAAGCTGGCCCAGCGCTGATTTGGTGTCGTCGATGGCTTGCTGTTCAAGGTGAGGGATCAGCGCATCGAGCGCGGATCTGTCGGCTGCGCTGAGGTCGACGTCTTTTTCCAGCTGCACCGCTTGGCCGATTTCGTTGTCGAGCTGTTGTAGTTGGCCCTCCAGGATCGAGATCAGCACCGCGCCTGTTCGTTGCGCTTCTGCTAGCGCGGCGGCGATGTTTTCCAGGTCGACGCCGATCTTTGGCAGCTGTAGGGACTGGGCACCCAACGACTTGGTCACCCGCTGGACTTCGGCGGAGTCGTTGATCGGGTTCTCGCCGTTTTCCCGATTCCAGGACGCCTCGAAGCGGCGCCGGGCTTCGTCGAAGGCATTGCTGGACTCGGTGGTGCACCGGCCCGCAGCGTGAAAAGCCTGCGCCAGCTCGGAAATCTGGGCTGGACGGCCGGTTTGCAGGCTTTGGATGATCGCCCAGGGATCACCGCCTGCCTCGGCGATTAGCGCCGCGATGCTTATGTAGCGCAGCTGCATCGCACCGCCCGCAATTTCGCGGCGTTGCGCTCACCCATGTCGGCGAAATCCGTGGCGGCATAACGCGCCTCGTGGCCGAGTGACTCGTCGGCTCCCGAGTGCAGCACCTGCCGGCCGACGACCACCGCTACCCCTTCTTGAGCTCGAGATAACGGTACTACCGCCCATCGGGCCGTCAATTCAGCTTTGGGATGACGGCTCGCGATCGCGGTAATGCGCGGCCGTCATGCCGACGCCGACGCCCGCCTCGCCGAGCGGGCAAGGCGGGCGCCGTGTGGGGTGGCCTTTTACAGCGGGACCCAGACCCCGAAGAACCAGAAGCCCCACTGGTTGAACCCCTGGTCCCAAACGGGATTTTCCTGGTAGCCCCAGTAGTTGATGGGGCCATAGCCCCACTGCCCGCCGGGCGGTGGGAGCGGTCGGTCCCACGCCGGCCGCGGCGGCTCACCCGGCCCCCACGGTGCGGGTCCGTCGCCCCACGGGGCCTCGTGGAAATAGCCACGTTGGGGATCCCCGCGCCATGGGCCGGGTCCTCCGGGACCGCCCGGGCCACCAGGACCGTTCGGGTGGTAGTCCCCGGGACCACCGGGTCCACCGGGTCCGCCCGGGCCACCAGGACCGTTCGGGTGGTAGTCCCCGGGCCCGCCCGGACCACCAGGACCGCCCGGGCCATGTCCGCCAGGTCCGCCCGGGCCGCCAGGTCCACCGGGTGCGCCCGGGCTGTGATCGCCGTGGTCGCCGGGATTCCCGGGTCCGCCCGGGCCGGGTCCACCCGGGCCAGGTCCCGGCGGGTCATGGGGAGCGCTCGGAGCCAGCGGTGGCGATGTTGGAGCGGCATAAGCCGTACCGGCGCCCATACCCAATGCCGCTGCCCCAAGAGCACCCGCGATGGTTCCCCCCGCAATCAGTTGCTTCAGTCTCATGGTCCTTCACCTGTCTCTAGTCTCTAGTGAGTTCCCGAAAATCCCCCTACACACAGACGCTAGGTAGCCCCCTTATGAGTCCGCTGTGCCCAGCCCGTGCAGGCCCTTTGCGCGGTTATGTCGGCGGTGGCTAGCTTTTGGGGGACGTCGGACGGTGTTTCGGCTGGTTGTCGCCACTTATGTCGGCGGATCGTCTTCGCTCATTCCATAACCGAATGTATGAGGCCCCCACAGCTTCACAGATTCGGATCTCGGTAGATTTTAGTGCTATGTCGTCGAACGGAATCGTATGAGCGCCCGGGTAGAGCAGTTGGAGTTTCAGGCTGAGGCACGACAACTGCTGGACTTGATGGTCCACTCTGTCTACTCCAACAAGGACTCGTTTCTGCGGGAGTTGATCTCGAACGCCTCTGACGCACTCGACAAGCTGCGCATCGAAGCGTTCCGCAATAAAGACCTGGACGTCGACACCTCCGATCTGCACATCGAGATCGAGGTGGACCAGGGTGCACGCACCTTGACGGTTCGCGACGACGGCATCGGTATGACCCGCGCGGAGGTCGTGGACCTGATCGGGACGCTGGCCAAGTCAGGTACCGCCGAGCTGCGCCAGCAGCTGCGCGAGGCCAAGAACGCGGCCGCTTCCGAGGAATTGATCGGGCAGTTCGGTATCGGTTTCTACTCGACGTTCATGGTGGCCGACAAGGTCGAGCTACTCACGCGCAAGGCCGGCGAGAGCGAGGCCACCAGGTGGGAGTCGAGCGGTGAGGGCACCTACACCATCGAATCCGTCGACGATGCTCCGCAGGGGACGTCGGTCACGCTGCACCTCAAGCCCGAAGACAAAGAGGACGAGCTACACGACTACACCGCGGAGTGGATGATCAGGAGCCTGGTCAAGAAGTACTCCGACTTCATTGCCTGGCCCATCCGGATGGAGGTCGAGCGACGTACCCCGGCCACCGAGGAAGGTGGCGAGGAGGTCGTCACCATCGAAACCGAGACCCTCAACTCGATGAAGGCGCTGTGGGCCAGGCCTAAAGACGAGGTGTCCGACGAGGAGTACAAGGAGTTCTACAAGCACATCGCGCACGCCTGGGACGATCCGCTCGAAGTCATCGCGATGAAAGCCGAAGGCACCTTCGAGTACCAGGCTCTGCTGTTCATCCCGTCCCACGCTCCGTTCGACCTGTTCAACCGGGACGCAAGCGTCGGGGTACAGCTTTACGTCAAGCGGGTGTTCATCATGGGCGACTGCGACCAGGTCATGCCCGCCTATCTGCGGTTCATCAAGGGTGTGGTCGACGCACAGGACATGTCGCTCAACGTTTCCCGTGAAATCCTGCAGCAGGACCGGCAAATCACCGCGATCCGTCGCCGCCTGACCAAGAAGGTCCTTTCCACGATCAAGGATCTGCAGTCCGAGCGGCCAGAGGACTACCGCACGTTCTGGACTCAGTTCGGCAGAGTCCTCAAAGAGGGCCTGATGTCGGACTTCGACAACCAGGACACCCTGCTCCGCATTTCCTCGTTCGCCTCGACCCACAGCGAGGAGGAAGCCACCACCCTGGCGGACTACGTCGAGCGCATGAAGGAAGGTCAGGAGCAGATCTTCTACGCGACCGGCGAGACGCGTCAGCAGATCTTGAAGTCGCCGCACCTCGAGGCGTTCAAGGCCAAGGGCTACGAGGTGTTGCTGCTCACCGACCCGGTCGACGAGGTGTGGGTGGGATCGGCGACCGAGTTCGACGGTAAATCGCTGCAGTCAGTGGCCAAGGGTGAGGTGGACCTCGATTCCGCGGAAGACAAAAGCGAGGCCGAGCGCGAGGAGCAGGAGAAAGAGTTCACCGACCTGCTGGCCTGGTTGAAGGAAACCTTGAGTGAACACGTGAAGGAAGTCCGGTTGTCTACCCGCCTGACCGAGTCGCCCGCCTGCCTGATCACCGACGCCTTCGGCATCACACCGGCGCTCGCGCGGATGTACCGCGCGGCCGGACAGGTGGTTCCGGTCGGGAAGCGGATTCTCGAACTCAATCCGAGCCATCCGCTGGTCACCGGGCTGCAGCAGGCGCAGAAGAAGGCGGACGACGATGCAGCGCTCGCCGAGGTCGCCGAGACCGCCGAATTGTTGTATGGCACAGCGCTTCTCGCCGAAGGCGGCGCGCTCGAGGATCCGGCGAGATTCGCCGAGCTGCTGGCCGACCGTCTGGCTCGCACGGTCTAGGCTCGGTATTGGCGAATCGGTGCGGTCCCAGCTCGCGGGCCGAATTGCTGAGCGTGCGCTTTGGATTCCCTTCCTAACACTTGTCGGCGGACATTACTTGCGATTGAATGCCGATAAGAACGGTTAACCACACCGTATGGCTAGGTTTCGAGTTATCGGCCCGCATGGCGAGATCATCGCGACGAAGAATTTCGCCAGCGCGGAGGATGCACACGCCTGGTTTACGAACTCCGTTGCACGCAGTTCCGAGCTCGGTTGGCGCATGGAGGTCGATGACGAGGGGGAGTGGGCGTTTTTCGATGACACCGGAGGCTTTACCACCCCGGACAGCCGGCCTCCTCGATCGCGCTGATTCGCGGTCGAACTCTCACCGGGCGTGTGTTTGGGGCGACTCGTGACGGACGGGCCGGCTGATTTGACCGGAGCACAGCGACAGCACTGGCAAGACACCTACCGGGCGCACCCGGGTATGTATGGGTCTACCCCGTCGGCTCCGGCCGTGCACGCGGCGCAGGCCTTCAGGGCGACTGGTGCAGAGCGGGTACTGGAGCTAGCGGCCGGCCACGGCCGCGATGCCCTCTATTTCGCTCAGCGAGGCTTCACGGTGTTGGCCACCGACTTCAGTGGTGTTGCGGTCGAACAACTCCACCGGACCGCCCAAGCCCAAGACCTGGCCGCGAAGATCTCGACGATCGTGCACGATCTGCGCGAGCCCCTTCCTCTCGAGGACGAAGCCGTCGATGCGGTGTTCGCGCACATGGCGCTCTGTATGGCCTTGTCTACCAAAGAGATCCATATCTCAGTGAATGAGATTCGACGGGTACTACGGCCAGGCGGAACGTTCATCTACACCGTCCGGCACACCGGAGATGCCCACTACGGTGCCGGAAACCCGCTCGGTGACGACATTTTCGAACACGGCGGGTTCGCGGTGCACTACTTCTCCCGCCAACTCGTGGACGCGTTGGCCCACGGCTGGGTGCTTGACGATGTGTACGCGTTCGAAGAAGGAGACCTGCCGCGTCGGCTATGGCGGGTCACCCTCATCAAACCTGAGTGATCCGCACCCGGATTCAGCGTGCTGCGCCTTCACGGTCCGATGACAAAGCAGCGGCCGTTACTCGTGCTGAGAAGTACCTCTTGGACTGAGGACTTGTCGATGGCCGGAAATTCGAAGCGATGCACTTGTTGTCCGGCCTCGACGTTGGCGTCCTGGGACTCGTTGGTGCCGTCGTTTTTACGAACGACCGCAGTGACTTTATCGGGCTTCGACGGACTCTGTGGCTCGTGAAAGTACCACACCTCAATCCCGGCGCCTGATGAATTGGCTTGCCAGCCATCGGAGTAGTAGCACGCCGGATTCCCGTCAGCGTCCGGAGGTGGCGGTGGACATATCGATAGTCCGATGCACGGTGGCGTACTGCTGGGCGCGCTCGGCGAAATAGGCATGCTGCCAGGCGCCGTCGGCGAAATGGTCGTGCCGGCGGTCGTCGAGGGCTTCGTCGAGCTCGGGGCGGATGCGCCTGGCGGCGACGGCTGGTGCGACCCGCACGCGGCCAGGCCGACACAAGCCATCAGGCTCATCGCTATCAATCGGATCGCGTTCGACATGAAAGTCCCCGCTGACTTCAGTGGCACACTTCGCAGGCGATGCCGTCGTCGCCACGGTCAAGACCGGGCCGGCAACCAGGCTGGCCCCGGTAAATCGGAGCCACGCCGGCAGCACACGCCTGGGCGCAGTTCTTGTAGTAGACACTCGAGCCCGTCGTCGGCGCGGGCGAGGGCGTAGTTGTCGACGGGGCGGCATCGGACACAGGCGCCCCCGCAATTGCTACTGCAATTGCTCCAACGATGAACGCGGCACGAAACACAGGCGGGCA
>DASZLQ010000161.1:0-4332 GCA_035552295.1 Mycobacterium sp. | reverse complement strand
GCCGTGCTGTTCCTGGTCGCTGGCGTGTTCGGCATCGCCACCGCGATCACCGGCGGGCAATACGGCGTGGGCCGCCCTGATCTATCGCTTATCGCCGCAACCGACTTACTCAACACCACCTCAATGTTGCTGCTCGCCTGGTTGATTCCCTTTGACTTTCCCGAACACGCCACCCGTCAGCCCGGCGTCTTCGGCGCGCTGATCTCAGCAGCTGCAACCGCCTTCGCCGTCGCCGACTACCGCCCACTGCGGGGAGCACCCTGGTTTCCACCCATCAAAACCAGCGAACCAACCCGCATGAGTATCCCGCAATAGTTCAATCTCACGAACCCTTTGCACACTCGGCACCACCACGGCATCGTTGAAATCCGCAGGGCCTCAGGTAAAATGGCGCTCGACTAGTCGAACCCGAAAGTGCCGAAGCCGCTGCCCACGTCTCGCCCACTTAGCTTCTGAACGATCCACTGATTCATCGATACCCGTTGCTCGGCGGCTTCGAGGGCAAGGCGCCCATGCAGTTCCGGGGACGTCCTGACGACCAACGCGCCGCTGAAGCGGCGTTCGCTCAACGGTGTGGGCGCCTCGTCGCCGCAGGCTTGCGCGTCCGCCACGTGTTGGTCAACGGCCTCTGCGATATCGGTGAGGGCTTGTTGCGCGGTTGGCGCTGCCCGCTTCAGGAATGGCACTTCGATACACGAGCCGACGTACGCTTCCTCGCCGGGCGACCATTCGATGCGGTAGGCGTAGCGGTTCATGCCGGATTTGATAGCACATGCGCTATCGATTTCGTGAGTCACTCATCCCCAGCCTGAGCCGGGCTCTCCAGACCATGCGGCTTACTCAAAATTTGATAGCACATGCGCTATCAAATCCAAGAAGCGCCTAACCCCGCGCCATCGCTTCCAGCCGGCGGATGCGGTCCTCGATCGGCGGATGCGTCGAGAACATCGACCCGATGCGCTCACCGGCACGGAACGGGTTGGCGATCATCAGATGCGCTTGGCTGGCCAGACGCGGCTCCGGCGGCAGCGGAGCCGCCTGTACGCCGCCGGAGATTTTGCGCAGCGCCGACGCCAGTGCCAGGGGGTCACCGGTCAGCACGGCACCAGACTCGTCGGCCTGGTACTCCCGGGAACGCGACACCGCCAGCCGCACCACCGTCGCGGCGATCGGGCCCAGCAGCGAAACCAGCAGCAGCCCAACGCCTCCCAACGGGTTGTCTTCGTCTCGATCACCGCCGAACATTCCGGCGAACATGGCCAGATTCGCCAGTGCGGTGATTATCGACGCCATAGCACCGGCCACGCAGGAGATCAGGATATCGCGGTTGTAGACGTGCGAGAGTTCATGACCCAGCACGGCGCGCAGCTCACGCTCGTTGAGGAGGTCCAGAATGCCGCTGGTACAGCACACCGCGGCATTGCGCGGGTTGCGGCCGGTGGCGAAAGCGTTCGGTGCGTTGGTGTCGCTGATGTACAGCCGTGGCATCGGCTGGTGCGCGCTGGTGGCCAGCTCGCGCACGATCCGATACATCACCGGTGCCTGCAGCTCGGACACGGGCTGCGCGTGCATGGCCCGCAACGCCAGTTTGTCGCTGTTGTAGTAGGTGTAGATATTGATTCCGACGGCGAACAGGGTCGCGAAAATCAGCGCTGTCCTGCCGAACATTGCGCCAACGGCCACGATCAACGCGGACATACCGACCAACAGGACGAAGGTCTTCAGGCTGTTGGCATGGGGATGCCAGGTCATTCGTGTCCTCCTACGAACACTTTCTTCTTGCGCACTACAGCCATTGAACGCCCGGGATGACCTTGCGGGTTCCGCGACGCGCGACAATCTGGGCTAGCCGTGCCGGCTGATGGTGTAGTCGACCAGCGCCCGCAGCGCGTGCCGCCCGGCCACGTCGGGCAAAAGGGCCAGCTCATGGCGCGCTTTTGCGGCATACTGCGCCAGGAAATCTTTGGCCTTGGCCATGCCCGGCGACGCCCGCAACAGCGTCAGGGCCTCGATCACCGCGTCGTCCTCTTCAACGGGCCCGGCCAGCAGCCCACGCAGCCGCGCTGCCTCGGGTCCGGGTTCGGCCAGTGCGTAGAGCATCGGCAGGGTGTGCACCCCTTCGCGCACATCGGTGCCGGGCAGCTTCCCCGACTCGTGGGAGTCGCTGTCAATGTCGATGATGTCGTCGGAGATCTGAAACGCGGTGCCCACCAGGCCGCCAAGCCGGCTCAGCCGCGCGACCTGATCGTCGTCTGCCCCGGAGAACATGGCGCCGAACTCGCCGGCAGCCGAGATCAGGCAGGCCGTCTTCTCGTAGACCACCTTCAGGTAGTGCTCGATCGAGTCCGACACTTCGGCGACACCGCGGGTCTCGCGCATCTGTCCGGTCACCAGCTGAGCGAACGTTTCAGCGATAAGCCGCACCGCCTCCGGCCCCAGCCGCGAGACCAGCCGCGATGCCGTCGCGAACAGATAGTCTCCGGCCAGAATGGCGACGTTGTTGCTCCAGCGCACGTTGGCGGTCGGAGCGCCGCGGCGGACCTCCGCCTCGTCCATCACGTCGTCGTGATAGAGCGTGGCGAGGTGCACCAGTTCGATGACCGCGCCGGCGATCGTCACCTCCGCAGCATCCGGGTTGGGTCCGATCTGGGCGGACAGCACCGTGAACAGCGGCCGGAACCGCTTGCCGCCGGCCTTGAACAGGTGCGTCAGAGAGTCGGTCATGATCGCGTCGGCGCGGTGCAGTTCGGTGTCCATGAGCTGCTCGATTCTCGCGACACCGTCCCGCACCGTCGCGGCGAACGCGGCGTCGCCGACGTCCACGCCCGCCACCACCGTCGCCGGAGTACTCACTCGACCAACATACTGGTGAACGTGGACACCAAGGCCGACGTGGTAGTCGTGGGCGCAGGACCTGCCGGTTCGGCGGCGGCGGCCTGGGCCGCACGCGCAGGCAGCGACGTACTGGTCATCGACTCGGCCAGCTTCCCGCGCGACAAGGCCTGCGGTGACGGGCTGACCCCGCGCGCGGTCGCCGAGCTGGAACGGCTGGGGCTAAGCGAGTGGCTGGATACCCGCATCAGGCATCGAGGATTGCGGATGAGCGGATTCGGCGGCGAGGTGGAAGTGGATTGGCCCGGACCGTCATTCCCGTCGACCGGCAGCGCGGTGGCCCGCTTCGAGTTGGACGACCGGATCCGCAAGGTCGCCGAGGATTCCGGGGCACGGATGCTGCTCGGAACGAAAGCCGTTGCCACCCACCATGACTCATCGAGACGGGTGACATCGCTGACGTTGTCCGACGGCACCGAGGTGGGCTGTCGCCGGCTGATCGTCGCCGACGGGGCCCGGTCTTCGCTGGGCCGCAAGCTGGGGCGGCGGTGGCATCAAGAGACGGTGTACGGCGTCGCCGCCCGCGGCTATCTGAGCACGGCGCACGGCGACGACCCCTGGCTTACGTCGCATCTGGAACTGCGCTCCCCCGACGGCGCCGTGCTGCCCGGGTACGGCTGGATTTTCCCGCTGGGCAACGGCGAGGTGAACATCGGCGTCGGAGCGTTGTCGACATCGAAGCGGCCGGCAGATCTGGCGCTGCGGCCGCTGATGTCGTACTACACCGACCTGCGCCGCGACGAGTGGGGCTTCGCCGGGCAGCCGCGGGCGGTGTCGTCGGCGCTGCTGCCGATGGGCGGCGCGGTTTCGGGGGTGGCCGGGCCCAATTGGATGCTGATCGGGGACGCCGCGGCCTGTGTCAATCCGCTCAACGGCGAAGGCATCGACTACGGCCTGGAGACCGGACGCCTGGCCGCCGAGCTGCTGGACTCGCGCGACCTATCGCGGGTGTGGCCGTCGCTGCTGCAGCACCACTACGGCCGCGGGTTTTCGGTGGCCCGCAGGCTGGCGTTGTTGCTCACCTTCCAACGGTTCCTGCCCACCACCGGGCCGATCGCGATGCGCTCCACGACGTTGATGACGATCGCCGTGCGGGTGATGGCCAACCTGGTCACCGACGACGATGCCGACTCGGTGGCGCGGGTATGGCGAGGCGGTGGGCGGCTGTCGCGGCTGATCGATCGTCGAACGCCGTTCAGCTGAACCAGTTCATATCAAGTTCGTTGACATATATCAGGGTGCTTGATATACATAGGGCATGACTCAGCCAACAGATTTCCAGTTCGAGGCGGCCTACCGCGGTGAATCCCCATTCGGTGAGGGCGTGCGGCCGCCATGGAGCATCGGCGTCCCGCAGCCCGAGCTGGCCGCGCTGATCGAGCAGGGCAAGTTCCACGGCGACGTGCTCGACGTGGGCTGCGGAGAAGCGGCCATCTCGCT
>DASZLQ010000160.1:0-5980 GCA_035552295.1 Mycobacterium sp. | reverse complement strand
CCTACTTCATCAACCTGGCGTTCATGGCCTTGTTCGTCTTCGCCACCCCGGTCACGTAGTCCGGCTGTGATGGGTTGCAATGGGTGAAGTGAACCCTATGGTTTTGGCGGCCGGCCAGGCGGTAGCAGAGGGCGGCAAGGGGGGCAGTAACTTCCTTGTTCCCAACGGCACTTTCTTCTTCGTGCTGGCCATCTTCCTGATCGTGCTCGCCGTCATCGGCACCTTCGTGGTGCCGCCAATCCTGAAGGTGCTGCGCGAACGCGACGCCATGGTCGCCAAAACCGCCGCCGACAACAAGAAGTCGGCCGAGCAGTTCGAAGCCGCCCAGGCCGATTACGAAGAAGCTATGAAGGAAGCGCGCGTGCAGGCGTCGTCCTTCCGCGACAATGCCCGGGCCGACGGCCGTAAGGTCGTCGAAGACGCGCGCGCCCGTGCCGAGCAAGAGGTGATGTCGACGTTGCAGGTGGCCTCCCGGCAATTGAAACGGGAGAGGGACGCCGTGGAACTGGATCTGCGCGCCAACGTCGGAACGATGTCGGCGACTCTGGCCAGCCGAATCCTCGGCGTCGACGTAACTACCTCCGCTGCGACAAGGTAATCATCAATGTCGACCTTCATCGGACAGTTAATCGGGTTCGCGGCCATCGTGTTCCTGGTGGTGCGGTATGTCGTGCCGCCAGTGCGCAAATTGATGACCGCCCGGCAGGACCTGGTGCGCCAGCAGTTGGCCGATGCGGCCGCGGCTGCCGATCGGTTGACCGAGTCGACCACGGCACACAGCAAGGCTGTGGAAGCCGCCAAGGAAGAGGCGAAGCGGGTCGTCGAAGAGGCCGAGACGGACGCGGGACGCATCACCGAACAATTGCAGGCCAAGGCCGATGTCGAGGCCGCACGCATAAAGGCACAAGGTGCCGGTCAGGTCGAGCTACTGGGGACCCAGCTCACCCGTCAGCTTCGCCTCGAGCTCGGCCACGAATCCGTACGCCAGGCAGGCGAGTTGGTGCGCAACTACGTTGCCCACGCGGACCAGCAGTCGGCGACCGTCGACCGATTCCTGGACGAGCTTGACGACATGGCGCCTACGTCGGCCGAGGTCGTGTATCCGCTGCTGACGAAGATGCGCTCGGCCAGTCGGGAGGCGCTGCGCAACCTGTCGGATCGGTTCGCCACCATAGCGAAAAACCTCGACAACAGAACACTTTCCACCCTCTCCGGCGAGCTGGTGTCGGTAGCCCAGATGCTGCACCGCGAAATCGTGGTCACCCGATATCTCACCGTGCCGGCCGAAGATGCGGCCCCCCGCGTCCGGCTGATCGAGCGGCTGGTATCCGGCGAAGTCGGCGACGCCACGCTCAACGTTCTGCGGGCAGCCGTCTCGGAGCGTTGGTCGGCCAATTCCGATCTGATCGATGCCGTCGAACACGTGTCGCGACAAGCGCTGCTGGAAGTTGCCGAGCGTGAGGATCGGGTGGATGACGTGGAAGACCAATTGTTCCGGTTTTCCCGCATCCTCGAGGCGCAGCCCAGGCTTGGCATCCTGTTGGGTGACTACGCCGCCCCCGCCGAAGGACGGGTTGGGTTGCTGCGCAAGGTGCTTGACACCGCAAGCGGTAGCGTAAACCCGATCGCGAGAGCACTGCTGACCCAGACAGTCGAGCTGCTCAGAGGCGAGCCGGCCGAGGTAGCCATGGAGTTCTTGGCCGAAGTTGCGGTGGCGCGCCGCGGCGAAATCGTCGCGCAGGTCAGCGCGGCAGCCGAACTCAGCGATGGCCAGCGCACTCGTCTCGCCGACGTGCTCAGCCGCATCTACAACCATCCCGTGACGGTGCATCTCCAGATCGACGCCGAACTGCTGGGTGGACTGCTCATCGCTGTGGCTGACGAGATGATCGACGGTACGCTCGCGTCTCGACTTGCCGCGGCCAAAGCTCAGTTACCCGACTGAACACACGAACCACAACCCCACGCGAACGACGAAAATCAAGTAGGAAGACGAAAAGCCATGGCCGAGTTGACAATCTCTGCTGATGACATCCAGAGCGCCATCGAGGAGTACGTAGGCACCTTCACCTCCGACACATCCCGCGAGGAAGTCGGTACCGTCGTCGATGCGGGTGACGGCATCGCGCACGTCGAAGGTCTGCCTTCCGTCATGACTCAGGAGCTGCTCGAGTTCCCGGGCGGGGTTCTCGGCGTCGCGCTCAATCTCGACGAACACAACATCGGCGCGGTGATCCTGGGTGATTTCGAGAAAATCGAAGAAGGCCAGCAGGTCAAGCGCACCGGCGAGGTTCTTTCGGTGCCGGTCGGCGATGCCTTCTTGGGGCGCGTGGTCAACCCCCTGGCCCAGGCGATCGATGGGCGGGGCGACATTGACACCGACACCCGGCGCGCACTGGAGATTCAGGCGCCGTCCGTGGTGCAGCGCCAAGGTGTGAAAGAGCCACTGCAGACCGGGATCAAGGCCATCGACGCGATGACTCCGATCGGCCGCGGCCAACGCCAGCTGATCATCGGCGACCGCAAGACCGGTAAGACCGCTGTCTGCGTGGACACCATCATCAACCAGCGCCAGAACTGGGAGTCGGGCGACGAACGCAAGCAGGTGCGGTGCGTCTACGTCGCCATCGGCCAGAAGGGCACCACCATCGCCGCCGTCCGCCGCGCGCTGGACGAGGGCGGCGCGATGGACTACACGACCATCGTCGCGGCGCCGGCGTCCGACTCTGCCGGCTTCAAATGGCTTGCGCCGTATACCGGTTCGGCGATCGCTCAGCACTGGATGTACGAGGGCAAGCATGTGCTCATCGTCTTCGACGACCTTAGCAAGCAGGCCGAGGCGTACCGAGCGATCTCACTGCTGCTGCGCCGCCCGCCCGGCCGCGAGGCCTACCCGGGAGACGTGTTTTATCTGCACTCGCGGCTGTTGGAGCGCTGCGCCAAGCTTTCCGATGATCTCGGTGGCGGCTCGCTGACCGGTCTGCCGATCATCGAGACCAAGGCCAACGACATCTCGGCCTACATCCCCACCAACGTCATCTCGATCACCGACGGGCAGTGCTTCCTCGAGTCCGACCTTTTCAACCAGGGTGTCCGGCCGGCCATCAACGTCGGTGTATCGGTGTCCCGCGTGGGTGGTGCGGCGCAGATCAAGGCCATGAAAGAGGTGGCGGGCTCATTGCGTCTCGACCTGTCGCAGTACCGCGAATTGGAATCGTTCGCGGCCTTCGCTTCTGACTTGGACGCTACGTCCAAGGCACAACTGGAGCGCGGTGGACGCCTGGTCGAACTGCTCAAGCAGCGGCAGTACCAGCCCATGCCGGTTGAGGAGCAGGTGGTCTCGATCTTCTTGGGCACCGGCGGCCACCTGGACTCCGTGCCCGTCGAGGACGTCAGGCGATTCGAAACCGAGTTGCTGGACCACATGCGGGCTTCCGAAGAGAAATTCCTGGCCGGGATCCGCGACAGCCAGAAGCTGTCCGAAGAAGGCGAGAACCAGCTCACCGAGATCATCAAGCATTTCAAGAAGGGCTTCGCGGCCAGCGACGGTGGGTCGGTGGTGCCCGACGAGCACGTCGAGGCGATGGACGAGGAGGAGCTGGAAAAGGAGTCAGTGCAAGTCAAAAAGGAAAAGCCAAAGGACAAGAAGGAATCCAAGGAATCAAAGGACTCCAAGAAGGACTCCGGTAAGGACAAGAAGTAGCTAAGGATGGCTGCCACACTTCGCGAATTACGCGGCCGGATCCGGTCGGCAGGGTCGATCAAAAAGATCACCAAGGCTCAGGAGATGATCGCGACCTCCCGCATCGGCAAGGCGCAGGCCCGGTTGGTATCCGCACGGCCATACGCATTCCAGATCACCGCGATGCTCACCACCTTGTCTGCCGAAGCCGCGCTAGACCACCCATTGCTGGTCGAGCGAGAAGAGCCGAAGCGGGCCGGCATCCTGGTGGTGTCCTCCGACCGTGGTTTGTGCGGCGCGTACAACTCGAGCATCTTCCGTCGCTCGGAGGAGCTGTTCTCCCTGCTGCGGGGGGAAGGAAAGACGCCGGTTCTGTACACGGTGGGCCGTAAGGCGCTGAATTACTTCAAATTCCGCAACTGGGACGTCACCGATTCGTGGACGGGCTTCTCCGAGCAACCCAAGTACGAAAACGCCGCGGAGATCGCTTCGACCTTGGTCGATACTTTCATGAAGGGCACGGGCGACGAGAACGATCAGCAGTCAGAGGACGACGACGGCGTCGACGAACTGCACATCGTCTACTCGGAGTTCAAGTCGATGATGTCGCAAACGGCGGTGGCCCACCGTATTGCTCCACTGGTGGTGGAGTATGTCGAAGAAGAGCAGGAACTGCACACCCTATATTCGTTCGAGCCGGATGCGACAACTCTGTTCGAGGCGCTGCTGCCGCGGTACCTGACCACCCGTGTGTATGCGGCGCTATTGGAAGCTGCGGCATCGGAGCTGGCCTCGCGCCAACGTGCGATGAAGTCGGCCACCGACAACGCAGACGACCTGATCAAAGAGCTGACGCTAATGGCGAACCGCGAGCGGCAGGCCCAGATCACCCAAGAGATCAGCGAAATCGTCGGCGGCGCAAATGCGCTCGCCGACGCCGCCGCTAAGTAGCACACGAGGAAGAAGAAATATGACTGCTACTGATGAAAAGACCGCAAAGTCCAACGACACCGACACCAGCGGCCGCGTGGTACGGGTCACCGGGCCGGTCGTTGACGTCGAGTTCCCACGCGGCTCCGTCCCCGAGCTGTTCAACGCGCTGCACGCCGACATCACCTTCGAGGAGCTCAAGAAGACCCTCACGCTCGAGGTCGCGCAGCACCTGGGCGACAGCCTGGTGCGCACCATTTCGATGCAGCCCACCGACGGTCTGGTGCGGGGCGTTGAGGTCACCGACACCGGCAACTCGATCTCGGTGCCGGTCGGCGAGGGCGTCAAGGGCCACGTCTTCAATGCGCTCGGGTACTGCCTGGACAAGCCGGGATACGGAGAAGACTTCGACCACTGGTCGATTCACCGCAAGCCCCCGCCGTTCGAAGAGCTGGAGCCTCGCACCGAGATGCTCGAGACCGGCCTGAAGGTCGTGGATCTGCTCACCCCATATGTGCGTGGTGGCAAGATCGCGCTGTTCGGTGGTGCCGGCGTGGGCAAGACGGTGCTCATCCAGGAGATGATCAACCGTATTGCCCGAAACTTCGGTGGAACTTCGGTTTTCGCCGGAGTGGGGGAGCGCACCCGCGAGGGCAATGACCTGTGGGTGGAGCTCAAAGAAGCCGACGTGCTCAAAGATACCGCGCTGGTGTTCGGTCAGATGGACGAGCCGCCCGGTACCCGTATGCGGGTGGGGCTGTCCGCGTTGACGATGGCCGAGTGGTTCCGGGAGGAGGCCGGCCAGGACGTGTTGCTGTTCATCGACAACATCTTCCGGTTCACCCAGGCGGGGTCCGAGGTATCCACGCTGCTCGGCCGGATGCCATCGGCTGTGGGGTACCAGCCCACGCTGGCTGATGAGATGGGCGAGCTGCAAGAGCGCATCACCTCGACGCGGGGCCGCTCGATTACCTCGATGCAAGCGGTCTACGTGCCCGCCGACGACTACACCGACCCGGCGCCGGCGACGACGTTCGCGCACCTGGACGCCACCACCGAGCTCTCCCGTAACGTGTTCTCCAAGGGCATCTTCCCCGCGGTGGACCCGCTGGCCTCCAGCTCGACCATCCTCGACCCCGGTGTCGTCGGTGACGAGCACTACCGCGTGGCGCAGGAAGTCATTCGGATCCTGCAGCGCTATAAGGACCTTCAGGACATCATCGCGATTCTGGGTATCGACGAGCTCTCCGAAGAGGACAAGCAATTGGTCAACCGGGCGCGGCGCATCGAGCGGTTCCTGTCGCAGAACATGATGGCGGCCGAACAGTTCACCGGCCAGCCGGGTTCGACGGTTCCGCTTAAGGAGAC
>DASZLQ010000159.1:0-10296 GCA_035552295.1 Mycobacterium sp. | reverse complement strand
CTGCACAGTCCGATCGACGCGTACGGCCAACTGCAGCGGGTAACGGAGCGGGAGAAATAGCCTCAGTCGATCCCGAAATCGATGATGCCCCTGATGATTTTGCCGTTCCGGAGATCGTCGTAGGCATCGTTGATGTCGTCGAGACGATAACGCCTGGTGATCATCTCGTCGAGCTGGAGCTGCCCGGTCTGGTAGAGCCTGGCCAGCCGGAAGATGTCCGACTTCGGGTTGCAGGAGCCGAATATGGTGCCCGCCAGCGTCTTGTTCATCAGGATGAAGTCCTGCAGATCGATGTTGACTGACCGAGTCAACTGCGAGGTCATCCCGGTGAGCACACAGGTTCCGCCCTTGCGGGTGAGCTTCACGGCATCGCGCACGTCGTCGGCGGTGATCAAGGAAGGCGAGACCACCACCGCGTCGGCCATGACCCCGTAGGTTAGATCCCGCACCAGGTCCAGCGCGTCGGCTACCGTTGCGGTGCTGTGGGTCGCGCCGAACTCCAAGGCCGATTTCTGTTTGAAGTCCACGGGATCGACGGCGACGATCTGCGCGGCGCCGCCGATCCGGGCGCCCTGGATCGCGCCCGTGCCGATCCCACCGACGCCGATCACGACGACGGTATCGCCCGGGCGCATGTTGGAGCGGTTCGCAACCGAGCCGAAGCCGGTAGGAATCGCGCACGACAGCAACGCGCTGGGCGCCAGTGCGAGGTGCGGCTCGATCTTCACCAGCGAACTCTCCGCTACCACAGTGTGTTCGGCGAAGGCGCCGACCTTCGCGAGATGCCCGAGGGGCCGGCCATCGCTGGTGTGATGACGGAACGTGCCGTCGGTGGGCATTCCCGGGGTCAGGGTGAAGGCGCCGACGTCACAGATGTATTCCATTCCGCTCGCACACCAGCGGCACTGTCCGCACACGGCGACGAAGGACATCACCACATGGTCGCCGACGGCGAAATCGGTGACACCGTCACCGACTTCCCGCACGATGCCGGAACCCTCATGGCCGCCGATCGTCGGGAACATGGTGGGCAGCCCGAGTGATCGCATCACCTCGTTGGGCGCCGACATATCGCCTTTGAGGATGTGGTCGTCGGAGTGGCACAACCCCGCGGCGACCATCTCGACCAGGACTTCGCCGGCTTTCGGCGGATCAAGCTCGAATTCCTCGACAGACCACGGCCCTCCGACGTCGTGCAGGACGGCCGCGCGACTTCTCATGCGGCCGGGCTGAACGTGACCGGAAGTTTGTTGGGCGACCGGAAGGTGAGCCCGACAATTTTGGACTCCTCCCCGGTTCCGTCGTCGGGTACGAACGCCAAGTCCTTGACCCGGTCGAACAGGCTGTTCAACATGACCTGCGTTTCCAACCGTGCCAGATGCATGCCGAGGCACATGTGAATCCCACCGGCGAACGCGATGTGGGCTTGCCGCGGCCGGCGAATGTCGAACGTGTTGGCGGCGGTCCAGCGACTATCGTCGCGGTTGGCCGAGCCCATGCACATGTCGATTTGTGCGCCGGACGGGATTGTCTTGCCGCCGATTTCGACTTCTTGCGTGGTCGTCCGCATCACCATGGTCAGCGGGGTTTCGAACCGCAGGCCCTCTTCGATCGCGCTTGGAATCAGTGACCGATCCTGGGAGACCATCGCCAACTGCTCGGGGTGGGTCAGCAGCAAGTACAGCAGGTTGCCCGACGAGCGATAGGTGGTCTCCAGTCCGGCGGGCAGCAGCAGGCGCAAGAACGCGATGATCGCCTCGTCGCTGAGCTTCTCGCCGTCGATTTCGGCGGCGACCAGATCGCCGATGATGTCGTCGGTGAGTTTGCGGCGCCGCTGTTCGACCTGGTTGAGGAAGTAACCGTGCAACTCCGTGGCTGCGTTCAGCCCTGCCACGATGTCGGTCGGAATCGAGATGAGGTCGAGGGACAGTCGCCGGAAGAGGTCGAGATCCTCGCGGGGGAGTCCGAGCAGCGTGGAGATGATCCGCGTTGGAAACTCGAACGTCACCGCCTTCACTAAGTCGGCCTGGCCATCGTTTTTGATTTCGTCGACCAGCTGATCGCAGACCGGCCCGATGACCGACGGCTCCCAGCGCTCCAGCGCGGTGGCGCGAAAGGCCTTGGCCACCAGGTTGCGGTGGTCGTGATGTTCCTTGCCGCCCATCGCCAGGATGGTGTGGCCCATCACCAAACCGATGGTCTCGTCGTATTTGTGCGAGCTGAAGATGCGGTCGTCGCGGAAAGCCTGGAACAGGGCGTCGTAACCGAACAGCACCCACTCGTCGGTCGGCCGCAGTTCCTCCGGCATCTGTGAGTGGTCCGCCAGGGCACCGTGCCATACCGGATCGGTGCGCCTCATGTATTCGAAGAACGGGTAGGGACTGGTTTCACCAGTGAAGTCGAGAGTGACGGGCTGGCCGCCGGGGTCGGTGCTGAGCGTCATAGCGCTCCTCCTGAACAGCCGGTATGGCGGGTTTGTATTGAAGGGAATATCGCTATCATAGTATAAATAGCAACGAAGCCCAACGGCTTGTGGTGGTTACCGTAACGGGCACAGTATTGACCCTGGTAGGTCAAGGAGGCGGTGATTTAGCAAGTGCCCACGCGGCGTTTCGTGTGTTCCCTCGACGAGCTGCCGCCCGGCGGGATGAAACTGGTCGACGTCGGGAAGTTCGGCGTGGGTGTGTACAACGTCCACGGCGCCCTGTACGCGATCGTCAATTACTGCTCCCACGAGGGCGCGCCGTTGTGTCTGGGCTTGATCGGCGGCACCAACGAGTCAGCTCCTGAATTACCTGACCGGATGCGCCGGGTGCGGGACGGGCAGATCGTTCGATGCCCTTGGCACAATTGGGAATACGACGTCACCACGGGCCAAAACCTGGCCGATCCGCGACGCCGCATCCGCACGTACCAAGTCGATGTCACCGACGGGGAGGTGTACCTGACGGCATGATTATCGATACCAATGTGCAGCCGCACTTCGGTTACAACGCCGAGATCCGCCGCTATCTCCCCGATGCCCACAAGCTGCGGTCGATCCCCGACGTCGAGCAGCAGTGGTACCAGGCGCCCGGCGGCGATTACCGTCAAGACCTGTACGGAGACAACTACCCGGGGTCGGATCCCGAGACCGTCGGTCGGCATCTGTTCGATGACGCGGGAGTGGACTACGCGATCCTGAACCCGCTGACCCGCGGCAACATCGCTGATTACCTGCTCAACAGCAGAATTTGCGCCGCAGTCAACGACTGGCTGCTCGACCGGTGGCTGGAACCCGACACCACCGATCGCTTCCGGGGCACCATCCGCGTCAATCCCGAAGACCCGAAGGGCGCGGTCGCCGAGATCGAGCGCCTTGCCGCGCACCCGAAGCTGGTGCAGGTCGGCGTTCCGTTGCAGTCACGCGAGCCGTACGGCAAGCCGATGTTCGAGCCCATCTGGGAGGCCGCGGCCGCCCATGGGCTGCCGGTAGCGGTGCACATCAACGGCGGCAACGGTGTGGACCATCCACCCACGTTCGCCGGGCACGCGCACACCTACCCGGGATATGCGGCGTTCATGCCGCTGAACTACTTCGTGCACCTGGCCACCCTCATCGTCGAGGGCGTGTTCGGCCGGCACCCGAGCCTGAAATTCGTGTTCGCCGACGGTGGCTACGACATCCTCACCCCGCTGTTGTGGCGGCTGGACACCTTCTGGTTGTCGATGCGCGACCAAACGCCGTGGGTGGACCGCTATCCCAGCGAATACCTGCCCGGCCATGTCCGGTTCTGCTCGTCGGCATTCGACGGGCCGGTCGAAGCCGGCACGATGCAGCGCTGGATGGATTTCAGCGGTAAGTCCGACCTACTGATGTACGGATCGAGCTATCCCCACTGGTCCACGTCACCGCCGGAGGTGGCGGCCGAGGGGCTCGATGCTGCGCAACGCGACAAGGTGTTGTGGCGAAATGCCAGTGAGCTCTACGGGCTTGCAATGAAGGAGAGTGCGCTATGACCACGATCGAACGGGTCGAGTCGTCGACAGGTCACGAAGACGAAATCGCGGTCACCATCGTCGACACCGATGTTCACCCGTTGCCCGTGTCGGCCGACGTGCTCAAGTCTCACGCGCCCGCTGAATGGGTGGACAAGATCTGGCCGACCGGAAATGCGGTCACCCCGGTGCCGTATTTCTACGACACCCCGGATTCGTACAAGACGATGTCGCTGCGCCTGGATGCGGCTCCGCCCAATGGGGGGTTCGCCGGCAGCGACCCGGATTTTGCCGCCAAGCAACTGCTGCTCGATGCGGGTGTCAGCATCGCGACGCTGGAGCCGATGTGTGACGCGCAGCTGCCGCAGGCCGAGCACGTGCTGAAGTCGATCTACAACGATTGGCTTGCCGATGTCTGGCTCGACAAGTACAACTGGCACGGCCGCTGGCGCGGGTCGATCAGCGTCAGCGCGCAAACGCCCGAACAGGCGGCCCGCGAAGTCGAGCGGTGGGCTGGCCATCCTTATATGGCACAGGTGCTGATGACCCCGCAGACTCGTGGAATCCCTTTCGGCAACCCGCATTTCGACCCGCTCTACGAGGCCGCGTCGCGCAATGGGTTCCCGGTGGCCACGCACCTGATGGGGCAGACGCCCTACGAGTTGATTCCGCTGTACCCGGTCGGTAACCCCGCGCACTGGCACGACTTCTTCGCGTCCTGGCCGCTGCTGTACGTCTCGCACCTGATGAGCCTGGTGTTTGACGGCGCATTCGATCGCCACCCCGACCTCCGGGTGGTTTTCGTCGAAGGCGGCTTCACGTGGGCGATGCCGGTGATGTCGCGGATGGACAGGATTTGGGAAGCCCGCCGCGGTGACCTGCCGCACGTGCGTCGCCGCCCGTCGGAGTATGTGCGCGAACACGTTCGGTTCACCACCCAGCCGCTCGAAGACACCGACACCGTGCAGTTCCGCGAGTACCTGGAGATGATGGACCTGGGAGACAATCTCATGTTCTCGACGGACTATCCGCACTGGAGCTACGACTCCCCGACCTACGCGATCAACCGGTTCCCGGCCGACCAGCGAGAGCGGATCATGCGTGGTAACGCGACCGCGCTCTACGGGTTACCCGCGACCGTCAAGGCCCTGCCCGGAGAACGGTGAGCCGGTGGCCGGTCCGGCCGCCAAGTTGAGCGCTCTGATCAGCGAATATGACGCGAAATGGTCGGCATTGGACGTCGCCGGTATAGCCGATCTCTGGGAGCGTGACAACCCGCAGCCGATGTACATCGGCGACGAGTATGCGGTGCCGCTGATCGGCGCCGACGAACTCGACCGGCACTGGGCCCGGTTAGCCGGCCGCTTGAAACGAGCGTCGGTGTCATCGCAGCTGTGGTCCGCCGATGCAATTGCCGGCGGCCTTGCTCGGTGCGTTCTGCTGAGCCGATGGAGCTTCACCGCAGAAGAATCGGACATCGCGCACACTGGCGCCAGCTGGATCACCTGGCTGCTGACGCCTCGCGGCGAGAAGTACCGCATCTTTCATCACATGGAATCGCAGGTCTACCTTGAAGAGGGTTTCCCCGACGGAAGTTGAGAGGGTATGACACAAACGGATCTGACACGGCCGCAAGGTCTTAACCGCATCGACCCGGTGCTGCGCGAGGCCGCGATCGAGCTGGGAATCGTCGAATTCCAGGTCGAGACGCTTTCTGCCGAGCGGGAACATGCCAACCGGCTGGCCGCCGCTCGTGCTGCGGCGGTCGACACCGACGGTGTGGCCATCGAATCGCGATCCATCGCCGGCCCGGGCGGCCAGCAGCTCAACCTTCGTTTCTACCGGGGCCCCTCGGAAGGCGCAGCGGGTGCACCTGTTGTTCTGTATGCCCATGGGGGTGGCTTCGTGACGGGAAACCTCGACACCGATCACGCGCAATGCGTGCAGCTGGCCAGGGAAGCCGGATGCCTGCTGGTATCGGTCGACTACCGGCTGGCGCCGGAAAACCCGTGCCCGGCGGCATTAGACGATGTCGAGGCGGGCTTTTACTACGCCATCCGGAACTGCACCGAGCTGAACGTGGATGTCAGTCGCATCGCGGTGATGGGCCGCGACGCCGGTGCCGCACTGGTTGCGGGCCTGACCCAGCGCATGTTCGATGACGAAGGTCCACAGATCCTGGTGCAGATCCTGCACCAGCCGATGCTCGACTCCGACGCCACCCAGTCGCGGCGCGAATTCCAGCGCACGCCGGGGCTCAACGGCCCCGCGGTGAGCCGGGCCTGGAACCACTACCTCAGTCACGCCGGCGCTAACGGTCAACACGTTCCGGCGCATCGGGCGAACCTGGAGGGTCTGCCACCGACCTTTGTCAGCTGCTCTGAGATCGACCCGTGCCGCGACGAAGCGATCGACTATGCCACCAGGCTGTTACACGCCTACGTCCACACCGAGTTGCACGTTATCGCAGCGACTTTCAACAGCTTCGATTCGCTGGTTCCGGATTGGGTTGTGTCCCAAGAGAACCGGGCGTTGCACGCGCAGACGCTCGGCCGCGTGTTCGCAATGTAGCAGCTCGGTGAGCGGTGATTTCCTAAATCGGGTCGAACTTGGTGATCAGCCAGTGGCTGTTGACCCGGGTCAGGCTCACCAGCACATTGCTGGCCGCCATCGACGGATCGGGCTTGTCCTTGCTTGTGGTGCTCTGGTCGACGAAGACCAGAACCACGGCCGAATCCGGATGCAACTCCTGCACCGCGGCCCCCATCACGTGAGCCGTGGTTTTCAGCGACTTCTGTTTGGCCGCCGGAGCCACGATCTGTTCAGTGAACTGGTTGTAATAGGACAAGAAGTCCCCGGTGAGGTGCGACTTGGCGGCGGCGAAGTCCTTGTCGAGCGACTCCGGTGAGTAGGACAGCAACGCAAACGTTCCGTCCGATGCCGCACTGACCACCGTCCGGGCGACATCGGGGTTGGTCTGTTGATCGGGCTTGTACTGCTTGAAGTACAGCCATGCCGCCGAGCCGCCGGAGATCACCAGCAGCACGACCAAAATCGCGGGAACGAGTTTGATGTTGCGCAGTATGCGTGACAGGTCACGTCGTGGGCGTTGGGTTGGCGCGGGGGATTCTTGCTTTTCGGGCTCGGCGGTTTCGGTGTCGCGGGTCTCGGGCGTGGGATCGGTCATGGTACGAAGTCAACTTTCGACATCTTGTATTGTCCGCCGTCTTCGGTCACGGTCACCCGGAGCCGCCACGCGCGTGGTTCGTCCTTGGCGCCTGCGGAATTGGTGATCTTTGAGGTCGCAGAGACCAGTACCGATGCGGAATGTTCGTCCATGGATTCAAGGGCCGCGGCGTTGACCGTTCCTTCGGTGACTACCTTGGACTGCTCGACGACCGTCGTGAAATCTTTTGCACGCTGCTGGAAATCGTCCCTGAACTGTCCGGTGGAGCTATCGATTACGCGCTGGACGTCTTCCTTGGCTTTGGTGAAGTCCAAGGAGGTCATGTTGACGATGCCCTGCCTGGCCCCGGCGACGAATCGCGCGGCGCGCTGCTCTCGCTGGGTGGTGTCATCGTGTTGCCAGGCCATGTATCCACTGGCCCCGGCGAAGCAAATGATCAGGATGATCGCGGCCACTTTCCACGTCGCGGACAGTGACGGCAGCCGGCGCCGCCATCTGGCCAGCCTGGAGTCCGGTTCTGGGGCTGCGGGGGCCTCAGTCTCGGGCTTCGCATCGGACTCATCGGCGGCCTCTTGTTCGGCCTCCGTCTCAGGCTCGGCCTCTGCTTCGGCCTCTGCCTCGGGCTCGGCCTCTGCCTCGGTCTCAGCCGCAGCCTCAGCCTCGGTCTCAGCCGCAGCCTCTGCCTCGGCCTTAGCCAGCGCTTCGCGGCGCAGCCGGGCGGCGCGGGCGCGGGCGCGGGCAGCGGCCGCCAGTGCTTCGGCCTCGGCAGCCTCGGCCTCGGCCTCCTCGAGGAGCGCCATCGCGTCGGCTTTCGATGTGGCCGAATCCTCCGGCGGTTGCTTCGCCTCAGCCATGGCGCTCACTGCTGGTCAACATCATTATCGACTGGACTCCGGTATCTCTTACTGTATTGCTCATTGATAGCATCAGAGTCTCCAGCGAACTCCGACGAGGACCGATCAGGCGGATGATCATCCACCCACACTTTCCACCTTGCATCCTTGGCAGCGGCGATCGAATGCCCAGTAAGGCCCTGTCGACACCATGACCGCCGTCGACTCTCCCGAAAAGATACTCTTCGCCTCAACCACCCAAGCCTTTCTGCAGAAAGAAGCGCCGCTGCGCCATGTCCGGGCACTGCATGCCGCGGGTGTGTCCTTTGATCCTGCATGGTGGCAGCGCGCCGCTGAACTCGGGTGGACGGGTCTGCTGGTTCCGGAGGATTTGGGCGGCGGCAGCGTGTCGGGCGGCGGTGTTGCGGATCTAGCCATGGTCGCTGAACAACTAGGTAAGACGGTGGCACCCGGACCGCTGTACCCGGTCAGCATCGTGCTCGCGGCACTCGCCGACAGCGCCGAGTGGCAAGCGCACGCTGCCACCATCGAGTCGCTGATGTCGGGGGAAGCGGTGGCTTCATGGGCGGTTTCTGAGCCGGGCCGGGCCTGGGCCCCACTGGATCCGTCGGTGACGGCCACCCAAACCGACTCCGGCTATCGCATCGACGGCACCAAGGACCGTGTCGAGGCCGGCGCCCAGAGTGCGCTACTGCTGGTGGTGGCGCGATGCGGCGATGAGATTCGCCAATTCCTGGTACCGACGGACGCGGCGGGCGTACGGATTGTGCCGCAGCAGTCAGTCGACCTGGTCAAGCAATACGCGCGGGTGCAGTTCGACGGTGTGGTAGTGGAGCCGTCCGCGGCGGTCGGCAGCGCCGCCGAGACCCCCGCGCTGATCCAGCGGCAGAGCCAGATCGCCCAGGTGCTGCCGTGCGCCGAGGTGGTCGGCATCGTGCAAACCGTGTTCGACTTCACCGTCAAGTGGGCGCTGGACCGGCACACGTTCGGCCGTCCGCTGGCGTCATACCAAGCGCTCAAGCACGGGTTCGCCGATATGAAGCTGTGGCTGGAAGCATGCCGTGCCACCACGGCCGCGGCGGTTGCCGACGTGGGCGCGCGCTCACCCGCAGCCGGCCTGTCGGCCAGCATCGCCAAGTCCTACGTGGGCGAGACGGCCGGACGCATCGTTCAGGGGTGCGTGCAGATGCACGGTGGCATCGGCGTCACCTGGGAGCACGACTTGCACCTCTACCTGAGGCGGGTTGCGTTGTACCGCTCCATGTTCGGCACTCCTGAGGAACACAACCTCAGCGTTTACCACGCGGAGAGAGCGGGCCGCTCGGCGAGATGACCGAATCCGTTGTAGAGTTCGCCGCCCGGGCCCGGAAGTGGTTGGCGGACAACATGCCTGCCATCGACCCCGACTCCCCGCCGGCCGCGCCACGCGACGACGAACGCTCCTGGCTGCGGGCCCGCGAACTGCAAAAGCGGCTCTATGAAGGCGGATTCGCCGGTATCTGCTTCCCCCGCGAGTACGGTGGCCTGGGTCTGGATTACGAATACCAGAAGGCATTCGATGAGGAATCCCTCAACTACGAGATGCCGTTGATCCTCAACACCCCGACGTTCACCATCTGCTGCGCCACGCTGCTCGACATGGGCAGCGAAGACCAGAAGAGGCAGCGCATCGCCGCCGCGCTACGTGGCGACGAAGTTCTGGTGCAACTATTGTCCGAGCCCAGCGGCGGATCGGATCTGGCCGGTGTCATCACCCGAGCCGAACGGCAGGGCGACCGGTGGGTGCTCAACGGCGCCAAGACCTGGAGCACCAGCGCGTTCGCCGCCGATTACGGACTGTGCCTGGCCCGCACCGACTGGGATGTGCCCAAACACGAGGGCCTGACGATGTTTCTGGTGCCCATCGCTCATCCGGGAATCACGTTGCGGCGCATCACCATGCTCAGTGGGTCCACCGAATTCTGCGAGGAGTTCCTCGACGATGTTGACGTCGGCGACGACGCCGTGGTCGGAGAGGTCAACGGCGGCTGGGCGGTGGCGTCGCGGCAGCTTTATCACGAACGCCTAGCGGTCGGGCAGGGCTCGGAATTCGCCAGCGGCGCGGGCCACGAAGGTGGCCACACGACGCCGGTCGACTACGCCGACCTCGCCGAGAAGACGGGACAGGCCGACAACGAACGCGTGCACGAAATGGCCGGCCGGGCGCTGGTGCACCGCGCGGTAGCCGAGCAGCTGATCGATCACGTGTACCGCAACGTCAGGGACGGCGTACTGCCC
>DASZLQ010000158.1:0-29118 GCA_035552295.1 Mycobacterium sp. | reverse complement strand
GGCCGCTACGCCATCCCGCCGGGGAGCACCCACGGCCAGGACTACCGGTTGGTGGGCGAGGCCCCCTTCTACGCGATCCTGCGGGACGCCAGGGAGCGGGCGCACAAAGCCGGGGCCAAGAACGTGGAGGAGAAGCCGATCGTCGGTGCCCCCATCAACGCGCTGGTGCAGCTCGCCGAGGAGGTCCAAGCCGACCTGCTGGTCGTCGGCAACGTCGGACTCAGCAGCGTCGCCGGGCGGCTGCTGGGATCAGTCCCATCCGAAGTCTCCCGCAGGTCCAAGACCGACGTGCTGATCGTCCACACCACCGACTGAGGCATAGTTAAGAATCGTTCGGCGTCGGACCATAATCTGTATCTCAGACAAATTGCCTGCCCGACAGCTCGCAGCCCTTGCGCGTCCCGAGGATCGGCCAGGCAACCATCGGCTGGTACGCCGAGGGTGCGACCACCAACATCACCAACCTGGCCGTGGACGAGGTCGACCTGCTGCCCTCCACCCTTGACTCGCTCCGTTCCCTAACTGTGGTGTCCAAGCAGTTGATACGCAGTGCCGCAGTTGGTGTTTCGGAAACCCTGTCGGCCCGCATCTCCACGGACATCGCCTTGGCCATCGACGCCGCGTTCCTGACTGGAAGCGGGACCGCTGGCACCAACGTGATCGGGCTATTGCATCAGACCGGGATCACCAGCCAGACGTATGCCGCTGCTGCCACTGACGGCACCATAGCCGCCGGGTCGCTTCAGGACACCGACACCTGGTTGACCGCGATCGGCACGTTCTCGGCGAACCACCTGGACATCACCACGTCCTCGTTCGTCATCCACCCGAATGACCTGTATGCCGCTGGCGGCATCTTGCAGGCGAAGGACACCTTGGGCCGTCCGCTGTTCCAGCCGTCACCCGCCGCTGGTGTGCCAGGCTCGATCTTCGGGGTGCCCGTCGTGGCCACCACGCAGACCACTGAAGGCGTTGTGCTGCTGGTGGATTGGTCGCAGACGCTCATCGTGCGCGATCTGGCCCCGAGCGTTGATGTGTTGACCGAGCTGTTTGCTCAGTCGTCGAGCATCGGCATCGCGGTTGAGTCCCGCTGGGATATCGGTCTGGCGCATCCGCAGGCCGTGCTTGCGCTGACAGCGACAGGGTAGCCGTGACCGCGCCGCAGGCATCTGATCTGCAGACCTTCCTCGGCGCGAACGCGTCGGTGGACCCGACCCAAGGAGCAGCCGCAATCGCTTACGTCACACAGCTTGTGAATGCGTATACGCGAGGGGTCGGGTTCACCAACGGTGTGCCCAACGCTGACCTGGCGGCCGTCATTTTGGGCGCTTCGGCCCGAGTTTGGGCACATCCTCGCCAGTTGCCGGTAGACCAAACCGAAGGCCAGGAGAGCGTCTCATGGCGGGCCGGATTCAATTCCTGGTCGTTGGCCGAGCGGTCGGTGCTGGACAGGTGGAGGGTCCGGGCGCTGTGACCGTTCAGGCACTTGTCTACCGCCCCAACCAGATCGCAATGGACCGCAACGGCGATCCGATTGACGCTGACGGCAACGTAACTCGCCCCGAGTCGCCTCACAGCTATCTGGGGACGCTCGACGTGGTGTTCTCCAACCTGCAAACCCAACCGATCGAACCGCGACTGTCGGGCAGTGGGGGCCGTGGCGTCGACCGTGGCGAAGCCGCTGACATCTCCGGACAGGTGGGCGCACCCCGTGATGCCGAGATCCAGCTTCGGCACGGTGATCGGCTGGTAGTCGAGGACGGCGTGGGTTCTGGTGACAGTACGGTTTGGCAGGTGTCTGGGCCGCGACTGTTCGACACACCGAACTCGCTGACCGGTTGGGGCCACCGCCTGTATTGGATTGCCGTTCTGTCGACGGTTAACTAAGCCGAATTTAAGCGACGCCGCAGTGACTCCACTTGGTTACTTGCGGCGGGCGCTGGGAGGGGTCCCAGTGCCACCGGGGGCCGCCTTACCCCCACTGTGCGCCTGATGGCTGCACCGCGAACGCCACCCTGAGTGATGGACTCGGGGTGGCGTTTCGTCGTTCCGTTGTGCCAGTTGTGCCACACTCCCGACGCGAGGGGGGTATCTCAGAAGATTCACCGTGCCATCAGGCCGTTGCTCGTCGCACCAACCTGTCCAGAAGGTTTTCAAGAGGTCCTGTCACCGACTGGCTAAAGAACACTTCGAAGGGTCTCCGCCGCCCGGCGACCACCCCAGAAACAAAACATCACGGCTCCGTACATCCCGAGCCGTCCGGTCTCTGACCGACGTCTGGTGGGCCTTTCTCTCGCTGCCCACGCGACCAATGCCAGTCAGAATCGCACAATAGCACCGAGGTCCCACTGAATATTGATAAGCCTCTGCACGTACATGGACCCCCGAGGTAGTTGTCATCCTCCGCGAACGTCCAAATCAGACCGCCGTGCCCCTCAGTGGGTGGGTCGGCATGCGCTGGGCTACTTCCGATGAGAACCGCGATTGGAGCGACCGCAGTCAATATCGCCAAGCCGACAAATCTCAATGCGCCCATGATCGACGCCTTCCTGTAGTAACAGCGCCAAACGGCAAACTTGACGATATAACGGAACGGGATGGAGCGGTAGCGGTTCACCTCGGCTCACAGCAAACCCTGTCGGGCACAATCACCGGCGGGCGTCACCCATAGCCGTGGCCGTCGCCGGGGGGCTGCACGAGTTACCGTGCCGTCGGGCAACTGTGTGTCGGCCCACCCACCGAGACGCTATTGCATGAAAGTTGCATGGCCATTAATAAGCCAGTCTATACATATAGTCTGAGCTGCATAAATCCGGGTGCGCGATACTGGGATTGAACCAGTTCACTCGACGTGAGCCGCCCACTTGTGGGCCTTCCGCACCAGGCTGTGCGTGGGGCGCCGGGCCCCAGCAGCGGCTTCGTGTCACGACGTTGTCACAAGTCGCGGTAAACAGGGTGGCAGCAGCGGCGGATACCCGCGAACGTGTACGGATGTATTTTTCCTAGTCAGCCCAAACCTTCGCCAGAGCGGCGACTGCCCGCGAACACCCGCGGATACATGCTGAGCCACCCTGTAAGCGAGCGGTCGTCAGTTCAATCCTGGCAGGCGGCTCCATAGCGCAGCGGCGTTTACGACGCAACGGCAAGGCGTGTTGTCGTGGCCGATGGGTTAGCGTGAATGCATTTGCGCACCAGCACGTTTGCTTACGGAGTTGATGGCTCACCCGGTGCTGGTGTACTGGGACTATCCGGCGAGCTATTTGGTGGGGGCTGCGAAGGTGGCGACTGATGCGAACAGTCGGGCATGAAAATCCATACCCCACCCGTCCGCGTCCAAGTAGTCCCGCACGCCAGCGGTACCACGGTAGGCGTATCAGCTGTGGCAATCAGAGCCGCCATCATTCCGGTAACTACCATTGGACGAGCTAAACGGGAGAAGAACTTCAACGCGACTGGCCCGGCGATCGGCGGATGATTCCGTGTCGTCGCGGGATCGGGTCGGCGTTGGCATCGCCCATTGTGTTCTGCTCTCCTGCGAAGCTGATTCCCCAAGTCTGAGATACGCTGCGATTCCGCGCAACTTAAACGAACCCGGAGGAGGGGTCGATCGTTTGCCGGCTTCCCCCGCGGCGGCCTCGCGATGCGGCATCAGGGTGGCGATCCGATACTGGAAACAGTTGGAACACGCCGCGTTTCGCGGCTGATGTGTCACTGAAAACGGTTCAATCCTGACAGGGGGCTCCAGCTTCGGCGCCGTGCCGATCGCTAGGGGCCAGCGGTCGGATCCGCGCTCCGTTTCCGACGATTGATCATCCAGGCGACAAGGCCCACTACTAACGCGAACCCCCCGAAGCGCAGCGCAAAGGGCCACCAGGGTTGGGTGGGTTGGGTGGGTTGCTCGTGTTGAGCGGCCAGCGCCACTAACAAGCTGCCATTGTCGGTCGGCCCGACGCCCGGCAGCGACTGGGTCTTGGTCACCCTGATCTGGGCGCTTCCGCCGGGATCGTTGATCTGACCCCAGGCCAAGGTGGAGTCGTCGAGCAGGAAGGTGTCCTGGCCGCCCGCGGGTTGGGTACCGTCGTGGCCCACTATCTCAACTTGCCCGACTTCCACGGTCTGGTCACCGGCGGGGACATAGGCCGAAACATCTTGGTACACCTCCGGGGGCGCCGGCGGGGCGTAGTCCGGCGGCGGTGGGCCGTTCCACCCGTTGGGCGGTATCCAGGCCCCGCCGTGGAAGCTGCCCGACGCCACATAGCTGTCGCCGACCGCGGTGAACGGGAACAGACCAACGGTGGCGACATCGAGCACGATCCGGCCACCGGCCGGCACGTAGGCCTCCCGGTCAGCGCCGTTGTAGAAGTAGCGGAAGGTCATCGCCTGATTGAGCGGGTTGTACAGGCTCGGGCGGCGGTAGTTGTCGTAGTCGATGTAGTCCCAATGCCGGGGGCGCGCCAGCGCCTGGTTGTCGGCCTTTACGACGTCAACGTTGCCGCCGTGGGCGGTGACCACACTCTGCACCTGGTGGTTGAAGTCCACCACCTGCAGCATCTGGTGAATCGTGCCGGGATTGATCCGCGTCGCCGGTGCGGCCTTGGCAGCCGCGACTGCCTGCGGTGACACATCCAGGCCCTTCGGCGGTGTCACCAGCGGGGCGTTTCCCGGCCCTGGGGCCATCGGGATCTTCGGGGTCTGCACCGGAATGGTGCTCGGGGGCGTGGGACTTGGCGGAATGCCCTGTGGGGTCTGCACCGGCGTCAGGCTCGGCAGCGCGGGCATCGGCGGAACCTCCCAAGTCGGCGCCGGCACGCTGCTCGGGGGGGCCTGGGCCGGGCGGGGCCTGTCTTCGTTACACACGTTCGCCGTGTGATAGGCCGTCACATAAAACATGCAGTGCTCGCAGGATGCGGGGTTTGCCCCCACGCCAGCACATGGAGCCGCCTGTGCCACACCGGGTGTGGCGGCTACCACGGAGAACGGTGCGAAAGCCACGGCGGCTGCCGCGGCAATCCCGAGTGCTTTCATCTCGTGACCTTCCGGGAACCGCACTGGCCTGCGGGAACTGCGCCCACCGACGGTGGCGCGGACGGGTAGCGGCGGCTTTGCGTTACCCGAGATAGTGTCGCACTTTCCATTTCCCGATCTGATACGGATTATGCCACCGGCGACGACTACATCCTCGCCTTGTGAGGACGGCCCGAGAGACATCGCACAGGCTACGCTGGCTCCCGTGAGCAGCCAGCGAGTGTCCGGCGGCGTGGTGCACAAGCTGCCCGCGGACCTGCGCCGGGCGCTGATCGCCAACTCCACGGCACTGGCCGCCTGGAGGGACATCACGCCCTTGGCGCGGAACGAGTTCATCTGCTGGGTCGAGGATGCCAAGCAAGAGACGACCCGAAAACGCCGCGTTCGCCGAACCCAGGAGGAGTTAGAGGAAGGCCAGCGCCGGCCCTGTTGCTGGCCGGGGTGCACCCATCGCGAGCGCACCGGCAAGTAACCGCTATCGGTGGGGTGGGGCCGTCAGCCGGTCATAGCGAGGGTCGGCACGACCGCGGTGCGATTGCCAGTAGGTGGTGGGGTCGTCGCCCGGAATGGTGGCATCGGGAACGACTCGCCGGTAGACGAGCTTCCAGGCTTCGTGCATCCGCGGAAAGTAGTCGACGTATCGACCGAATCCGCTCGCCGTCTGCCCGTCGATCACGGCGTGCATGACGAAAAAGGTTTCCCCCCAAGCTTCGTCGCCTACGACCTCGAACACCGATTGCCCAAGTAGATGGTGCATCGTCATCTGCCGGCCGAGAGGCGCTGGTGCGCAGATCATCTCGGCGAATTCTCGACCAGATCCTTTGAATGCGCCGTGGTCGTCACAAGACTCCGGTGCGTAGCAGTCGATGATCGTGTCTCGATCGCCTCGATCGACCGCGGCCGAGAGGATCGACACCAGTTCGGTCAGCGCAAGCTTGTCGAGCCAGGTCTGCGATTGATCGGTGGCTGTCATGTTGTTGCGCTACTTGTTGTCGCTCTTGCGTGAGAGGAATTGCTGCATGTGGTGTTGTGGCTCTCCGGTCAGGAATGCCATACCGAACTGCTCGATGCTGTCCTCGATCGCCCCGTGAACCGTCATATCGAACCATTTGTTGAGCAGGCGCTTTTGTTGTCGGACCGCGTGCGGGCCGAATCCGGTGAGTTTCGTGGCGAGTTGGGCGATGCGGTTGTCGAGTTGGTCGGGGGCGGTAACTTCATGGATCAGGCCCCACGTGGCGGCCGTGTCGGCGCCGATCGTTTCGCCCGTCAGCAGAAGCCAGGCTGCATGAGAGGCCCCGATCAGCGCCGGCATCAAAGCCGAATGGATCACCGACGGGATTCCGACTGCCACTTCAGGCATCCCGAATTTGGCCCCTGACTCCGCAATTCGTAGATCGCAGGACATCGCGACCTCCAGACCACCACCGAGGCACCAGCCCGCGAGTCGGGCGATCACGGGGACGGGGCATTCGCGGATCGCTTCACACATGCCTGCGAGCCGACGGATGAACCCCTCGGCGCTGGCCCGGTCAAGGGCGACCATCTCATTGATGTCGGCACCGCCGATGAACGCGTTATCACCCGTTCCCCGCAATATGACAACCCGCACATCGTTGTCGTGGCTGATGGCGCGGAAGGCCTCTGTCAGTTCCTCGATAGCGCCGCTACCCACGATGTTCAGCGGTTTCGAGTTGATCAACTCGATGGTGATCAAGCCGCCGTCACGAGCGATCTTGACGAATCTTCTTTCCGTTGTGCTCATTCGGCTCCGCTGACGGGGGGCACCCGCGGAGAGTGCCCCCGTCAGGCGTGCTGCTTGCCGTCAGTACAGCGGGATCCAAACACCGAAGAACCAGTAACCCCAACCGCCATACTGCCAGTTGAAGACTGGGATGACGGTAAAGGTGTTATAGGCGAATGGTCCGAAATCGCTCTGCGCATAGATCACATCGCGCCGCGGCCCGTCCCACGGGCGGTTCCAGCCGCCGGGAGGCGGCGGGCCGTCCCAGCCACCCGGAGGCGGCGGGCCGTACCAGTTTGGCGGCGGGTGGTGGGGAGGCGGGCCGTCGTTCCAGCCGTACCCTCGCTCCCGCGGCGGAAGCGGCGCCCCGCGGCCTGGGATGCTGAAGCCAACGGTCACGTCAACCGGGCCGCCGATTTCCGCGCTACCCCGCGCGATGTCTCCGCGTGGAGGAATGTACGGCGGGTGCGGAGGCTGAGTGCTCGGCGGATTCAGGGCCTGGCGCTCTCTTGGACCGGACGGCGCGGTGGTGCTTGCACCCGGCGCCGTGGTTTGCGCACTCGGCGCCGTAGTTTGCGCGCTCGGCGCCGTAGTTTGCGCGGTGGTTTGCGCGCTCGGCGCCGTGGTTTGCGCGCTCGGCGCCGTGGTTTGCGCGCTCGGCGCCGTGGTTTGCGCACTCGGCGCCGTGGTTTCTGTCCGCGGCGGCTGCGTGCTTTGGGTGGCCGGCGGCGCGGTGCTTTGAGTGGCCGGCGGCGCGGTGCTTTGGGTGCCCGGCGGCGGAGTGCTGTGGGTGGCCGGCGGTTCAGTAGTTGCCGGAGCCTGCGGGTTCTGTGATCCCGCCCCCGGCGCGCCGCCGGGGCTGCCCGGGTTGCCCCCGCCGCCCCCACCACCGCCACCACCGTGGCAGTTCGGACACGGCGGCGGCGGGTCCATTGGAGCGGAACTGGCGATCCCTGCGTCGAGCGACACTGCGGAGATGCCGAGGCCCGCCGCGAACGCCGCCGCGCCGACGACACGTTTCATAGACATAGCTTCGTCCCCTCTGGGGCTTCGGCCCCGACGATTTCTGGATAGCCCCACTACGGGCAGGTCACGTCGATCTCGAACGACTTGGTGACGGTCTGCGGCTGCTGCGGGTTGCTCATGTCGGCACCTGACGCGGTTCCCTTGATGGCATAGGACTTACCGCTTACTGCCGCTCCGGCGTTGGCGCCCTGGTTGTTTGGTGCGGCATCGGAGAAACCGAGGTTGATGCCGTTGACGCTGCCCAGTCCGACCGAATGGACGATGGGCGGATTGTCATTGCTGACCACTGCGCCGACACCGCTCGTCGGGTCACCGATGCCGATGGTGGTGTTGGCGCCGGCAGGGGTACAAGTGACCTGACCGGTGATGTTCTGATTCTGGCCGTCGACGATGACCTGCGGGCCGGCCGCCGCCGGCGCCGAGCTCGACGACGCACCCGTGTTGGACTTGTTGCTCGAACAGCCGGCGCAAGCCGCGACCACCATGGCCGCGCCGGCTACGCCGACTACGATCCCACGCTTTAGCACTGCTCTCCTTCGTCTCGCTGGTCTCAGACCTCTTCATCGTGACCTTGTCAACAAAGGCAGACCCTACCGGGCCCCCTCGGACGAGGCTCACGGTGCCGCTTCGGCGAATACCCGCTGCCCAAAATTGCAAACGACCAGGCCGCGCAGACGCGTGTGCTGACCAGTGGTCAGCACACTTCAGGGGAGAATTCGCAAACCCCACCTGCCGAGCAGTGGATTCACGAGGCCGAAGTACGTCGTGTTGTCGTCACCCTCCGGCGAAGACATCAACAGACCGACCGCGCTCACGGTGCCGTCGTCGTTTTTCACGAAGCCAGGACTGCCACTGTCGCCGCTGAGGCTGTACACGCTGGCTTCGATGACATCACCCTCAATGCCCTTGACGGCGCCGCAGGTCTCACCGGTGACCGCACCGACCTTGCAAAACGGCATGCCCAGCTTGATCTGGGAAAGGCTCAACACATCCCGCACCGGATACCTGCCGCCGACATCACCTGCTGGCGCACCGACGCTCGAGTCAAGGAGGATGATCGCGGCGTCCCTCTTGTCGCCTTCCTGCTCGCTGGCGGAGATTTTTCCCAGCGGGACGTCGTTCCCATAAGTCCACACTGAGCCGTCGTGCGCGTCGCAGTGTCCACTCGTCATGAGGAAATAGCTGCCATCGCTGCCTTGGGCCGCGAAACCCGCTGTGCACGAGCTGCTTTCGTCCTGGACCTGTATGCCAGGCGTCAGACCCGGGTCTGGGCGCGCTGGGGTCGCCAACACCGTCGCAGAGATTGCAATGACACCGAGCACAGCAAGCCCTTGCAACCGCGGCTTGGCCACGCCGCTCTCCTTGGGTTATGCCGGTGTGAACCTTCAGATGATCTCATCTTGAGAAGCGCGGCATGCCGTTTTTGCTCGCCGAAGCCGCGTCACGGAAGGATGTGCAAGCCCCACTTGGCAAGCAGTGGATGCACGAGCGTGAAATACGTCGTGTAATCGTCGCCGTCCGGCGAAGACATCAAGATCCCGACCGCGCTCACGGTGCCGTCTGCGTTCTTCACGAAACCGGGACTACCACTGTCGCCGTTGAGGCTGTACACGCTCACTTCGATCACGTCGCCCTTCTTGCCCTTGACGGTGCCGCAGGTCTCACCGGTGACCGCACCGAGTTTGCAGAACGGCATACCCACCTGAATCTGGGAGAGGCTCAACACATCCCGGACCGGATACCTGCCGCCGATATCACCTGCCGGCGCACCGACAGTCGGGTCGAGGCGGATGATCGCGGCGTCCTTCGTGTCGCCGACTTTTTCGCTGGCGGTGATCATCCCGAGCGGGCGGTCCTCCCCGAAAGTCCATACCGAACCGTCGTGCGGGTCGCAGTGTCCACTGGTGAGCAGGTAGTAGTTGCCGTCGTTGTCTTGCGCCGCGAAAGCGGCTGTGCACCCACCGTTTCCGTCGGCAACGTGCATGCCCGGCGTGGGGCGCGACGCCAAGTCCGGGTCTGCCACTGCTGCACTCGCGAATGCCGTCGCGGCCATGATCATGGCACCGAGCAGCCCCAACCCCCGCAACCACCGTATGGTCACGCCGCCTCCTCCACTTGTGTCAGGCAGCATGGTAGCAGCGCGTAGTACCTCGTACCTGGCAAGAGGAGCGGGAACGCGGCGCGCCGAAGCCGCGGTGGTGGCCGTTCCAAGAATTCCGCAAGGATTCCGCAAGCGTGTGGGCAGACCCTTTACCCGGACACAAACGGATTCGCCGAACGGAGTTACGGATGCCCCTGACGCCCTCGACAATGGAACCGGCCCGGACCGAGGGCAATCGCGCCAGGCTGGATTCCAGACTCTGGATGATCGGCATGGCGTGCACACTGCTCCCAGTGCTCATCGCCGTGGACGCCACGGTCGTCGATGCTGCGCCGCGGACGGTGATCGAACGGTTCGCCTCGATGCAGGCCGTCGCGTGGTCGGTGACGGGCTACACCTTGGCGATGGCGGCGGTGATCCCACTCGCCGGCTGGACCGCCGGCCGGGTGGGCACGAAACCGCTAGTCCTGGGTTCGGTGCTGTTGTTTTCCTGGGCATCGCTGCTCTGTGTGCAAGCCCCGAATGTCGGTCTGCTGGTGGCCTTTCGGGCATTCCAAGGCCTTGGCGGCGGAATCCTCATACCACTGCTGCTGATCATCCTGGCCCGCGCCGCCGGTCCTGAAAGACTGGCCCGAGTGCTGACAATGAGCATGCTTCCCATCTTGCTCGCCCCAATGTGTGGACCCATTCTCGGCGGCTGGTTGACCGACTCGTTCGGCTGGAAGTCGGTCTTCCTGATCAACATCCCGATCGGAGTTCTCACCTTGATCGTCGCGGGATTTGTTCTCCCCGAGGATGTTCCGCCGCGCGCCGGTCGCCGCTGCGAGATTGTCACCCCGCGTGGTCGACGCGCCGGGTGAGGAACTCCAGGACGGCCCCAGCGAAAATGTCGTTGCGATCCCCGGCAACCATATGTCCTGCCCCACGCACATCGGTGAACTCGACCTGTGGGAAACGGGCGAGAAATGCGTCAGCACTCTCCTGGCTGACGAGGTCGCTCATTTGCCCCCGAATCAAGAGCATGGGCACACCGTCACGCAGGATCGCGTCGACGGCTGCGTGCATGCGGTCGGCGTCGGTGACCTCAAATGGCGGAAACGGCGCGGTGCCGCTGATGAACTGCGGATCCCAATGCCAATACCAGCGGCCGCCCCGGCGCCGCAGATTGGCGGTCAAGCCATCCAGATCGGTCGGTCGGGGCCGATGCGGGTTGTACTCGGCAATCGCGTCGGCTACCTCTTCGAGAGAGGCGAACCCCGATTTCACCCGATCGGCCATGAAGTTGTGTATCCGCGTCGCCCCGGATTGCTCCATGTTCGGCACGATGTCGACCAGAACCACTGCGCTGGCGATGCCTGGCGAGAGCTCGCCCGCGAGCAGCATAGAAGTGAACCCACCCAGGGATGCGCCGACCAGCACCGGTTGCGGAGGTAGGTTGCCCAGCACTTCTTGGACGTCGGCGGCGAAGCTGACGACGCGATAGTCGCCTTCGCTAGACCAGTCGGATTCTCCGTGGCCGCGCAAGTCGATCGTGACGGCTTGCCACCCACGCCTCGCGACAGCGGCAGCCGCCCGGGCCCACGAGCGGCGGGTCTGCCCACCGCCGTGCAAGAAAACCACGGCACGCGCGTGGGGATCGCCCAGGCGATCCGCGACGATACGAACGCCGCCCGGCCCGTGGGTCGAGAACTGTTCTGGTGCGGTCGCCATCAGGAGATCGTAAGACGCTCTCACCAAAAGCCCGATGCTCGGGCGGCGACGCGCGAAGCGGATTGCCTGCGCTGAGACGGCTAAGCGACGCGCTTACACTCCTTTGATGCATCCCGTGCAGGCGGCGCACGCACTGAACAAAATCCCGGTTGTAATCGGGATTGTCGTTGTGCTGGTGATTGCCGTGCTCGGGATTCCTGTCAAGCAGCGATGCGGTGCGCCCGGCTACTCGTGTGCTACGGCATCGGATGCACGGGGCTACGTTCACTATTACTACGAGGTTGAACCGCTCGGCGTACACCTCGCTGAAATTGTCACCGGCTCGAATATTCGTCTCTGCTACACATCGGGCGAGGAACTCGCAAAGGTCCGATAGCGTAGCTCGGCGGCGGGGAGAGTCCGGACCGCACCTGGCAAACGAGTCGGCCCGCCAGTTGCGACAATCGGCTCGCGATGGCTTCTCAGCAGCATTGTGACGGGGATTGCCAAGCGCAATCCGGTCGGCATGCGCTCCCCGACTCGCCGAAAGCCGTGGTCAGGGACCGCCGGACCGACATCGTCTGAAGGGTTGTACCGGCTCGGTGACGAGTTGGGAGCAATCTCGCCAGCCACGTATCCCTCCTGCGACGTTCCCGAGATGCTCCAGCACCCAAGCTCGGCGCATTCTAGCTAAACGTGCTGGTAGCGAGAAGATTGTGGCCGGCGATTTCGTCTTTTGCCGCAGGTGAGTCTGCCCACAGTTTTCTTTTCAAGGCCTTTTCCAGGCCTTCTCGATTGGGGGCTTCATAGCAAGCTACCGCATACTTGACCTCATGCTTTTAGCGACATCACCGCAAACCGCTGTTGCGGTAGCGAGTGGTGCGCTGGTTATGGGTCGAGGTTTGTGATGGCACGCTCTGGCGGCGCTCATCACCGCCATCGAGCCGTTCGTCAGCCGTCACCTCTTCGCAAAGGGCTGACGCGTAGCTTCATGTCGCTGGTCTCGGTGGCGGCGATCCTGATGACCGGAGCGGGCTACTACGTGGCTCACGGCGCGCTGGGCGGCATCACCGTTTCGGAAGCCCTGAGCCCAGACGATCCGCGATCCAGCGGCGACAACATGAACATCCTGCTGATCGGCCTGGACTCACGAAAAGACCAGGATGGCAACGATCTGCCCTCGTCAATGTTGAGGCAGCTACACGCGGGCGATTCCGACGACGGCGGCTACAACACCAACACGCTGATACTCGTGCATGTCGGGGCCGACAACAAGGTGACTGCCTTCTCGATCCCCCGCGACGACTGGGTGCCGTTCAACGGTGTTCCGGGGTACAACCACATCAAGATCAAAGAAGCTTACGGGCTCACCAAGCAGTACGTGGCGACGAAGCTCGCCAACCAGGGTGCCAGCAGCCAGCGGGAGCTCGAGACCCGGGGCCGCGAAGCAGGCCGTGCGGCGACGTTGCGCGCGGTGCGTAGCTTGACCGGAGTTCCGATCGACTACTTCGCCGAGGTCAATCTGGCCGGTTTCTATGACTTGGCGCAGACCTTGGGCGGCGTCGACGTGTGCCTGAACCACGCCGTCTACGACTCGTATTCCGGTGCCGACTTCCCGGCCGGGCCCCAGCGGTTAGATGCTTCACAGGCGCTCGCGTTCGTCCGGCAGCGTCATGGTCTGGACAACGGAGACCTGGACCGTACCCACCGGCAGCAGGCGTTCATTTCGTCGGTCATGCGGGAACTGCAGGATTCCGGCACCTTCACCAACTTCGACAAACTCAAGGGCCTGATGGCGGTCGCACGCAAAGATGTTGTGCTGTCGACCGGTTGGGACGAGGACCTGTTCCGCCGCATGGGTGAACTCGCGGGCGGCGGCAACGTCGAGTTCCGCACCCTGCCGGTGGTGCGCTACGACAACATCGGGGGCCAGGACGTCAACATCATCGACCAGGCCGCGATCAAAGCCGAAGTGGCCGCGGCGATCGGCGCGGCGCCCGAGACGACGACGCCCGCCACGACGGCCAGCAAGCCCAGTCCGTCCACGGTCGTCGACGTGATCAACGCGGGCAGCATGAGCGGACTCGCCAGCGAGGTGTCCCACGCACTGAAAAAGCGCGGCTATACGGCGGGTCAGGTCCGCGACCGCCAATCCGGCGACCCGATGGCCACCACGATCCAGTACGGCGCGGGCGCGGACACCGACGCATATAACCTGGCCACGCTGCTCGGCCTCGACGCCCCCAAACAACCGGATGCCGGCCTGCAGCCCGGACACATCCGAGTAACCGTGGACACCAGTTTCTCGATGCCTGCGGTCGACGAGACCAGCACCACCGACGAGACCACCACCACAACGACCACCAAGGCCAATCGCTACGGGTACGGCACCACCAGTACCTACCCCACTCCGGACCAGGGAAAGCCCATCGGCGGCGGCGGAGTGCCCTGCGTCAACTAGGCGTGCGTACCGCCGTCGATGCGGATTTCGGTGCCGGTGATAAATGCCCCGTCGTCGGACACCAGCATCGCGATAACGCCCGCGACCGCACTGGGATGGGCCATCCCGGCGCCGCTGGATTTCAGCGTGGTGGGCAGGATCGGCATCAGTCTGCCAAACAGCGACCAGTCGGCGTCTTCCGGAATGAAGCCCCCGGTGGCATCGGTGAGCCCGGACTTGATGCTGCCCGGCGCCACGCAGACCGCGCGCAGACCGTCCTTCGCGTATTCGAGTGCCAAGGAATGAGTGAACGCCTGGATGCCGCCTTTGCTCGCGGCGTAGGCGGCCATGTACGGATGGGCGAAAGACGCCGACGTCGAGCTGAAGTTCACGATGGCGCTGCGCGAATTCGCCAGTAGCGCCGGCAGCGCTTCGCGGACCACCAGGAAGGTACCGGTCAGGTTGACGGCGATGATCTGATTCCACAGCTCGGTGCTGGTCTGGTGGGTATGTGCGGCGCGCAACGTGCCGGCCGCGTTGACCAGCGAATCGAGGCCGCCCAGCTGTTCGACGGCCCGGCACACGCCGTCGATGACCGAGTCCTCGTTAGCGACATCCATCGGCATCGTGGTGAGCCGCTGGCCCGTTGTCGCCTCGTCGGCCTGGGCCTGGGTCTTGACCAGCCCCTCCGCCGCGATGTCGGTGCCGACCACTGCGGCACCCTCGTCCAGCAGCCGCAGCGCGGTGGCCTGACCGATGCCCGACGCGGCGCCAGTCACCAGAATCCGCTTGCCTTCTAGTCGGCTCATGTAGCACATCTTTCACCAAGCCTCGGACGAACGCGGCATGGTGGACGGTATGGAGATCGGATTCATCGGCCTGGGGAACATGGGCCGGGGCATGGCGACCAACCTGGTGAAGGCGGGTCATCAGGTCACCGTCTACAACCGTTCGCCCGGCAAGGCGGAGGCCCTCGTCCAGCAGGGTGCGAGCGCGGCGCGCAACGTGGCCGAAGCCAGCACCGGTGAGGTGGTGTTCACCATGCTGTCCGACGACCGGGCCGTCGAGGAGGTCGTGTTCGGCGAGAACGGCGTTGTGGCTTCGCTGGCCCCCGGCGCCACCCACGTCTCGTCGAGCACCATCAGCGTCGCGCTGTCGGAGCGCCTGGCGGCCGCGCATACCGAAGCCGGTCAGCAGTACGCCGCGGCGCCGGTGTTCGGCAGGCCCGAAGCGGCCGCAGCCGCAACGCTTTTCGTCGTCGCGGCGGGCGCCCCGCAGGTTCTCGAGCCGTTGTTCCCCCTGTTCGATGCGATCGGTCAGCGGACCTTCGTGGTGTCCGATGAGCCGCACACCGCCAACCTGGTGAAGCTGAGCGGCAACTTTCTGCTCGCGTCGGCCATCGAGACCGTCGGCGAGGCCGTCGCGCTGGTCGCCAAGGCCGGCGTCGACCGGCAGCAGTACGTCGACATTCTCACCTCGACGTTGTTCGCCGCGCCGGCGTATCAGGTCTACGGCGGGCTGATCGCGCGACGGGAATTCGAGCCGGCCGGGTTCGCCGCGACGCTCGGACTCAAGGACGTCCGGCTGGTGCTCGCCGCCGCGGAGCGGCTGCAAGTGCCGCTACCAGTGGCCAGCCTGCTGCGCGACCGCTTCCTCACGCTGGTGGCAACCGGTGGCGGGCACCTGGATTGGTCGGCGCTCGCGACGCTCGCCGACCGGGACGCCGGCCTGACTTCAGACGACTCCGCGTAGCCCGTCGGCACCGAATGCGGGTTCCAGCATCGCGGAGAAGTCGGGGCCGCGCCGCAAGATGTGGCCGCCGTCGACGTTGATGCACTGTCCGGTGATCCAGCTGGCCGCGTCGGACAACAAAAACATCGCCAGGTTGGCGACGTCCTCGACCTCGCCGGGTCGCGGCAGCGGCGTGCAATCGCGGTAGTCCGCGCTCAGCTCCGGTGATTCCGTAATGGGCGCAACGAGATCCGTGCGGATCAGGCCCGGGCGGATGCTGTTGACCCGCACCCACGATGGGCCGAGCTCGTCGGCGGCCAGCATCATCATGTGGTCGACGGCCGACTTGGTGACCCCGTAAGCGCCGAACCACCGGTGGGTGTTGCTGGCCGCGATCGACGAGATCCCGACGAACGAACCGCCGCCGCCGCGGACCAATTCACGCGCGGCGTGCTTGAGCACATACATGGTGCCGTTGACGTTGAGGTCGACCGTGCGTCGCCAGGCTTCCGAGTCGATCTGGGTGATCGGCCCGATGGTCTCCGAACCGCCCGCGCAATGCACCACACCGTGGAGCCGGCCGTGCCACGCCGTCACCGCATCCACGGCGCGGGCGGCCTCGTCCTCGTTGGTGACGTCGGTGGGCTCATACCGAATGGAGCCGTCAGCCTTGAGCACTTCGATGTCTTTGACGGCGGCCGCCAGCCGGTCGGGATTGCGGCCGACGATCATGACGGAGGCCCCGGCTGACACCAGCCCGGCAGCGACCCCCTTGCCGATTCCACTGCCACCGCCGGTGACCAGATACGTCCGGTTTTCGAAAGAAAGCTGCACGCAAGCTCCTTCACGCCGAAACTGAAACGGGTTCTAGCATAGGCGAGCACTCACACCCGCACACGGGTCTCTGGCCCCGCCGGGCGCTCGGGTGTGCGCTGGAGGCTTCGGGTGTGCGCTGAAGGCGGAAAACCCGCGAAATCTGCGCCCTGGACGCACGGTGGAAGCCAAGACCGCACACTCGACGGATATGACGGCCGCCGCTACGGCGTATCGCGGCGCGCCAGTTTCGTCGGCTTCGCGTTGCGCCAGTCCTCGACATCGGGCGGCAAGCCAACCGGGTACCTGTTCTCGTTGTGGGCTGCCCAGTGCGCGTGCCCCAACTCGTGAATGTGGAACGCGTGCCGCAGCGCCTCGGTGAATCCCATTGCGTCGGAAGCGGCGTTGACCGAGTCCTTGATCAGCATCGCTGCCATCGTGGGCCGCTCGGCGATGCGGCGCGCGAATTCGACAGTCTTGTCCGCCAACTCGTCGACCGGAAAAACCTTGGACACCATGCCAAGCCGATAGGCCTCGTCGGCGTCCAGTGCATCACCAGTCAGCAGCAGCTCTTTGGCCTTGCGGGGACCGAATTCCCATGGGTGTGCGTAGTATTCGACGCCCGGCATACCCATCCGGACTGCGACCACATCGCTGAACTTCGCATTGTCGGCGGCCACGATCAGATCGCAGGCCCAGATCAGCATCAGGCCCGCCGAGATGGCGTTGCCTTGCACCTGGGCGATGGTGATCTTGCGCAAATCGCGCCAACGGCAGGTGTTTTGGAAGAAGTAGTGCCACTCCTGCAGGTAGGTCTTCTCCGCGATCGGATCGCGGGTGGCGCCGTTTATCCGGAAGCTCGGAAGCTGTCCCGGTCCGGGCTGGCGCTCCGCGAGTGCCAACTCTGAGCCCAGGTCGTGACCGGCGGAGAAGTTTTTACCGCGCGCCGCCAGGATCACCACCCGAACGGTGTCGTCGGCCTCGGCGCGCAAGAACGCCTCGTCGAGTTGAACCAGTAGGCCGCGGTTCTGCGCGTTGTGGGCTTCGGGCCGGTTGAGCCAGATCCGGGCAATGCGACCCTCGTCGAGGGTTTCATAGGCCACCAGCTCATCGGCGCCGGCGCCGGTCGCCGCGGCGTCGGCTTGGTCGGAGACAGTCATTCCGCCCACCTACCTTGTTATCGGGCTCGTTACAAGTTGACGTCGATCCGTAAATCCGGAACGGACTCTTTGCACATTACGGCCAGTGCCGAACATGGTCATCGCTGGGTCGATCCCAGCACAAACCGCAGCTCCCCTGACGACTGCAGTCGAGATGCCTGCGAACGAATATTTGCGTCGCATAGAGTTATGTCATGCCTACGAAATCTGACCCTGGCGAACTCGGCGATGTGGAGCCGCTGGCCGACAGCACCGCGAGCCAGGCCAGGCGGGTCGTCGCCGCGTATGCCAACGACGCCGACGAGTGCCGCATTTTCTTGTCGATGCTCGGTATTGGACCGGCGAAACTCGACACATAAATGGCTCCCAGGGGAGGCCAGAACTCGAAAACTAGGCACTACGGGGATTCCGACTTCGTGGTGGTCGCCAATCGGCTGCCCGTCGATCTCGAGCGGCTCCCCGATGGCACGACCTCGTGGAAACGCAGCCCCGGGGGATTGGTCACGGCACTAGAGCCGCTGCTGCGTCGCCGGCGCGGGGCCTGGGTCGGCTGGCCGGGTGTTGTCGACGATGCCGTGGACGTGGCCGACGAGCCCGTCGCCCAGGACGAACTGCAACTTCATCCGGTACGCCTGTCCGCTGACGACGTCGCCCAGTACTACGAGGGCTTTTCCAATGCCACGCTGTGGCCGCTGTACCACGACGTCATCGTCAAGCCGATCTACCACCGCGAATGGTGGGAGCGTTACGTCGACGTCAACCGTCGCTTCGCCGAAGCCGCTTCGCGCGCCGCCGCCAAGGGCGGCACGGTCTGGGTGCAGGACTACCAACTACAACTGGTCCCGAAAATGCTGCGCACGTTGCGGCCCGACCTGACCATCGGTTTCTTTCTGCACATCCCGTTCCCGCCGGTGGAGTTGTTCATGCAGTTGCCGTGGCGCACCGAGATCATCGAAGGACTGCTCGGCGCCGACCTGGTGGGCTTCCATCTGGCCGGCGGTGCCCAGAATTTCCTGTTCCTGTCTCGGCGGCTGGTCGGGGCCAATACCTCGCGGGGAGCGGTCGGCGTTCGGTCGCGGTTCGGTGAGGTGGAGCTGGGGTCTCGTAACGTTCGGGTGGGCGCCTTTCCGATCTCCATCGACTCCGGGGCGCTCGACCACGTGGCTCGCGATCGCAACGTCAGGCGCCGCGCCCGGGAGATCCGTGCCGAACTCGGCAACCCTCGCAAGATCCTGCTCGGCGTCGACCGGCTGGACTACACCAAGGGCATCGACGTACGGCTGAAAGCCTTTTCCGAGCTGCTCGCCGAGGGTCGCGCCAAACGCGACGACACTGTGCTGGTGCAGCTGGCGACACCGAGTCGCGAACGTGTGGAGAGCTACCAGATTCTGCGCAACGACATCGAACGCCAAGTCGGCCACATCAACGGCGAATACGCCGAGGTCGGTCATCCGGTGGTGCATTACCTGCACCGTCCGGTCGCGCGCGAAGAACTCATCGCCTTCTTCGTGGCCGGCGACGTCATGCTGGTCACGCCGCTGCGCGACGGGATGAACCTGGTGGCCAAGGAGTATGTGGCCTGCCGCAGCGACCTCGGCGGTGCGCTGGTTCTGTCCGAATTCACCGGAGCCGCGGCCGAACTCCGGCAGGCCTATCTGGTCAATCCGCACGACCTCGAAGGGGTCAAGGACACGATCGAGGCGGCATTGAATCAGCCGGTCGAAGAGGGGCGGCGCCGGATGCGCGCGCTGCGGCGCCAGGTGCTCGCCCATGACGTGGATCGCTGGGCACGGTCATTTCTCGATGCGCTCGCCGAGGCGACTCCGGATGACGCCAAGTAGCTGACGCCAAGTAGCTGCCGCGAACCATGGTGTTGCCGTCCAAACGCTGTGATACTCGATGCAGCAGTGAGGGAAGGCCCGAAGGGAGGGCACTGTGAATCTCCGTCGCGGACTGGCCGCTGGCGCCGGCATCATTTCGGCAGTTGGAATCGGGATCGCGCTGGAGTCGGGTGACCCGGCGCACGCGGTCGGGCCACCGGCGGATGGCAACTACACCGTCAACGAGGCGGGGGTGTCAGGGGTTACCTGGACGATCACGGCACTGTGCGATCAACCATCCGGAACCCGCAACATGAACGACTATTCCGACCCCATCGTTTTTGCGATGAACTGCGCTCTGAATGTCGTGAGTTCGACACCCGAACAGATCAGCCGCGCGGACAAGTTGCAGAACTTCAGCGGCAGGGCTCGTTACTCCAGCATGCTTTGGACGTTCAAGGTGGATAAGCCGGACGGCGTGTCATGTCCGGGTGGCGGCACCGCACCGTCCACCGAAACCTATTCGTTCAGCGACGAAAACATGAGCGGCACCCACACCAGCCTCCACGGTCCCGTCTGTGGGATGGAGCCGGAGATGAAGAAGCAGCCGTTCTCGTTGCAGATGACCGGGCCCCCGCCCAGCCCGATCCAACGTTATCCGTTGTACTGCAACGGCATTGCGATGTGCTACTGAACGCCGGCTGAATCGGCAGGGGCTAAATCGGCGTGATGTAGGCGATCAGCCATTGTTTGCCGATCTTTTTGAAGTCCACGCGCAATCGACTGCCGTCGTAAAGCGGTTGGCGTGACTTGTCGGTCACGGTGCGGTTCAGGTAGACCATCACCGACGCCGAATCCCGTTTGGCGGTCATGATTCCCACACCGACGACGTTGGCCTGGACGACCACCTCGCGTTTCTTGGCTTCCGGGATGATCTGCGTATTGGCGCTCTTCTGGAACTCCTGGCGATATTCGGGAGTCAGCAACGGGTAAGCGACCGAGAGGCTGCGTTCGACGGTCTGGTAGTCGTAGGCGAACACCTCTGGAATCTCCGTGGTGGCCAACTTGGGCACCACCGCCCGCGCCGCCTCCTCGCCGCGAGTCTGCACCCGCTCCCAGTAGAACCAACCGGCCGCCCCGGACACCCCGACGACGACTGCGACCGACAGGTAGCCCGCGACGACCATCAGCCACCGCCGCCAGCGCATCAATTGCCCCCGTCGGGATACTTCAGGTCGTAGCCGGTCATCCGACCCTGCTCATCCTCGTGCACGATTACCCGCAGCCGATACGGCATGGATGGCTTGTTGACTCCGTCGATGTCGGCCACCGTGACCCGAACCGATACGAGCACCGATGCGTTGTCGGTGACTGAGTCGATGCCCTCCAGAGCGGCGCCGTTGATGACGGCTTCCGACGTCGCATTGGTCGAGCGGAAGATGCCCTTGAGGTTCTCGATGTTGTTGTTGGCGCCGAGCATGCCGCGCAGCGGGCCGCTGGTGCCGTTGTAGAAGCGGTTCACGCTCTCGTCGATGTTGTCCTGCTTGTAGCTGAACATGTTGACAACGGTCTGCGTGGCGGTGCCGACAAAGCGTTGGTCGCGGGCTTGTTCGGCCGCGGCGTGCCGCTGTTGGACGAGCATGAAGGCCAGGCCACCGGCCAACGCTCCGATTGCCAACAGCGCTGCGGCAAACGAGATCCATCCGACCAAGACCCGGTTTGGCTGCCGCCGCGGCGGCGGCTTGACCGGTTTGAGGGCCTTGACGGGTTTGGCAGGCCGCTTCGGCTGGGCCGAAACGTCGACCTGACAGGTAACGGCCTCGCTCGACGCGTCTTTCGCCGGGCCCGCCGCGCGCGACGCACGCCGACGAACACGTTGTGTCGTTTCTGTCACTACATCGGCCTTGGATCAAGCATCAGGTCCACCCAGTTCTCGGCGCCGGATGCGCCGGTGGCACCGGGCGCGAAGATACCACTGCCGCCCGCCGGGTCCACGAAGGCTCCCGTGCGTTGGTCATAGGTGGCGTAGGCCGGACCGCTGGCCTGCGGCGCCGGCCCCGGCCCGGGCGGCGGTCCCCACGGCTTCTCCGGTCCCGGGCCCGGCGGCGGAGGATTGATGCCCTCCGGCGGTGCCGGGGGCGGCAGCCACTTCGGATACGGAAGCTGGGGTGGCACCGGCGGTACTCCGGGCGGCTGCCACGACGTGAACGGCGGCGGTGGCCCGTTGTCGTTGGGCGGCGGCGGCGCGTACGCCGGCTGGTGGTTCGGCAGCGGCCCCGGCCCGGGGACCACACCGGGTGGGGGCGGCCCGACGATCGCGGTGCCCGGATCGGGTTCAGCGCCCGGCGGGATATATGGGAACTTGTTGGGCGGCAACACGTTCAGCCCGTTTGTTACCGGCGTATCGTAGGGCACCGGCGGACCGCGCCAGGGGTTGCGGCCAACCGGCACGTAGCCCTTCGGGTCGCGACACAGTTGGATCGTCGGCGCCCGTTTGCCGGGGAACTCCTGGCAGGGGTAGTTACGGGCGCCGCGAACGGTGCTGGGATCGTTCTGGGCGACCTTGCAGTACATGTCTTTCGGGAGCTCGCGCAGCGTCTCGTCGGCCGGTGTTCGCATCAACGGCGGGGGCAGGAAGCCGACGGCGCAGGGCGGCGGGTCGTTCAGGTCGAGCTTGAAGTCCAGCTTGGCACCCTCGTCCTGCGGGGCACCGCCCGCGGCGGTGGTGATCGCGGCGAACAACGCGGGTAGGACCACCAGTAGCTGTTCGATCGACTTGTGGTAAATGACGCCCACTCGGCCCAGGTTGGCCAGGCTGGCGGCCAGCGCCGGGAACGAGGGCCGGATACCGGAGAATGCGGTGCTGGCCTCGTCGGTCGCGCCCGGGGCGTTGGCCAGCGTGGAGCGAAGCTGCGGATCGGCCTGACGCACCTCGGAAGTGAACCGCGCCAACCCATCAGACAGCGACTTGATGTCAGCGCCGGCACGAATCTGGGCCTGCAGGAACGGGCCCGCCTGATCGATCAACTCCGAGACTTGCGGATAGTTGACGTTGGCCTCGTCCACGAGCAACCGGGCGGACTCGATCAGTCGGGCCAGTTCGGGGCCCGAGCCGTTGGCCGCGATGAACGTCTCGTGCAGCAGTTCGCGCAACCGCGTGTCGCCGAGGCTGTTGACCAGCGTTTCCGCCCGCTTCAAGAGGTCGGCGACGTCTTGGCCGATCCGGGTGTTCCGACGCTCGATGCGAGATCCGTTGCGCAACTTCACCGATGACGGACTGCCCGGTGGCACCAGGTCGATGTACTGCTCACCGACGGCCGAGACGCTCTTGACGGTGGCGTTGACATTCGACGGAATCGGTGTGCCGCTGTTGAGCCGCATTTCGGCGGTAACCCCGTTGGGGTTGAGCCCCACCGACTCCACGCGGCCGACCTCGACCCCGCGGTACGTGACGTTGGCGTTCTTATACAGGCCGCCGCCGGCAACGAAGTCGGCGCTCACGCCGTAGGTCCCGATGCCGAACGTGGCCGGCAGCCGCAGGTAGAAGATCGCCATGATGGTCAGCGTGATGGCGGTGATCACCGCAAAAATGGCGAGCTGGACCCTGGTCAGTCTGTCGATCATCTGCGCCGCCCTACTGCCCTGACGCCGTGCCGGGCGGAATCTTGAACGGGTCGGCCGCCTGTCCGGACAGATTGGCCAATTCGCCGGTCAAGAAATCGGGCGGGTTGAGGATCTCGTTCATGTGCGCCATGTTCGGGTCGAAATACGCTGTGGTGAAGAATGTTTCACCGAGCCGACGCAGGGTGAGGTCGAAGGTGGTGAAGACGTTGAGGTAGTCGCCGCGCACGGCATTTTTGATGCCGAAGTTGGGGAACGGGAACGTCAGCAAGATCTGCAGCGAGGTGACGAAATTCTTCCGGTTGTCGTTGAGGGACTTGGCGACCGAGTACAGGCCCTTGAGGTCTTCGGCAAAGTCCACCTTGGTCTTCGCCAGCATATGGGAGGTCACCGTCGCCAGCTTTTTCAGCGCAGCGAACGCGTCGACGATGTGTTCGCGGTTCTTGTTGAGTACGCGAATCGCTTCAGGCAGTGTGTCCAGCGCCCGGCCCAGGTTGTCCTTGTCGCGCGCCAGCGTCGCGGAGAATCGGTTCAATCCGTCGATCGCATCGATGATGTCGTTGACCTGCCGGTTGAGTCCGGCGGTCAACTCCGCCAGTCTGGGGACCAAGTCGACAAACTGGTCTTGCCGGCCGGCGAAGGCCTGGTAAGTCTCGTCGGTGATCTCTTCCAGCGCACCGAGATTGCCCTTGTTGACCACCACACCGAGGGCCGAAAGCACCTCTTCAGTTGTGGGATAGCGGCCCGTATGGGACTCGGCGATTTTCGACCCGTCCTTCAATCTGCCAGTGGCCGGCTTGTCCTTGGGCAGAGCCAGATCGATGTGCATCGAGCCCAGCAGCGATGTCTGGGCAACGGTCGCGGTCGCGTTGGACGGCAACACAACGTTGCGGTCCAACGCCAACTTCACTGCGGCGTAGAAGGATCCGTCAGCTCGCTGCTCGGCCGAAACGCCTGAGACACTGCCAACGGTGACGTCGTCGACCATGACCGGCGAGTTCTGCGGCAGCGTCGCCACGTCGGGCATCTCGACGGTGATCGAGTATGCGCCGCTGCCATGACCGGCGGTTCCCGGCATCACTAGCGAATTCAGCCCGCCGAATTGGCAACCGGCCAGCAGCGTGCTCCCGGCCGCTAAAGCGCTCCCGCGCAACCAGATCCGATTCATCCGCCACCGCCCTGGTCAGTCGGCGCCGGCGCGCCGGGCGCTTGGTTCGGCGGGGGGCCGGGCAGGGGACCGAACGCGGAACCCGGAAGAGGGCCTGGCGCAGGGCCCGTGCTGGTGCCGGCTGGCGACGGGCCGGGAGCAGGGGCGGTCTGCGGGGCGACCGGCAGCAGCAGGCTCTGCAGATCCGCCGGGTTCTGAGCAGGCGGCGGGTGCGCACCTTGAGCCGGTATCCACGTCAGCTGCGGAATCGGAGTCGCCGCCTTGGCCTGCGTTTCCGGGGTGTCGTAGATGATCTGGCCCTTGTACGCGGTGATCGTGTTGAGCGGGTGGAACATGACCGGCGGGTAGTTCACGGCAAGCCGGCGCAGCACCGGCCCCAGCCGCTCACGACAGAGCTCGGCACGCCTGAAGTAGTCCGGCGCATTTGGTCCGCCGGCGGTGTCGAAGGAGCCACCGCAGATGAATTGCACCGGGTTGGCGAATTCAGGTATCGAAATCAGGCCGTTCAGTGTGCCCTGCGCGGGGTCATAGATGTTGTAGAAGTTGGCGATACCGGGGCCGGCCACATGCAGCACCTGCTCGATGTTTTCGCTCTGGTCACTCAACGTCTGCGCAAAGTCGTTGAGGTTGTTGACCGTATCGATGATCGTCGAGTTGTTTTCATGCAGGAATCCCCGGATGTCCGAGAGCGCCTGGTTCAGCGTGCCCAGGGTGTTATCCAGATGGCGTGAGCTGTCGGCGAGCACCTGTGACACCGACGCGACGTTTCCGGCGAACTGCACGATCTGTTCATTGCTCGCCGATAGTGCGTTGACCAGTACCTGTAGGTTCTTGACGGTGCCGAAAATGTCGCTGCGCGAATCCCCAAGCCGGCCGGCGGCTTGCGAAAGTTCACGCAGCGCGTTGTGGAACGATTCGCCCTTGCCGTCGAGCGTGTCCGCGGCCTGGTTGATCGCTCTGCCCAACGGCCCCTGCGCCGATCCCGTCGCCGGGCCGAGCTGGACGGCCAGTTGGGTCAGCGCCTGTTTCACCTCATCCCATTCCACTGGGACCGCGGTGCGATTCAGGTCGATGCTTGCGCCGTCGGGCAGCGCCGCGCCGCCGGTGTATGCCGGGGTGAGCTGAATGAACCGCGCCGACACGAGGTTCGGCGAGATGATGACGGCCTTGGCGTCCTTGGGGATTTTCACGTCCTTAGACACCGACATGGTGATCTTCACGTCGGAGGGCCGCGGTTCAATCGTGTCGATCGAACCGACCGGGACGCCAAGGATGCGGACCTGATCCCCGGGATAGAGCCCCACAGCGGATGTGAAGTAGCCGACAATGGTTCGGTTATTGCCTTGCGACGAAAGCACATACACGCCCGCCACCAGCACCGCGACCAGCGCAATGGCGGTGACGTAGCGCAGCCCCCTGCTGCCGGCAATCCCCTTAATCACGACATCTCCAGCATCATGGTGATTTCGGCCTGATGACCCAGCGTTCCGAAATCAACCCGCGCAGGTAGTCCGAAAGGCTGGCCGGCAGCTTGCCCGGCTGGTAGAAGAAGTCGAACACCATCGCCATCATCGGCGCGGGCAACACGCTATAGACGTTGACATTGAATCCCGGTCCGGACCCGACCACCTCACCCAGTTCGGTGGCGTAGGTGGGCAGTCGTTTGAGGGCCTCGGTGATGTAGTCGCGGCGCTCATTGAGATTGGACAGCACCAGGTTCAGCTTGCTCAGGGCCGGGCCGAACTCCTTGCGGTTATCGGCGACGAAGCCCGAAATCTGAGTCGACAGACCGCTGATGCCCGAGATCAATTGCCCGAGCGCCGCGCGACGCTCGTCCAACGCGGCGAACAACTCGTTACCGTCGTCGACCAGCTTGTTGACCTGACCGGCGCGCTGCGACAGCACCGATGTCACCGACTTCGCGTGCGCCAGCAGGCCTTGCAGCGCTTCGTCACGACGGTTCAGGGTACGTGACAGCGATGCCACCCCATCCAGGGCACCGCGCAGCTCCGGGGTGGCATCGCGCAGCGTATCGGTGAGGACGTTCAAGGACTGCTCGAACCGAGGCTTGTCCAGATCGTTCGCGTTTTGACCCAGATCCTCGAGCGCGCCGGCCAGCGTGTAGGGAGTGGTCGTCCGGCTCAGCGGAATGGTGGTCGCCGTACCACTGCCAGCCGGAGTCACCGAAACCGAGCGCTCGCCGAGGATGGTGTCGGTACGGATCGCGGCCAGTGACTGGTCACCGACGGCGACGTGCCGGTCCACACTGAAGGTCACCTTGGCGCTGTTCCCGGCCAGACCGACGGACTGCACTTTGCCGACCTTCAAGCCCGAGACGTAAACGGCGTTGCCGGGTGAGATGCCGCCGGCGTCGGTGAAGTAGGCGTCGTACGGCTTCCCCTGCGGCCAAAATGGCAACCCGGCGTAGCCGAAGGCGAGCAGCACGACGCACACCACCAGCACCACGCCGAAGATGCCGGTGCGCAGTGGGTCGCGTTCATGCCTGGCATCACTTGGCAAAAGCGCACCTCCCCTTGCTGGGATCCACCTGGCCACCCAGGTTTATCAGGATGTCGCTGCCGGCCGGTCCGTTGATCTTGAGCGAGACCGAGCAGAAGTAGATGTTGAAGAACGACCCGTAGGCGCCGAGCGCGGACAGTCGCAGGTAGTCCTCGCCCAGTTGCTCAACGTCGTTGTTTACCTCAGCCTTTCGGTCATCCAGCTCGGTCGCGAGCGGCCGGGTGTTTTCCAGAATGCCCTGCAGGGGCCGGCGTGAATTCTGCAGCAGTTCCGTCAAATCCGTCGTGGTCGACGCCAACGGCGGGATCGCACCCGCGATCGCGTCCTTGTTCTTGGCCAGCCCGGTGATCAATTGCTGCAGCTGGTCGACGCTGGCGGAGAATTGCGCGCTCTTTTGGTCGATGGTTCCCAGCACCGTGTTGAGGTTGGTGATTGTGTCACCGATGAGCTGTTCGCGTTGGCCCAGCGCCGACGAGAAAGCGCTGGTGTCGGCCAGCACGTTCGACAACGCTCCGCCCTGGCCCTGCAACAACTGGATGACCGCGCTGCTGATGGTGTTGACCTTGTCGGCGTCCAGGCCCTTGACCAGCGGCCGCAGTCCGCCCAACAGCGCATCGAGATCCAGGGCGGGCTGGGTGTGTTGGGAGTTGATCGTGCCGTCCGCCGGCAGCTTGCGCAGCTCCCCCGGACCCGAGGTGATCTCCAGGAACCGGTCACCGACCAGGTTTTCGTAACGGATCACCGCGCGCGTCGACGAATACAGCGTGTAACGCTGGTCGACCCCGAACTTCACGTCAATGGTGTTGTCGGGGTTGAGCTTTATGCCTGACACCGCACCGACCGGCACTCCGGCGATGCGAACCTTCTGGCCGGCCTTCAACTTGGTCACATTGGTAAAGGTTGCGTGGTAGGTACTTTCGGAACCGAACCGGAAGTCACCGAAGATGATCACCAGGCCCGAGGCCACGATCAGCATGGCTACCGCGAAGGCGCTGACCTTGATCACCATCGACCGGTGCGACGGCATGCCCGAGGCCGCCATCAGAAGTCATCCCGTTCCGCGAAAGCGCCGTGGAACAAGAACTGCAGCGTCGAGGGTGCGTCGAACTGCAGTTCGGTGAACGGCTCGTACGGGATGTTGGCGTTATCGGTGACCAGGAACGGCGAGCGGAAGAACGACCCACCGGTCTGCTTGGTCGGGATGTCGGGCAATCCGCGGCAGTTCGGACCTCCAGAGGCGTTGACGACGGGCAGCGACTCCGGATAGGTGTACGACGGCGCGCCCAGCACGAAGCTCGACGACGTGAACAGACCCGCCTTGCGGACTCCGAGCAACGGGGCGAACTCCTTGATACCGCGCTCGACACCGGCGAACAGGCAGCCGAATTCGGGCGAGTAGTCGTGGGCCACCTTGATCGGCGCCCGTAGCCTGTTGATGGCATCGATGAAGTTCTGCTCGGCCGGCTCCAACGTCTCATAAGCGTTGTTGGCGAGACCGATCGTCGCCAACAGCGTGTCGTTGAGGTTATGCTGCTGGTCGACGACCGTCTTGCTGATCGTCGGCAGGTTGTCGAAAACGGTGTTCAGATCAGGGGCAGCGTCGGCGTATACGTTGGTGACGACGCCGGCCTTGCGGAAGTCCTCTTGCAGGGCGGGCAGCTTCGGGTTCGCTTGCCGCGTCAGGGTATTCAGTCCCGACAGCAGCGAGCCGAAGTCGTCGCCGTGACCACGCAAGCCTTCGGCCAGCGCGCTCAGCGTCCCGTTCAATTCGACTGGGTCGATCTTGTGCAGCAGGTTGATCAGCGACTGGAACAAGGTGTTGACTTCCAGCGCCACCGCCGAGGCCTCAACGTGCGCGTCCGGACGCAGTGATGTCGGCGAGGGCGTCTGGGGCGGAATGAATTCCACCGACTTGGCCCCGAAGATGGTGTTGCCCGCGATGTGCACCGTCGCGTTGGAAGGGATGAAACCCATCTCGTCGCTATTGATGGCCAGCGTCAGCCGGGCTTGGTCGCCGCTGTAGCTGATGTCGGAGACCTTGCCGACCTGGATGCCCCGGTATTTGACCTTGGCGCCCTTGTCCATTACCAGCCCGGCCCGTGGCGACGACACGGTGACGGTGTCGGTCGAGGCGAAAGCCGCTGTGTAGGAAAGGTAAGTCACGACGGTGAATGCCACGATCAAGCCGGCCAGCAGCGCTGCTGCCAGCCGGACCGTGCCGCGTCGCGATTCGCCTTCTGACATGTCTTTTAAGCGGTCCCCT
>DASZLQ010000157.1:0-7143 GCA_035552295.1 Mycobacterium sp. | reverse complement strand
CCCACGCCGGGTCGCGCGGCCAGGATGATCATCTGCCCCGGATGCAGACCGTTGGTCACGTCGTCGAGTTCGGTAAAACCGGTCGGCACGCCGCGCGACAGGCCGCCGCTGGACGCAATGGCGTCGATCTCGTCCATCGTCGGCTGCAGCAGATCCTCCAGCGCAACGAAGTCCTCGGACAGCCGACGATCGGCGACGTCGTAGATTTCGGCTTGCGCACGGTCGACCACCTCGGCAACGTCGGCACCCTCGGCCCCCGCGTAGCCGTACTGCACCACCCGGGTGCCGGCCTCCACGAGCCGGCGCAGTAGCGCCTTCTCGGCCACGATGCCCGCGTAGAAGCCCGCATTGGCGGCCGTCGGCACCGTCGAGATCAGAGTGTGCAAGTACGGTGCACCGCCGATCCGGCGCAGCAACCCGCGGCGGTCCAGCTCGGCGGCGACCGTCACCGCGTCGGCGGGCTCCCCACGTCCGTAGAGGTCCAGGATCGCGTCGTACACGTTCTGGTGCGCCGGGCGGTAGAAATCGCCGGGCCGCAGCCGTTCCAGCACATCGGCGATAGCGTCCTTGCTGAGCAGCATCCCGCCCAGCACCGACTGCTCGGCGGCCAGATCCTGCGGCGGCTGACGGCCATAATCTTCACTGGGAGGCGAGGCATCCATGCCAGGCGCTAGATCATCGACGACCGCCATGGGCTCTCACCTCCCTCTGACACAAGCATCCGAACATACATTCGATAACCGATACTGAGAGGGTAAGTCAGGGGCCCGACACCCCAATCCGTAGCACCCCTAAAGCCTCGCGCCGGGACGACCGTAAACGTTGCTGGCCGGTACTTGAAAGGGCCGTTGTTCATAACGCTGTGCATCGTGTGTGCATATCCGTCGACACCTGTGTTGAGCGGGCTGTGGAGAACCTGTGGATTAATCCTTGGCGTCCTGACATCGGTGCAGATAAACGCAGTACAACACCCCCCAATCGGTGTGGACAAGAATCTCTTCGGCGTGTCGCGGCAGGTTACCGAGTCGGGCGTGTTGGCTTTCGGCCATATTTTCGCCAAGTTAAGGGCTGGTTACGAGGCCCCTCCGGGCACGCCCCGGAAATAGTTCGCCAGGCCAACGGCTGAACCGTCGTCAAAGCGGCCACAAAGCGCCCGCACAGCGCCTAAGACCCGGCGGCGGCCGATTGGGCGACCGCGGCCGGGATTGAGCAAACCCTGCGGGCTTAGCTCTCCGCGACGACCTCGAGCGCGACCTCGACATCGATCTCCGGGTGCAGGTGCACCGACACCGGGTGCGTGCCGACAGCTTTGATGTGCGTCTTAGGCAGCCGGATGATTCGCTTGTCGAGATTTGGCCCGCCGGCCTTCTTGATGGCCGCGACGACATCACCGGTGGTCACCGAGCCGAACAACTTGCCTGAGTCGGCCGCGGTTTTCACCGGCAGCGAAACCGGGCCCAGCGCCTCGAGCGCCGACTTGATTTCGGTGGCGTGCTCGAGGTCGCGAACCGTCTTGGTTTCGCGGGCCCGGCGAATCTCGTCGGCCTGCATCTGTGCGCCGCGCGAGGCGACGATCGCCAGGCCGCGCGGGAGCAGGAAGTTTCGGCCGTACCCGTCCTTGACCTCGACGCTGTCGCCGACGGTGCCGAGGTGGTCGACATCGGCCGTCAAAATCAGCTTCATCGTTTCGTACTTTCGGTTGGGCCTTGGCGGCTATCGCGCCGAGGAGGTAAAGGGCAGCAGGGCTACCTCGCGGGCATTCTTCACCGCGATGGCAATGTCGCGTTGGTGCTGCACGCAATTGCCGGTGACGCGGCGCGCGCGGATCTTGCCGCGTTCACTGATGTACGTGCGCAGAAGGGTGGTGTCCTTGTAGTCGATCGTTTGGCCCTTTTTGGAGCAGAAGACGCATTTGCGCGCTTTGATCGGCTTTTCCGGAGCCGGGCGCCGCTTGGTGGACTTGGCCATGTGTGTCTAACTTTCTGTTTCTTGCTGGTCTTGAGTGGTTTGAGTGTGTTGTCGGGTCAGAAGGGAGGTTCGTCGTCGCCGCCGGCGAAGGAGCCCGATGCCGGAGCACTGCCCCACGGATCGTCACCCGATCCGCTGCTCGGCTGCGCCGCCGGTGCCTGGCGGGATCCCCCGCCGCCTCCGCCGAACCCGCCACCGCCTCCGCCGCTGCGGCTGGCCTTGTTGACCTTGGCGGTGGCGTAGCGCAGGGAGGGCCCGATCTCGTCGACCTCGACTTCGAAGACGGTGCGCTTCTCGCCCTCGCGGGTCTCGAAGGAACGCTGCTTGAGCCGCCCGGTGACGATCACCCGCGCCCCGCGGGTGAGGCTCTCCGCGACGTTCTCAGCTGCCTCCCGCCAGATGTTGCACCGCAGGAACAGCGCCTCGCCGTCTTTCCATTCCCCGCTCTGGCGGTCATAGATCCGGGGCGTCGATGCCACGGTGAAGTTCGCCACGGCAGCACCGGACGGGGTGAACCGCAGTTCGGGGTCAGCGGTCAGGTTTCCGACAACCGTGATATTGGTGTCACCAGCCACAATTTCCTCCTGGATCCGCCTGGGGACGAGAGATGGTCATGAGCGTGTCCTCGCTGAGCCTACGCAAGCGCGCCGACAGCGGGCAGCCAGCGCCGCCCTTCCGTCCGGTTAGTGCTTGTCGGTGCGCATCACCTTGGTGCGCAACACCGACTCGTTGAGACTCAGCTGACGGTCCAGCTCGGATACCGTCGCCGGCTCAGCCTTCAGATCGACGACGACGTAGATGCCTTCCGCGTGCTTGGCGATCTCGTACGCCAGCCGGCGCTTACCCCAGATGTCGACCTTGTCGACGGTTCCACCGTCCTTGCGGACGACGTTGAGGAACGTATCCAATGACGGAGCGACGGTGCGTTCGTCGAGTGTGGGGTCAAGAATGACCATGATTTCGTATGGACGCATGGAAACCTCACCACCTCCTCTGGTCTGTACGGCCACGGTCGTTCCGTGGCAGGAGGGTCGCCTGCGTCGGCAACCGCCCCAGGGTACCGGACGGCTGGCTGGCCTTAAAAATCCGGGCGACCAGCTGGCTTACTGCCGGGCTTGCAGGTAGTCGTTGGCCCTGGCCACCGTCACCTCGTCGGCCTTGGCCAGCGCGCCCGAATCGAACGGCGGTTGCGGGTCGTATTCGATGAGCAGTTGCGCGGCCTGCGCTGCCTGCCGATCGACGAGCAGCTCAACCAGCCGCAACGCCATGTCGATGCCGCTCGACACACCCGCGGCGGTGATGATCCGCTGCGATAGGTGTTCGACGACTCGTTCGGGCACATAGCGCGCACCCAACTCGTTCAGCAGCTCCGCGGCCCCCCAATGCGTTGTCGCGGTGAGTCCATCCAGGAGGCCCGCGGCTGCGAGCAACAGCGCGCCGGTACACACCGAGGTGGTGAAGGTGGTCTTCGGGTGCACCGATTGCAGCCAGGCGCGAATCGCGTCGTCGTGAATCAGCTGGCGGGTTCCGATGCCGCCCGGGAACACCACCACGTCGGGTGCGCCGACTTCGTCGAAGGTGGCGTCGCAAGTCACGCCCAGCATTCCGTTTTCGGTACGCACCTCGGCGCGGCGGTGCCCGGCGAACACCACGTCGATCGATGGAATGCGCTGCAGCACTTCGTAGGGCCCGACGGCGTCGAGTGCGGTGAACCGCGGGAAAATTGGAATCGCGACCAGCGTCACGGTTGCCTCGCGCCGGCCGCCGTTTCAGCTTCCGCGCCGGTTTCGGGCATCGGTGCAACCGGGCGCCGTTGCCCGGCCGGGCGCAGCCAGTCCGGCAGCCAACCGGGCGGGGCGTCGGGGGCGCGGTCGAATGGCCCGCCCGCCGGATCGTCCACCCGCCCGCCCCAGCGCACCAGGTCCTCGTCCGGCCGGTAGATCTGTCGGATCACCAGCGCGCACAGCCCCACAACCGCGATGTCGCGCAGCAACACCGTCGTGGTGAAGAACTGTTCCGGCAGCGCGCGATTCGGGTTGCCATACAGGTAGTACATCCGCGGCACCCATACCACGGCGTCAATCGTCATCCACGCCAGAAGTATTCGGCGGTGCGGCAAGGCCAGCACTGCCAGCGGTACCAGCCACAGCGAAAACTGCGGGCTCCACACCTTATTGGTCAGCAGAAACGCCGCCACCACCAAGAACGCCAGCTGCGCCACCCGGGGCCGGCGCGGAGCGGTGAACACGACGTAAGCGAGTGCCGCACAACACACCGCGAATGACACCCCGACCACCGTGTTCAGCACCGTAGGCGGCTCCCAGAAGGCCAGCTTGGGATCGAAACCGCGCCAGCCGGTGAACGATTTGACGACGTTGTACAGCGAATCCATGTCGTCGCCGCGGCGGGTGTTGAGCCGGAAGAACTCCGACCAGCCCCGCGGAAAGAGCAGCAACACAGGCAAATTCACCAACAGCCACGTGGCTGGGGCAGCCGCTGCGGTGCGGGCCAAACCGCCAAGGCGCCCAGTCCGAATGCCCAGCACCAACATCGGGCCCAGGAACAGCAGCGGATACAGCTTGGCCGCGGCGCCCAATCCGATCAGCACGCCGGCAAGCACCGGTTTACGCCGCGCCCACGCCAGTAGTCCGCCGATCGCGAATGCCGTTGCCAGCGCGTCGAAGTTGGTGAATACCTGAAAGATCACCAGCGGCGAGGCGGCCACCAGTGCCGCATCCCACACTCGACGGCCGGACAGGCCCGCGGTTGCCCAGACGGTCGCCAGCCAGGCCAGCGCCAGCCCGAAAGCTGCGACGTCAAAGAACACCACCACCTCCGCGATGACCGGAAGGGGAGCGACTTTGCTCACCGCGGTGTAGGTCTTGGCCACGGCCATCGACGCGTACTGATAGACGCCGGTCAACACCGGATACTCCATGTATCGCACCGCGGGCTGGCCGTCATGGCCGGTCTGTGGTGCACCGTTGGCGTCGTTTTCGATCCAGCTCGACTTGTACGGAAACTTGCCCTGGCTCAACAACTCCGCGCTGTACAGCGGCACCGTATCGGAGTAGCACAGCTCGTAGTAGGCGCGTTGGTTATCCCAATTGGCGACCCGCTGATCGCCCGTCCCGCTACCGGTGCTCTGCAGGCAGGCCGCCTTCGTCGACCAGCCGAGCGCCAAGAACACCAGCCCGATCAGAAACATCACCCGCAGCGGAGTCATCAGCCGAGCGCGGCCGATCAGCGCGTGCCGACCCACCGGTCCGCCGATCGCATCCGCCAGAGCGGCACCCAGAAAGTCGGTGTGGCTTGGGCAATCGCGGTTGTCGGCGCTACGCAGGTCCGCGGCCAGGGGTCGCGGCGAGATAGCGGCGCTCTGCTGCCGAGCGCTGGTCACGGTGGCGGTTGGAGAAATGGCGGGCCACCCGGCGGCTGGCCACCCGGCGGAGGGCCACCCGGCGCCTGTGGTGGCGGCGGCCCGACCGTGATCGTCGTGGGTGGACCGACAGGGATGGTGATGCCCGGGGCTACCTCGACGGTGGGCTGGATAACTTGCTCAGACGGCGGAGGGGGCAGAGGGGGCGGCGCCGCGGGCACACCAGCATAGCCACCGATCTCACTCGGCTTGGGGAAGGTCTCATTCGAGGTGCCCTTCAGCGCACCGTCCATGGTCGATTTCCAGATGTCTGACGGCAGGCCCGAGCCGTAAACCTCTGCGCCCGAGGCGGTTACCAGCGGCACGTTGTCGTCAACAGTTCCCACCCACACAGCCGTCGACAGCGACGGCGTATATCCGACCATCCAGGCATCCTTGTTGGCCTTGGTGTCACCCAGCTGCGCTGTGCCCGTCTTGGCGGCCGATGCGCGTCCGCCCGCCAGGGAGTGGCCGCGGGAATAGGCGGCGATCGGCTGCATCGCCGCGGTGACGTTATCCGCGACACCCTTGTCGATACGCTGCTCGCCGTTGTTGTCCGAGCCGCCGGCGTCGAAAAGGACTTGGCCATCGGCATTGACGACCTTTTGCACCAGATGCGGCCGGTGATACATGCCGGACGCGGCGAGCGTGGCGTACGCCGACGCCATGTCGATCGGCCGAGTTTGGTACTGCCCCAGCACGATCCCGTTGTTGGGTGGTCCGCCCTTGCCATCCTCGGACAGCGTGTGATCGACGCCGGGGAAGCTTTTCGCGACACCGGCTTGGTGCGCGGCGTCCGCGACGGCTTGTGGCCCGTTTTTGAGTTTGAGCATCACCCGGTAGTAGGCGGTGTTCAGCGAAAGCTTGAGAGCCTCGGCGATATTGCAGGTCCCGCAGTTCTCGCCGTCGACGTTGGTGATCTTGATGCCGTCCACCGTCAGCGGAGAACTGTCGACCTGGTAGCCCAGGCCGATCCCCTGCTCGAGCGCGGCAACAAGCGCGAACACCTTGAACGACGATCCGGTCTGTAACCCGGCCTGAGCGAAGTCGAAACCGTTGGCATCAGTACCGCCGTAGTAGGCGCGTATAGCGCCGTTGTGCGGGTCGATGGAAACCGCGGCGGACCGCATGTCGGGGTCTTGGCCGTCGAGGTATTTCGATACCGCCTTCTCCGCTGCCTGCTGGGCTTTCGGATTGATCGTGGTGGTGACCTGTAGTCCCTGAGTGTTCAGGGTCTGCTCGTCGATGTTGAACAGCTCCATCAGCTCTTTGGTCACCTGACGCTCGATCAGCCCGTTGGGGCCGGTGGTCTGGTTCTGCGCGCGGGCCTGATCGGGGGGCACCGTCGGTGGAAACACTTGTGCCGCACGATCACTCGGCGATAGCGCCTTGGTTTCCACCATGCCGTCAAGCACCCAGTTCCAGCGGGCCGCGGCTCCCTTTGGATCGACGGCCGGATCCAGCGACGAGGGTCGCCGAATCAGTGCCGCCAAAAGTGCGCCTTCGGACACGGTGAGCTGCTCGACGGGCTTGTTGAAGTAGGCCTTGGCGGCGGCCGAAATCCCGTAGGCACCCCGGCCGAAGTAGATGATGTTCAGATAGGCCTGCAGCACATCGTCTTTGGACCACTCCCCCGACATCTTGGTGGCAATGACCAACTCCTTGGCCTTGCGCAGCAGTCCACTGAGCCCGTGTTGTGCGGAACCGACCAGGGCGTTCTTCACGTACTGCTGAGTGATCGTCGACCCGCCCTGCAG
>DASZLQ010000156.1:0-19211 GCA_035552295.1 Mycobacterium sp. | reverse complement strand
CGGCTCTACACCGGCAAAGACTCGCGCACCACTGCCGAGACCTTTCACGCCATGTATCCGCGCATCGACGAGTGGATTGCCGTGCGCCGCAAGGTAGATCCCTTGCAGGTGTTCGCCTCCGACATGGCCCGACGTTTGGAGCTGCTGTAAATGGTGCTCGACGCCGTAGGTAATCCGCAGACTATCCTGCTGCTCGGCGGCACGTCCGAGATCGGGCTGGCCATCTGCGGGCGCTACCTGCAGAACGCGCACGCGCGTATCGTGCTGGCCGCCATGCCCGACGACCCGGGCCGTGACGACGCGGTAGCCCAGATGAAGGCAGCCGGCGCGCGGTCGGTGGAGTTGATCGACTTCGAAGCCACCGACACCGACAGCCACCCGAAGATGATCGACCAGGCCTTCTCGGGTGGTGATGTGGACGTGGCCATCGTCGCGTTCGGTTTGCTCGGGGACGCCGAAGAGCTGTGGCAGAACCAGCGCAAGGCGGTGCAGATCGCCGAAATCAACTACACCGCAGCGATTTCGGTGGGTGTGCTGCTGGGTGAGAAGATGCGCGCCCAGGGCTTCGGTCAGATCATCGCGATGAGCACTGTGGCCGGTGAACGGGTGCGGCGGTCCAACTTCGTCTACGGCTCCACCAAGGCCGGTCTGGACGGCTTTTACCTGGGCTTGTCAGAGGCATTGCGCGAGTATGGGGTTCGCGTCCTGGTGATCCGGCCCGGCCAGGTGCGAACCCGGATGAGCGCGCACATCAAGGAAGCTCCGTTGACCGTCGACAAGGAATACGTCGCCAACCTCGCGGTGAGCGCGTCCGCAAAAGGTAAGGAATTGGTTTGGGCGCCAGCAGCATTCCGATATGTGATGATGGTGTTGCGACACATCCCGCGGAGCATCTTCCGCAAGCTGCCAATCTGACCATGCGCAATACACTGGCCAGCCTCGGCCAGGTGGTCTTGGCGGCGGTGGTGGCCGCCCTGGTCGCGGTGGTGTCGCTGATCGCCATCGCCGGGGTCCAGTGGCCCGCCTTTCCATCGTCCAACCAGCTGCACGCACTGACCACCGTCGGGCAAGTCGGCTGCCTGGCCGGGCTGATCGCCGTCGGCTGGGTGTGGCGACGCGGTGGCCGCTACTCCCGGCTGCTGGCCCAGCTGGGCGGGCTGGTGTTCGTGTCCGCGTTCTCCGTCGTCACGCTGGGCATGCCGCTGGGAGCCAGCAAGCTGTATTTGTTCGGCATCTCCGTCGACCAGCAATTCCGCACCGAATACCTGACCCGGCTCGCTGACAGCCCCGCCCTGCACGACATGACCTACATCGGGCTGCCGCCGTTCTATCCGCCGGGCTGGTTCTGGATCGGCGCGCGTGCGGCGGCGCTGGCCGGAACACCGGCGTGGGAGATCTACAAGCCGTGGGCCATCACCTCGATCACCATCGCGGTCGCGGTCGCGCTGGTGCTGTGGTGGCGGATGATCCGCTTCGAGTACGCGCTGATCGTCACCACCGCGACCGCGGCGGTGACGCTGGCCTACAGCTCGCCCGAGCCGTACGCCGCGATGATCACGGTGCTGCTGCCGCCGGTGCTGGTGCTGACCTGGTCGGGTTTGCGGGCCGGCTCGCGTGGGGGCGGCTGGGCCGCGGTGGTCGGCGCCGGCATATTCCTGGGCTTCACCGCGACCTGGTACACGCTGCTGCTGGCCTTCAGCGCGTTCACGATGTCGCTGATGGCACTATTGCTGGCCGGCTGGCGCTGGCGGCAGTCCGGTTGGCGGGCGGCGGTAGACCCGCTGCGCCGGCTGGCCGTCATCGGGGTCATCGCGGCGGCCATCGGCGCCACCACCTGGTTGCCGTTCGCGTTGCGGGCGGCCCGTAGCCCGGTAAGCAACTCCGGTAGCGCCCAGCACTACCTGCCCGCCGACGGCGCCGAACTGACCTTCCCGATGTTGCAGTTCTCGCTGCTGGGCGCGATCTGCATGGTGGGCACGCTGTGGTTGGTGGTGCGGGCCCGCTCGTCGGTGCGGGCCGGCGCGCTGGCCATCGGCGTGCTGGCCGTCTACCTGTGGTCGCTGTTGTCGATGCTGGCCACGCTGGCACGCATGACGCTGCTGTCCTTCCGGCTGCAGCCGACGCTGAGCGTGCTGCTGGTCGCCGCGGGAGTGTTCGGCTTCGTGGAAGCCACCCGGTCGTTGGCCGGGCGAAGTCGCGCCGTCGTCCCGGTGGCCGGCGCGATCGGACTCGCCGCGGCGATCGCGTTCAGCCAGGACATTCCCGACGTACTGCGGCCGGATCTGACCATCGCCTACACCGACACCGACGGCCACGGCCAGCGCGGCGACCGCCGGCCACCGAGCTCGGAGAAGTTCTACGCCGACATCGACGCCGCGATCCTGCACGCCACCGGCAAGCCGCGCAATCAGACCGTGGTCATGACCGCCGACTACAGCTTCCTGTCCTACTACCCCTACTGGGGGTTTCAGGGCTTGACGTCGCACTACGCCAACCCGCTGGCGCAGTTCGACCTGCGGGCCGCACAGATCCAGAAGTGGTCCAAGCTCAAGACCCCCGACGACTTCATTCACGCCCTGGACGCCTCACCCTGGCCGCCGCCGACGGTATTCCTCATGCGCCGTGGCGCGAACGGCAACTACACGCTGCGGTTGGCCGAGGACGTCTACCCCAACCAGCCCAACGTGCGCCGCTACACCGTCGATCTGCGGGCCGCCCTGTTCGACGACCCGCGGTTCGTTGTCCAGACCGTCGGGCCGTTTGTGCTGGCCATTCGCAGGCCGCGCGCCCAGCCAGTGGCGGGCGGCTGATGGCTACCGACACCTCACCTGACTTGGTCGAAGAACTACCATCTACCTCCGTGAGCGACACGGGAGTAAACCACCGGATCGCTCGCATCGTTGCCGTGGTCGCCGGTCTGCTCGGGGCCCTATTGGCGATCGCCTCCCCGGTGCTGCCGGTCAACCAGACCACCGCCCAGCTGAACTGGCCGCAGAACGGCACCTTCCAAAGCGTCGACGCACCGTTGATCGGCTATGTGGCCACCGAGCTGAACGTCAGCGTGCCGTGCGGGGCCGCCGCCGGATTGGCCGGACCGCAGAACGCCGGCAAGACGGTGCTGTTGTCGACGGTGCCCAAACAGGCCCCGAAGGCCGTCGACCGCGGCCTGCTCATCCAGCGCGCCAACGACGACCTGGTGCTCGTGGTGCGCAACGTCCCGGTCGTCACCGCCCCGTTGAGTCAGGTGCTCGGCGCGGCCTGCCAGCGCCTGACCTTCACCGCGCACGCCGACAGGGTCACCGCGGAATTCGTCGGGTTGACGCAGGGGCCCAACGCCGAGCATCCCGGCTCGCCATTGCGCGGCGAGAAGAGCGGGTATGACTTCCGGCCGCAGATCGTCGGGGTGTTCACCGACCTGGCCGGGCCGACGCCGCCGGGCCTGAGCTTCTCGGCGACCATCGACACCCGCTACAGCAGCAGCCCCACGCCACTGAAGCTCGCCGCGATGATCCTCGGGGTAGTGCTGACAGCCGTCGCGCTGATCGCGTTGCATGTCCTCGACACCGCCGACGGCACCCGGCACCGGCGCTTCCTTCCATCGCGCTGGTGGTCGATCAGCGGCCTGGACGCGCTCGTGACGGCGGTGCTGGTGTGGTGGCACTTCGTCGGCGCCAACACCTCCGACGACGGCTACATCCTCACCATGGCCCGGGTATCCGAGCACGCGGGGTACATGGCCAATTACTACCGGTGGTTGGGAACCCCGGAGGCGCCATTCGGCTGGTATTACGACCTGCTCGCGCTGTGGGCCCACGTCAGCGCCACCAGCGTCTGGATGCGGCTGCCGACCCTGGCCATCGCGGTGACGTGCTGGTGGGTGATCAGCCGCGAGGTCATCCCTCGTCTGGGCCATGCCGTCAAGAGGAGCCGGGCCGCGGCGTGGACCGCGGCGGGCATGTTCCTGGCGATGTGGTTGCCGCTCGACAACGGCCTGCGGCCCGAGCCGATCATCGCCCTCGGAATCCTGCTCACCTGGTGTTCGGTGGAGCGCGCGGTGGCCACCAATCGGCTGCTGCCGGTGGCAATCGCCTGCGTCATCGGCGCCTTGACCCTGTTCTCCGGGCCTACCGGTATCGCATCCATCGGCGCGTTGCTGGTGGCGATCGGGCCGTTGCGAACCATCGTGCACCGCCGCTCCAAGCGGTTTGGGGCGCTACCACTGCTGGCGCCTATTGCTGCCGCGGTCACCGTCACCGTGATCCTGATCTTCCGCGATCAGACCCTTGCCGGCGAGGTGCAGGCCACCGCCCTTAAGCGGGCTCTCGGGCCCAGCCTGAGCTGGTTCGACGAGCACATCCGCTACGAGCGGCTGTTCATGGCCAGTCCCGACGGGTCGGTCGCCCGGCGCTTCGCCGTGCTGGCGCTGGTTCTCGCGCTGGGGATCACGGTGGCAATGTCGTTGCGCAAGGGGCGAATTCCGGGCACGGCCGCCGGACCGAGCCGCCGTATCCTCGGCATCACCATCATCTCGTTCGTGGCGATCATGTTCACCCCCACGAAGTGGACACACCACTTCGGGGTGTTCGCCGGGCTGGCAGGATCATTAGGGGCGCTGGCGGCCGTCGCGGTGACGTCCGCGGCGATGCGTTCGCGGCGCAACCGCACCGTGTTCGCCTCCGTGGTGCTCTTCTTGGCGGCGTTGTCGTTCGCCAGCGTCAACGGCTGGTGGTATGTATCCAATTTCGGTGTGCCATGGTCGAATTCGTTCCCGCAATGGCATTATGCCTTTGCCACCACGCTACTCGGGTTGACCGTGCTGGTGCTGCTGCTGGCGGCCTGGTTCCACTTCGTTGCCCCGGACAACGGGCCTCCCACCCGCAATGGCGCCCGAGTGGCCGGAATCATTCAGTCCCCGTTGGCAATTGCGGCATGGGTGCTGGTGATTTTCGAGGTGGCATCGCTGACCCTGGCGATGACCGGTCAGTATCCGGCATGGTCGGTGGGCCGGTCCAACCTCGAGGCGTTGACCGGCAAGTCCTGTGGACTGGCCGAGGACGTACTGGTGGAGCAGGATCCCAACGCCGGCATGCTGCCGCCAGCGACAGCCCCGGTGGCCGATGCCCTGGGAGCCGGCTTGTCCGGGGCGTTCACGCCCAACGGTATTCCCGCTGACGTCCGCGCCGACCCGGTGATGGAACGTCCGGGCGACCGCAGTTTCGTCAACGACGAAGAGAAGGTCACCAGCAACCAGGCCGGCACCGAGGGCGGCACCAGCGCCGCACCGGGAATCAACGGCTCCCGCGCCCAGCTGCCCTATAACTTGGATCCGGCCCGCACACCGGTGCTGGGCAGCTGGCAGTCCGGTATCCAGGTGCCCGCCCGGCTGCGGTCGGCTTGGTACCGACTGCCCGCACGGGACCAGGCGGGGCCGCTGCTGGTGGTGTCGGCGGCGGGCCGGTTCGACTCCCGCGAGGTGCAGCTGCAATGGGCCACCGATGATGGGGCGGCGAGCGGACACCCCGGCGGGTCATTCCAGTTCTTCGATGTCGGGGCATCGCCGGCCTGGCGTAACTTACGGCTGTCCATGTCGGCGATCCCGAGCAGCGCCACCCAGGTCCGCCTGGTCGCCGATGACGAGGACCTGGCGCCGCAGCACTGGATCGCGGTCACGCCACCGCGGATTCCGCAGCTCCGCACGCTGCAGGAAGTGGTGGGCTCGGCCGACCCGGTGTTCCTGGACTGGCTGGTCGGTCTGGCGTTCCCGTGTCAGCGACCGTTCGGCCATCAAAACGGCGTCGACGAAACGCCGAAATGGCGCATTCTGCCGGATCGGTTCGGCGCCGAGGCCAACTCACCGGTCATGGATAACAACGGCGGCGGCCCGCTGGGCGTCACCGAGTTGATGGTGAAGGCGACCACGGTGGCCAGTTATCTGAAAGACGACTGGTCGAGAGACTGGGGTGGTTTGCAACGGTTGACGCCCTACTACCCAAACGCCCAGCCCGCCCGCCTCCAGTTGGGGACAGCGACGCGCAGCGGCCTGTGGAGCCCAGCACCGCTTCGCAGAGGTTAGCGGTCGCGCGTATTACAGCCCGGGCAAGCACAGGCCGGGGATGCACCCAAGATTCGGCGGGGGATTAGATCCCTCATACACAAAGTGACCGCGATTGGCCTGGAACCCGTAGTCGACCCAGTACCAGGTGTGGCAGACATTCATGTCCCAAACGACGTCGGTCTCGGGCAAGTGTTGCCCCGGGCACCATTGGTATGGGCCCCGCGTGTTGGCCTGGGTGGTGCCCGCGGCCAGCCCCACTCCGGCCACCGCGAGGCTACTCGACAGCACCGCCGCAGCGATGATCCGCTTCAAGTATTGAGGAGTGGTCATGGTGGGTTCCTTCTCTTGCTTCCGTTGCTGTCGCAAGTGAATACCGTCCGTGCCGCTACCGATCCCAAAGAGCGAGCAGGGCCGAACAGATGGCGGGCATTGCTACCCAGCATCGGTAAGCATAGACTTACGGTTCGTGGTCACTTACCAAGCTGCTAGCGATGGCGATGCGTGGCTGGCCCTGGCGGATCGAACGCGACGGGCCATTGTGGAGCGTCTTGCGCATGGCCCCGCGGCGGTCGGCGAACTGGCTCGCGATCTACCGGTCAGCAGGCCGGCTGTTTCGCAGCACCTCAAAGTGCTCAAGTGCGCCGGACTGGTGCGCGACCACGCTGCAGGAACCCGGCGCGTCTACCAGCTCGACCCGACCGGCCTCGAGGCGTTGCGCGCCGACCTGGACCGGTTCTGGACGCAAGCCCTGGCCAACTACGCGACCACGTTGAATCAGAGCGAAGGAGATGCTTCATGACCCAGTCGCGAACCCCGAACGTCCGGCACCATGTCGTCGTCAACACCGGGATCGAGCGCGCGTTCACCGTCTTCACCGAGCAGTTCGGCGACTTCAAGCCGCGCGAGCACAATCTGCTGGCCGTCCCGATCGCCGAGACAATATTCGAGCCCCACGCGGGAGGGCACATCTACGACCGCGGTGTCGACGGCAGCGTGTGCCAATGGGCGCGCGTGTTGGTCTACGAGCCTCCCCGCCGCCTGGTGTTCACCTGGGACATCGGTCCGACCTGGCAGCTTGAACCCGATCAGTCGAAGACCAGTGAGGTCGAGGTGCGCTTTACCGCGGAGTCCGACGAACGGACCCACGTCGAGCTGGAACACCGCCACCTTGACCGGCACGGTCCGGGCTGGCAAACGGTTGCCGACGGAGTCGACGGCGACGCCGGCTGGCCGCTGTATCTGGGTCGCTACGTGAGCCTCGTCGCTGCCGGGGTGCGGCGATGACCGCAAAAGAGGCCCCCGCCGAATCCCTGATGAGCATGGCCCGCGCCGAACGGGCCGACCTCGCGGAATTCCTGGCCACCCTGACCCCGAAGGATTGGGATGCGCCCACCCTTTGTTCCAAGTGGAGCGTCAAAGACGTTGTCGCGCACGTGATCAGCTACGAAGAGCTTGGCACCCTGGGGCTGTTGAAGCGCTTTGCGAAGGGCTGGATCGTGCGGGCTAACCAGGTGGGAGTCGACGAGTTCGCGGCACTGAGCCCGCAGCAGCTACTGGAATTTCTGCGCAATCACCTAAAACCACGTGGATTGACAGCAGGTTTCGGCGGCATGATCGCGCTCGTCGACGGCACGATCCATCACCAAGACATCCGACGCTCACTTGGCCGGCCGCGCACCGTCCCGGCTGATCGGCTCGAGCGGGTTCTCGGTCTGGTGCCCGGTAACCCCAGACTCGGCGCCGGACGCCGGATCAGGGGACTGGAACTACGCGCCACCGATATCGACTGGGCACATGGCCGTGGGCCCGAGGTGACCGGCACCGGCGAAGCCTTGCTCATGGCGATGTCCGGCCGCCGTGCAGCCCTGGCAGACCTCGACGGCCCCGGCCGCGCCACCCTGGCGGCTCGCCTGCCCCTTTAAACGAAAAAGTTACGAATCTTTGAGCGTGTCCGAATCGCGCCCGGAGATCCCAACGTGCATCGCAAGCGGTCATCCTCGCGTCCATCGCCGGGGTCCATAGCGCCGTCCCCTACGATCGAGCCTCGTGCCCCACGACGGTAATCAGCGAACGCGGCGGACCCCACGGTTGGTCGCCGTCGTCGCGGGGCTCCTGGGTCTGCTGTTGTGCGTGACCGTTCCATTACTCCCGGTGAAACAGACCACGGCGGCGGTGGTGTGGCCTCAGGGCAGCGCGGATGGACACGTCACCCAGGTCACCGCCCCGCTGCTGTCCGGGGCACCGCGGGCACTCGACATCTCCATCCCGTGCTCGGCGATCGCCACGTTGCCCGCCGACGGCGGTTTGGTGCTCTCGACCCTGCCGCCCGGCGGGCTCGACACCGGCAAAAACGGACTCTTCGTACGTGCCGACAAAAGCGCGATCGTCGTTGCGTTCCGGGACACGGTCGCCGCGGTGGCACAGCGCTCGGCCGTCGCCGCCGGCGCCTGCAGCGTGCTGCACATCTGGGCCGACGCCGGTGTTGCCGGTGCGGATTTCGTCGGCATCCCCGGCGCCTCGGGGATGCTGCCGTCCGAGAAGAAACCGCAAGTCGGCGGGATTTTCACCGATCTGAAAGTGCCCGCACAGCCGGGGCTATCGGCCCGCATCGACATCGACACCCGCTTCATCACGGCGCCCACCGCCATAAAGAAGATTGTGATGGTCACCGGCGCGCTCGCGGTGCTGGTCGCCATCATGGCGCTGGCTGTGCTGGACCGTCATAGCCGTGGCCGCACACTGGTCAACTGGCGGTCCCCGATCGCCTGGCTGTCCCGCTACCGACCACGCGAGCACTGGGCTACGTGGTGGCGTGTCGGGATCGCCACCTGGCTCGCCGACGCCGGCGTGATCGCGACGCTGCTGTTGTGGCATGTCATCGGCGCCACCTCGTCGGACGACGGCTACAACCTGACCATCGCCCGGGTCGCGCCGAAAGCCGGCTACGTCGCCAACTACTACCGGTACTTCGGGACCACGGAAGCGCCCTTCGACTGGTATCTCGGGGTGCTGTCCAAATTCGCGTCGGTGAGCACCGCCGGCGTGTGGATGCGCATCCCGGCCACGCTGGCCGGGATCGCGTGCTGGCTGATCATCAGTCATTGGGTGCTGCGCCGGCTGGGACCTGCAAGGGACGGCCTAGGTGCCAATCGGGTGGCGGTGTTAACCGCGGGCGTGGTGTTCTTGGCCGCGTGGCTGCCGTTCAACAACGGCCTGCGGCCCGAGCCGTTGATCGCCCTCGGCGTGCTGGTCACCTGGATGCTGCTGGAACGCGCCATCGCGTTACGACGACTGGCTCCAGCCGCGGTCGCCATCATCGTCGCGTTGCTTACCGCGACCCTGGCGCCGCAGGGGCTGATCGCGGTCGCCCCACTACTGACCGGAGCCCGGGCCATCGCCCAGGCGATCCGGCGGCGCCGGCCAACCGACGGGTTGCTGGCACCAGTGGCGGTGCTGGCGGCGTCGTTCTCGCTGATCACCGTGGTGGTGTTCCGCAGCCAGACGCTGGCCACGGTCGCCGAGTCGGCCCGCATCAAGTACGAGGTCGGTCCGACGATCGCGTGGTACCAAGACTTCCTGCGCTACTACTTCCTCACTGTGGAGTCCAACGCCGAAGGGTCGATGTCGCGGCGATTCGCTGTGCTGGTGATGCTGCTTTCCCTCTTCGGGGTGCTGGTGGTGTTGCTGCGCCGCGGCGGGGTGCCGGGGCTGGCCCGCGGCCCGGCCTGGCGGCTGATCGGCACCACCGCGGTTGGCCTGCTGTTGCTGACATTCACGCCGACGAAGTGGGCCGTGCAGTTCGGTGCGTTCGCCGGACTGGCCGGCGCCCTGGGCGCGGTCACCGCCTTCACGTTCGCCCGGATCGGCCTGCACAGCCGCCGCAACCTGACGCTGTACGTGACCGCGCTGCTATTCGTGCTCGCGTGGGCCACCTCCGGTATCAACGGCTGGTTCGAGGTCAACAACTACGGGGTGCCGTGGTTCGACATCCAGCCGGTCATCGCCAGCCATCCGGTGACGTCGATGTTCTTGACGTTGTCGATCCTCACCGGGCTGCTGGCCGCTTGGTACCACTTCCGGATGGACTACGCGGGGCACATCGAAGTCAAAGACAACCGGCGCAACCGCGTGCTGGCCTCCACTCCGCTGTTGGTGGTCGCGACGATCATGGTCGTCGGCGATGTCGCCTCGCTCGCCAAGGGCGCGGCGGTCCGCTACCCGCTCTACACCACCGGCAAGGCCAATCTGGCCGCGATCACCTCCGGGCTATCGCCCACCAGTTGCGCAATGGCCGATGACGTGTTGGCCGAGCCCGACCCCAACGCCGGTCTGCTGCAACCGGTTCCGGGCCAGACCTTCGGACCCGACGGCCCGCTCGGCGGCATCAACCCCGTCGGCTTCAAACCCGAAGGCGTGGGCAATGACCTGCAATCCGACCCGGTGGTGACCAAACCCGGGCTGGTCAACTCCGACGCCTCACCGAACAAACCCAACGTCGCCTACAGTGACTCCGCCGGCACCGCCGGCGGCAAGGGCCCGGTCGGGGTGAACGGGTCGCACGCGGCGCTGCCGTTCGGCCTGGATCCGGCGCGCACACCGGTGATGGGCAGCTACGGCGAAAACGCACTGGCCGCCACGGCCACGTCGGCGTGGTACCAGTTGCCGCCACGCACCGGCGACCGGCCGCTGGTGGTGGTCTCGGCCGCCGGCGCCATCTGGTCGTACAAAGAGGACGGCAACTTCAACTATGGGCAGTCGCTGAAGCTGCAGTGGGGCGTCGCCCGCCCCGACGGGACCACCCAGCCGCTCGGTGAGGTGTATCCGATCGACATCGGGCCGCAGCCGGCGTGGCGCAATCTGCGGTTTCCATTGACCTGGGCACCGCCGGAGGCCAACGTGGCGCGCATCGTCGCCTACGACCCGAACCTGAGTTCCGAGCAGTGGTTCGCGTTCACGCCGCCACGGGTCCCGGTGCTGGAAACCCTGCAGCAGCTGATCGGGTCGCAGGCCCCGGTGCTGATGGACATCGCGACCGCCGCGAACTTGCCGTGCCAGCGGCCGTTCTCCGAACACCTTGGCGTTGCGGAACTTCCGCATTACCGCATCCTGGCCGACCGCAAACAGACGGCGGCGTCGTCGAATCTGTGGCAGGCCAGCGAGACCGGCGGGCCGTTCCTGTTCACCCAGGCGCTGCTGCGTACCTCGACGATCTCGACCTATCTGCGTGGCGATTGGTACCGCGACTGGGGATCTGTTGAGCAGTACTTCCCGGTGGTGTCGACTGATCAGGCACCGGACGCCATCATCGAACAGGGCGTGATCACCGTGCACGGCTGGAGCCGGCAAGGACCGATTCGGGCACTCCCATGAACCGTGTGATGGAACTACAAGCCAAGGGCGGCAGCGCAACCGCGGACCGCGATGTACGCGTAATGCGCTGGGTCGCGACGATAGCCGGGCTGATCGGTTTCCTGCTGTCCGTCGCGACACCGCTGCTACCCGTGGCGCAGACGACCGCGATGCTGAACTGGCCACAGAACGGCCAATTGAATAGCGTTACGGCACCCCTTATTTCGCTGAATCCGGTGGACTTGACGGCCTCCGTTCCGTGCGCCGTGGTGCGCGACCTGCCGCCGGACGGCGGAGTCGTGCTGGGCACCGGACCCAAGCAGGGCAAGGACGCCGCGCTCAATGCGCTGTTCGTCGTCGTCAACGGCCAACGCGTCGACGTCACCGACCGCAACGTGGTCATCGCCAGCGTGTCGCGGGAGCAGGCGATGTCCGCGCAGTGTCAGCGCATCGAGATCACTTCCACCCGCGCCGGCACCTTCGCCACCTTCGTCGGGTTGACCGATCCGTCGGGCAAGCCGGTGCGCGGTGGTTTCCCCGACCCCAACCTGCGTCCCCAAATCGTCGGGGTATTCACCGATCTCACCGGGCCCGCGCCGGCTGGACTGCGGCTCTCGGCGACCATCGACACCCGGTTCTCGACGACCCCGACGACGCTGAAGTTGCTTGCGATGGTGCTGGCGATCGTGTCAACGATCGTCGCGCTGGTCGCGCTGTGGCGCCTGGACCAGCTGGACGGCCGCCGGATGCACCGGCTGATTCCGACCCGATGGCGCAAGTTCACTCTGGTGGACGCCACGGTGATATTCGGGTTCCTGCTCTGGCATCTGATCGGCGCGAATTCGTCCGACGACGGCTACATCCTGGGCATGGCCCGGGTCGCCGACCACGCCGGCTACATGTCCAATTACTTCCGTTGGTTCGGCAGCCCGGAGGACCCGTTCGGCTGGTATTACAACCTGCTGGCGTTGATGACCCACGTCAGTGACGACAGCCTGTGGATGCGGTTGCCGGACCTCCTCGCCGGGCTGGTGTGTTGGCTGCTGCTGTCGCGTGAGGTGCTGCCCCGTTTGGGGCCGGCGGTCACGTCCAGCAAGGCCGCGAACTGGGCGGCGGGCATGGTGCTGCTGACCGCGTGGATGCCGTTCAACAACGGTCTGCGCCCCGAGCCGATCATCGCGCTCGGTTCGCTGCTCACCTGGGTGCTGATCGAGCGGTCGATGTGCGCCTCTCGGTTGACGCCGGCGGCGCTGGCGGTGGTGACCGCCGCGTTCACCCTGGGGGTGCAGCCCACCGGGTTGATCGCGGTTGCCGCGCTGGTTGCCGGTGGGCGCCCGATCCTGCGAATCTTGGTGCGCCGCCATCGCGTGGTCGGCACCTGGCCGCTGGTGGCCCCGATGCTGGCAGCCGGGCTCGTCATCCTCACCGTGGTGTTCGCCGACCAGACCCTGTCAACGGTGTTGGAAGCCACCAGGATTCGCACCGCGATCGGGCCCAGCCAGGCCTGGTACACCGAGAACCTGCGCTACTACTACCTCATCCTGCCGACCGTCGACGGTTCGTTGTCACGCCGGTTCGGTTTTCTGATCACCGCGCTGTGCCTGTTCACGGCGATGTTCATCATGTTGCGGCGCAAGCGGATTCCCGGTGTGGCCCGCGGGCCGGCGTGGCGGCTGATGGGTGTCATCTTCGCCACCATGTTCTTCCTGATGTTCACCCCGACCAAGTGGGTGCACCACTTCGGGCTGTTCGCCGCGGTGGGCGCGGCGATGGCCGCGCTGACCACCGTGCTGGTGTCACCATCGGTGTTGCGCTGGTCGCGCAACCGGATGGCGTTCCTGGCGGCCCTGCTGTTCTTGATGGCGTTGTGCTTCGCCACCACCAACGGTTGGTGGTATGTCTCCAGCTACGGCGTGCCGTTCAACAGCATCATGCCAAAGATCGCTGGAATCACGGTCAGCACAGTCTTTTTCATACTGTTCGCAATCGCCGCGCTCTACGCGGTCTGGTTGCACTTCGCATCCAGGAGCCACGGGGAGGGGCGGCTGGCCCGGGCATTGACCACCGCGCCGATCCCGATCGCGGCCGGATTCATGGCGCTGGTGTTCGTCGCATCGATGGTGGCCGGCATCGCGCGCCAATACCCCACCTACTCCAACGGCTGGGCCAACTTGCGGGAGTTCACCGGCGGCTGCGGGCTGGCCGACGACGTGCTCGTCGAGCCGGACAGCAATGCCGGCTTCATGGCGCCGCTGCCCGGCAATTATGGCTCGCTGGGGCCGCTGGGTGGGGTCAACCCGGTCGGGTTCACACCCGACGGGGTGCCGGAACACACTGTGGCCGAGGCGATCCGGATGACACCCAACCAGCCCGGCACGGACTACGACTGGGATGCGCCGACCAAGCTGACCGCGCCGGGCATCAACGGCTCTGTGGTACCGCTGCCCTACGGGCTGGACCCCGGCCGGGTTCCGCTGGCCGGCAGCTACACCACCGGTCCGCAACAGCAGAGCAGGCTGACGTCGGCGTGGTACCAGCTGCCCAAACCGGACGACGGGCATCCGCTGGTTGTGGTGACCGCCGCAGGCAAGATCGCCGGAAACAGCGTGCTGCACGGGCACACCACCGGGCAGACGGTGGTCCTGGAATACGGCATGCCCGGTCCCGGTGGCGACGTGGTGCCGGCGGGGCGGCTGGTGCCCTATGACCTGTACGGAGAGCAGCCGAAGGTGTGGCGCAACCTGCGCTTCGCCCGATCCCAGATGCCCGCCGGCGCGGTCGCAGTCCGGGTGGTGGCCGAGGACCTATCGCTGACGCCCGAGGACTGGATCGCGCTGACTCCGCCGCGGGTGCCCGAGCTCCGCTCCCTGCAGGAGTACGTCGGTTCGTCGCAGCCGGTGCTGCTGGACTGGGCCGTCGGGCTGGCGTTCCCCTGCCAGCAACCGATGCTGCACGTCAACGGCGTCACCGAGATCCCGAAGTTCCGGATCACCCCGGACTACTCGGCCAAGAAGATGGACACCGACACGTGGGAGGACGGCACCAACGGCGGTCTGCTGGGCATCACCGACTTGCTGCTGCGGGCGCACGTGATGTCCACCTACCTGTCCCGCGACTGGGGCCGCGACTGGGGTTCGCTGCGTAAGTTCGACACCATCGCCGACGCCCATCCCGCGCAACTCGACCTGGGCACCGCGACCCGCAGCGGATGGTGGTCGCCCGGCGAAATCCGAATCAAGCCCTGATATCAAGTATCACGAAAGCGCTTGTATTGCATGGGATTTTGATATTCCGCGCGGCGGTAATTCGTCACCGGTCGAATAACGGCACTAATTTACGTTCCAGTAATTCAACTGCCGGAGGTTTAATTCCGGCCGCGTCGGGTCAATACCTATCTCCCTTGTGATGGACCTAACACAAAGGCAAAAAGGTGGCCCAATGCACACACTGACTCGTCTGGGGGCATACGCGGCAACACTGACCGTGGTGGTTACCCCGGCGGCGACATTTGAAGTGGTCGAGGCCGCCGCCGAGAACGGCACCAGGGTCTCCTTGGAGAGCGATCTCCGGCGTTGCGATTTCAGCCTTGTGACCACTGGGCCTCCGGTGTCGCACCCGAGACTCGGCACCGGCTCGGTCGTGATACATACGGCCGGCTCAAAAGCGATCGCGGAAGTGCATCTGGTGGATGCCGCCGAGCCGGGCATGCATTTCGACCTCGGCCTGATTCAGGAACCCCGTCCGTCGTCGGCTGCGTGCGGGCCCGGGGATCCCGGCACCGCCTTTACCGGAATGGATACCGACGCGTCCGGTAGCGCAACGGTGACTGTTCAGGACACCATTCGGCAGGGCACGACCGGCGTCTGGGTGATTATCGAGCGGGGGGACCCGCACTCGCAAAATCCGGCCGAGTTCTATACCTCCGAGTATCTGGTACCTGTGTAAGCGGGAGTTGATTTCCCTAGAAGACTTCGATTTTCGCCCTGTGCCACGGGGGTGACACAGCGGACCAACCCGGGATGAAACACTGGGATGGATGGTCTCGACGCGCCTATGTCTCGCATCGCTGGTCGGTGCCGTCGCGGTCGCTTGCGCAGGGCCCCCCGCGGCGAGCCCGCCGCCCAACCGGCTGAACTATGTCGCACTGGGCGACTCCATGGCCGCCGCGCCGGGCGTGCCGGACCCCGCGCCACCCACCGGGTGCCGCAAGTCGACCAACGACTACCCCTCGGTGCTCGCCCGGCGGCTCATGGCGACCACGTTCACCGACGTCACCTGCAGCGGCGCGATCACCGAAAACATCACCGACCGCGCACAACAGACGAAGAACGGAATGGTCGGACGCCAGATCGACGCGGTCCGGCCGGCCACCGACCTGATCACGATCACCGTCGGGGCCAATGACGTCGGGCTGGCCGCCGACGCAGAGGGGTGCGAGGTCAAATCGCCCGACCCGGCACCGTGCACCGAGGGTTTCGTCGTCGGCGATGTCGACCGGATTTCGGCGGCGATCGACGGACATGTGCGGGGGTGGAGCATGCTGATCGACGAGGTCCGCGCCGAGGCGCCGAATGCGCGGATCGTTTTGGTGGGGTACGGGACCCTGATCCGGCCCGGTGGATGCTTTCCCGGGCAGCCGGTGTTGCCGCACGACTCCGACTATTTGCAGGCCAGACTCAACGAGCTCGATGACCGGCAACGTGTACTTGCCGCCGACAAGGGGATCGACTACTTCGACAGCAGGCCGATGTCGCAGGGCCATGACATATGCGCCCCGCCGGCTGACCGGTATGTTGCGGGGTATGAGGTCACCAGCCCCTCGGTTGCCTTGCACCCCACCGCTTTTGGCGCTACGGCGGTGGGCGACGCACTCGCCGGCTTTATCGGCCCGGCCGGGCCGCGGCGCTGAGCATCTTCTCCCGGCGATTTAGCTGTAATACCGTCGCGGCATGAGCGACTACGACCCTCAATACGGCACCGAGGCCGTGGACAGGCTGCCGTTCTCCACGGAGGAAAAGGCGCAGCGCTACCAGACGGAGAACTACCGCGGAGCCGTGGGCCTCAATTGGTACCTGACCGATCCCACCCTGCAGTTCACCATGGCCTACTACCTGCAGCCCGACGAGCTGACGCTGGCAGCGCGCCACCTCACGCAAATGGGTGAGCTGATGGGCGGTCCGGTAGCGCGCTGGGCCGACGAGACCGACCGCAATCCGCCCCGGCTCGAGCGCTACGACCGTTGGGGACACGACGTCAGCCACGTCGTCATGCCGGCATCGTTCACACAGTCCAAACGCGCGGTGCTGGATGCCCAGCGGGCGCTGCGCGCCGAGGCGCGCGCCGCCAAGGTGAACTCGTCGCTGGCGATGTTCGCGTCCAACTATCTGCTCAACCAGGCCGACATCGGCATGGGCTGCGCGCTCGGCACCGGCGGCGGCATGGTCCAGTCGCTGGTCGCCGCCTATGCGCCATCCGATGTGCGCGAGCACGTTCTGGCCAAATTCGCCTCCGGCGAATGGGCCGGCGAGACGGCGCAGCTGCTGACGGAACGCACCGGCGGCTCCGACCTCGGAGCGCTCGAGACGACGGCTCGACGCGTAGACGGCCCCAACGGCGATACCTGGCTGCTCAACGGCTTCAAATGGTTTGCGTCCAACTGCGCCGGGGAGGCTTTCGTGGTGCTGGCCAAACCCGAGGGTGCTCCCGACTCGACCCGCGGCGTCGCCAATTTCCTCGTCCTGCGCACGCGGCGCGACGGTTCGCGCAATGGTGTTCGGATCCGGCGTTTGAAGGACAAGCTCGGCACCCGCTCGGTGGCCTCGGGTGAGGTCGAATTCGTCGACGCGGAGGCCTTTCTGCTGTCCGACAAGCCGAGCGCCTCAGCAGGTCAAGCGGGAGCCTCCGACGGCAAGGGACTCGGCCGCATGATGGAGCTGACCAACGCCGCGCGCCTCGGAATCGCGTTGTTCGGGCTCGGTAACGCGCGCCGCGCCCTGGTCGAGTCGCTGTGCTACGCCCGGCAGCGGCGCGCGTTCGGCGAAGCGCTCATCGACAAGCCGCTGATGCGGCGCAAGCTGGCCGAGCTGATCGTCGACCTCGAAGCCGCCCAGGCAATGGTTTTCGACGGCACCGGGGCCACCAACCATCGCCAGCCGCGGAGCGTGCGCCAACGCATTGCCGTGCCGGTCACCAAACTCAAGGTGTGCCGGCTGGGGATCACGGCGGCGTCGGACGCTATCGAGATCCACGGCGGCAACGGCTACATCGAGACCTGGCCGGTGGCGCGGCTGCTGCGCGACGCGCAAGTAAACACCATCTGGGAGGGTCCCGACAACATCCTCTGTCTCGACGTGCGGCGCGGCATCGAGCAGACTCGGGCGCACGAGACGCTGCTGGAGCGTCTGCATGACGCGGTGTCGGTGTCCGACGCCGACGAAACCACCCACCTGGTGGCGCGCCGCATCGAAGATCTCGACGCCGCGATCACGGCGTGGGCCAAGCTCGACAGCGGCGTGGCCGAGGCGCGGCTGTTCCCGCTGGCCCAGTTCATGGGCGACGTCTACGCCGCGGCGTTGCTCACCGAGCAGGCCGCGTGGGAGCGGGCCACCCGTGGCGGCGACCGCAAGGCGCTCGTCGCGCGGCTATACGCCCAGCGATATCTCGCCGACCGCGGGCCGCTGCGCGGCATCGACGCCGACTCCGACGAGGCGCTTCAGCGGTTCGACGAGCTCGTCGACGGCGCGTTCAAACCCCGCACGGGCTAGGCGGCTCGGACGGGCCGGTACGTAAGGAACGCCAGGCCGTTGCCGACGGTGCGGGTGTCGACCAGGCGCATGTGTTTCCTGTCGCTGGTGTCGCCGAAGAGGCGCCGGCCACCACCGAGCACGAACGGGTAGATCATCAACCGCAGCTCGTCGACGAGGTCGTGTTCCACCAACGTGTGCACCAGCTGGAAACTGCCATAAACGACGATGGGCCCGTTGACATTTCGGCGCAGCGTGGTGACCTCGTGTATTACGTCGCCGGTCAATACCGTTGAGTTGTTCCAGTCGGGGTCGTGCAGGGTCGCCGACACCACGTACTTGGGCATGCTGTTCAATCGGTTCGCCCAGGGGCCACTGCGGGATGGCCACCGCGCGGCGAAGAACTCGTAGGTCCGCCGACCCAGCAGCATTGCCTTAGCGCCCAGCGCCTCCTCGAGCTCGGCCTTGGCCCACTCGTCATGGTCCCTCTGTTCAACCTGGCCGAACCAGCCGCCGACGCTAAAGCCCTCGTCACCGGTCGGGTCCTGCACCACTCCGTCGAGCGAGACGTTCTCGCTGACTATGATCTTTCCCATTTTTGCTCTCGTGTGGTCGGCGTTGTCGGCTACCAGTAATGGAGACACCGCAATGTCAAGAAAGTGGCGTCCGCCAAGCGCCCCGTTTGCCGTCGGGCCGGTGTCTATACGTGATGGAGGTGACGCGAGGGTGATAGTCGGCGATCTGATGTCCCGGGCGCGGGCCGGGGACGGCGAAGCGTTCCGGGAGCTGATCGAACCGTACCGCCGGGAGCTGCAGGTGCACTGCTACCGGATGCTCGGATCCTTGCAGGACGCCGAGGACGCCCTGCAGGACACGCTGCTGGCCGCCTGGCAAGGCATTGCGGGGTTCGAGGGACGCGCCTCGCTGCGCACCTGGCTGTACCGGATCGCCACCAACCGCTGCCTCAACGCCCGCCGCTCAGCGAGCCGACGCGCGGCCAAGGAGTGGGACGTGCCCAATGTTGAACCGCCCGAGCCCACCCGGCTCGGTGAAGTCGTCTGGCT
>DASZLQ010000155.1:0-32291 GCA_035552295.1 Mycobacterium sp. | reverse complement strand
CAGCGCAAAGCCGAGTTGCGCCAAGCATTCCTGAAAGATCTGAGCCTGTTGGGCGGACTGGTCATCGCGTCCGCGGACACCGCGGGCAAGCCGTCGCTGGGATGGCGCGGCCGCCGGGCAGCCGCACGCCTTTCCGAGCGGGTGTCCTCGGCGCTGCCCGGATCGCAGGACACGCTTGAGGCCGATTTCGGGGAGCTCGGTGAGAAAATCGGGCACGGCCTGCAGGTCGGTGCCGAACGTGGTCGCGAACTGGCCAGCACCGCGGCCGAGAGAAGCGCGCCATATGCCGAAGCCGCCCTCGAACGCGGCCGCGAACTGGCCAGCACCGCGGCCGAAAGAGGCGCGCCACTGGCAAAGAGGGCGCGCAAACGCGGCGAAGAACTGGCAAGTGCGGCGGCCGACAAGAGCGGGCCGCTGGCAAAGAAGGCGCGCAAACGTGGCGAAAAGCTGGCCGATACTGCTCGGGTGCACGGGGTGGAGTTCGCCGAATCCGCCCGCCAACACGGCGGCCAGCTCGCTGACACCGCACGGACCCGCGGCGGTCAGTTGGCCGACACCGCGCGCGACCGCGTAGGTGGCCGGGTCAAGACTCCTCGTCGCAGGCGTCCCTGGTAATCGCACGGTTGTTGCGGCGCCTGGCGACATGGCGCCGGAAGTACAACGCCCATGACAGCGCGACCACCGCGAACGAGACGAGCTGGACGCCGACCACCCAACCCACCGGATAGATGACCCCGGTGATGTAGTGGGAGATGAATCCGTCCGGCGGCAGCGGCGCCATTCCGGCGCGTGCGCGTGCCCAGCGCTCCACCCAGGTCAATGGGCAGTCGACGCGGTTGGTGGCAATGCCTATTCCCCAGATCACCGCCGCAATGTGCGGCCAGATCGTGCGTCGCCAGCGAAGCGCGAGGAAACCGCCGACAACGACGTAACCGATGAAGGCGAAGTGCAACACGACTACGAGCCCGACCACGGATTGATACATGGCTCAGCTGCCCGAGTGGTGCTGCGGCGCTGAGCCTTTCAGGAAGGTGTCGACGATGGCATCGGCGTCGTGTCCGATATCGACGGTGACACCATGCTCGTCGGCACCAAGAGGTTCCAAACTGTCGAATTGCGACCCTAGCAGCGCGGGCGGCATGAAATGGCCCGTCCTGGCCGACATCCGACGGTTGACCAATTCCGGTGAACCGCTCAGGTGCAAGAACTCCACCCGCGGACTGTGCACGCGCAGCTGGTCACGGTATTTGCGTTTGAGGGCCGAACAACTCACCACGCCGCCGCCGCAGTGGCTGGCCAGCCACTCGCCCACTTTCTCCAGCCACGGATAGCGATCGTCATCGTTGAGCGGTTCACCGGCGGTCATCTTGACGATGTTGGCCGGTGGGTGCAGCGTGTCGGCGTCCACGAAGGGCACCCGCAATCGTTGTGCGAGTAGAGAACCCACCGTCGACTTGCCCGATCCGGAGACACCCATAACCACAATGGGTGACGGCGCAGCATCCCGGACAGCGCTTATGTCTGATCCCCGAGGTTGCGGTTCCATTCCACCCAACCAACGCCGGTCCGGCCGTCCGGTGTGCTGATGCCGGCCCAGGCACGCGGGAACTGACTCACCCGTCCATCGGCGGCGGTCAGCCGTACCGGCGCGTGGCCGCGCACGTCGACGTCCGCGGTGATATCACCCGGGTCGAGGCTCAATGTGGCGTTCAGCGGTAACCCGTTGGCGCCGAAGGGTTCCCGGGAGGTAACGGTCTGCAGCTCAGTCACTTTGCCGTCGGCGCCCTGAACGTAGCCGATGCTAAAAGCTGGTGCGCCGGGAATTCGGATGTTCACGCCGTGCAGGTGGGTGCCGTCATCGAGGTGCAGCGCGCTCCATATCCAGTCCATGCTCCACCAGTCGCGCACACCCCACGAGTGGTCACGCTGCCCGGGAACGGAGTCGACGCGGTAGCTGGTGTCGTTGACCGTGACGGTGCCCGAGACGGTGCACGGGATCTCATAACGCGTGGTGAGCCGGTACGTGTACGGGGTGCCGTCGGTGGCCCAAACCAAATTCATCGTCATGTCGACGGGAGTTCCCGGCTCCCCGCGCAACAAGGCCGACGGGTCTGGGTAAGCCTCACCCCGTGCCTGCACGTCGACGCTGTAGGTCTGCAGCGGCGCGCTGGCGGAGTGGCCGACCTCGAAGGCATCGGTGCGCAGCACCCATGGATCTGCCGGCAGCGGGACCTCGGAGTTGACGACAGCCACCGTCGGCATGTCGGGTCCGCACAGCAGCGCATGAACCCACGCCTTCTGTTGGTTCGCGATCAGGCCGATGCGGAACCAACCGCCCAAACCCTGGGCCGCATCGACGAAGTCGGCGTACCAGCTCTCACTCCACAACGGTTCGTCGGTCGGGGCGTGTGCGAGTTCATCCTCCTCCGACGGTCGCAGCGGCTCCGGCGCCACCGCAACGGGCAGCGTCGCCAACGCATCGGTATCGAGTACGTGGTCACAGTGTCGTTCCAGCATCGTCATGAACATCCGGTCGCCGCGCTCGGTGCGTTCCACCAGCATTGACGAGACGATCGCCATCATCACGCCGAAAAAGCTTTGGCGGCGCACACCTTCGGCAACATCGTCGACGGTGATGGGCGCCGTTCCCAGCGCCTCATGATATGCCCGCAGCAATGTGTCGTACTCGGCACGACGATCCGGCGTCGACAGCGCACAGCCCAGGAAGTAAGACAAGTCGGTCAGAGCCGGGCCCCAGGAAACGGTCTGCCAATCGACTACGGTCAGCGCCCGGTCGGCTTCGGCGGTACCGAACAACATGTTGTCCAGTCGATAGTCACCGTGCACCAGGCCCTGAATCCGGCCCTGTCCGGATTCCTGGGCCAGATAGCCGTCGAACGCGGCTACCAGGTGTTCGCACACCACGCGGTGCTCCGGCGTGATCTGGTCGCCGTAACGCTCGATGAAGCCGGCGTAGAGCTGGGTGATCATCGCCTGGTTGAGCGGCGCGTCACGGTTGAGCCAGGGCGCTTTGGCCAGCGATGTGTCGCCGAGCAGCGGGCCGTGCAGCCGTCCCAATTCGACGACCGCGAGTCTGGCCTGCCCGATTGTGGCGCCTGCGATTTCATCGCCGACGACCGCCGGCCCCGCATCACCGAGCAGGAGGTCGAACGCTCCTGTCGCGGTGTCGATTGCGCCGTGGTAGCAGGGCGCGATCGGCCCGCCGAGCCGTGGCGCGATGTCGCCGTAGAACCGGACTTCGCGCTCGTAGAGGCCCAGGGCCAACCCGGTCTGCCGGCTCATCGGATCGGTGGCAGCGACCTTCAGCACCACCGACTCCGGTCCTTGAACGGGCGCGCAGCCGGCGTCGGCGTAGCTGAGCCGGACGCGGTAGCACTCGCTCATCTGACCGGTCCCGATGCGCTCAACACCGAAATCGGCGACTGGTCCGGCGCCGATCGCCGCCGTCAACCACGAAGCCGTGAGATCACTGGGTCGTTCGATGACTTGCTCGGTGTCGGCGTGCATGAGGGTCAGCGTGCCAGGTCATTGCGCCAATGAGAAGCCGTCCCATGCCATCCGGCGCTGCGGGTGCGGGTCGAACTCGACGCGACTCTTGCGGTCGAAGACCATGACGGCGCGGTCGGCGGGGGTGTAAGGGGGCCAGTCGTCGCCGGGCACCCCGGTGCGGCTGAACGAGCGCCAGCGTCGTTGCACCTGGTTGCTGACGCGCAGCGCGGCGCGCTGGTCGGCCGCAGCGGTGAGCAATGCGCCGAACCTGGTGCGATAGAAGTCGAAGACTGCCAGTAACTCGGTGGCGTGGGTGGCTCCCAAACCCGACCAGCGCAGTGTCCGTGGGGCGTAGTCGTATCGGTATAGGTAGGTGGGCGCGTGGGTACCGTGGGCCTCGGCGATCTGCCAGGCCGCCGAGCTGAACGCGAAGTCGCCGCCGAGCTGAATGCATGCCGACGGCGAGGGGTAGTCCGGGTAGGCGGCGGTAATGCGTTCGCGGGCAGTCGGTTCCGCGTCGGCCAGCAGCTCTTCGACCATCGATTCGTTGGTCGGCAGCATTGCCAGGACGCGGGTGAACAACCGCCCCTCTTCGGCGTTGGTGCCCACGATGAGCGGTACCCGATGGGCTCGACCGCACCGCATGGCCTCGACGGGGTCCATCGGCAGAATGTCGTCGCCAATGACAGGACCAATTGGGAAGGCGCCCAGCCTGTTCTCGATACCTTGGTCGATCAGTCGGTGTTGTGTTTCCACCAGTTGCGCCGCGGGCGCCCGCATCAGCGCATTGGCCGCGTCCTGCGTGCGGGCGCCGAGCAGGTTGGCGAACCGCTTCGCGAACTCGGCGGCAATCTCTTTCGGCCGCACCAGGCCAGACGCGGGGCTTTCCGAGATCGCCCGGGCGAAGAGACCTTCCGCGGCGGGCACGGCCAACAGGGTTGCGGTTATGCACGCTCCCGCGCTTTCGCCGAAGATGGTGACATTGCCTGGATCGCCACCGAACTCCGCGATGTTGTCTCGGACCCACTGCAACGCCAGCACCAGATCGCGCAGATACAAATTGCTTTCGATCGTGATCTCCGGCCCAGACTTAGAAGACAGCGACGACAGGTCCAAACAGCCCAGCGCGCCCAGCCGGTAGTTCACCGATACATAGACGCAACCACGCCGCGCCAGCGCGGCACCGTCGTAGAGCGGGGTCGCCGAGCTGCCCAGGAAGTACCCGCCGCCATGAATGAAGACCATGATCGGCAGCGGTCCGTCGCCGGCGGCTTCGGGTGTGACGACGTTGAGGGTGAGGCAGTCCTCGCTCATGGGCTGGTACTTGCCGACACCCAGCATGGTGTATCGACGCTGCTGGGGCGCACAGTTGGTGAAGCCATGACAGTGCCGCACACCCGACCAGGGCTGGGCCGGCTGCGGGGCCCGGAAGCGCAGCCGCCCTACCGGCGGCCGGGCATACGGGATGGATCGCCAGCGGTTCACACCGTCGCGGGTGAAGCCTTCGACGATGCCGGCGGCGGTGTGTGCGCGGATAGTGCGCTCATGCATAACCCGACGGTAGCCGACACTACGTACGTAGGGCGCGCGCAGCGCCTAAATCCGGTGTGTGGCGGCTAGCCTGACGGAATGCGGATCACCGCCCTGATCGCAGCGTCATTGCTGGTTGCCGGATGCTCGCACCACGGCGGAGGCCAGTCGGGGCAGTCGCAAACGACCGGAGCATCGCCGGGGCCGTCTTCGACAACAGCCGCCACCCCCTCGAGCAAACCGCCTGCGCCGTCGATCGTGCCGGCCGCCGGAGCGCCGATCTCAGACGTCATCGCGTGGATCGAGGCCGGTCATCCCGCTGATCCGGGCCGCTATCACACGGCGACACGCGACGGCGTCGCCGCACCGTTGGGTAACGACATCGCTTTCACCGTCGCGGCCGGCAAAGTCGTGTGCATGACGGACTCCAAGCGAACCGGCAACGCGCTGGCCTGTCTGGTCGACCTTGCCAATCCCCCACCCCGGCCCGAGACCGCCTACGGCGAATGGAAAGGCGGCTGGGTCGACTTCGACGGAACGAACCTGCAGATCGGGTCCGCCCGCGGCGATCCGGGTCCGTTCGTCAATGGCAACGGACCCGAGTTGGCGAACGGGGACTCGTTGTCATACGACGACTATCGCTGTCGCGCCGACCAGGCCGGCCTGTTGTGCGTGAACTACGCCCACCAGTCGGCGGTAGGGTTCGCCGCCGCCGGCATCCAGCCGTTCGGTTGCCTGCGGTCGGTGCCGCCGCCTGATGGCGTCGGCACAGCGTTCAGCTGCTGAGCCCCGGGTCCAACGTCGACTTGTTGGGTGAAATCACGGCTTGGGCCCAACACCTCCACCGTTGGGCGCCGGTTACCTCGTCGTGATCGTCGCGAAGAGCTCGCTCATCTCGTCGGCCGGTCCGCCGGGCACGGTATAGCCGGTTTCGTCGCGGATCTCGCCGAGATGATCGCGGACATCCTCGATGGACAACTCGGGACTGTAGAAGCCCGTTGTCCTGCCGATGAAGAAGCGCGCGACATGTCCGGCGCCGACCGTGTAGATCTCCCCGGAAACCGGACAATCCCGGTGGGTCAGGAAGGCCACCACAGGAGCCACTAGCGCCGGGTCGAGCTTCTGAAGATATTGGCCCACAAGGTCATCCAGTACCACTTGTGCCGACGCATCGTCCTGCGGGCCTGCGCCGTCGACGGAGTGCGCCAGCATCCGAGTGTAAGCGATCGGGGCAATGGCATTGACCTTGATGTTGTGGTCGGCTCCTTCGGCGGCCAAGACGCGGGTGAAGCCGATCAGACCCGTCTTGGCCGCGCCGTAATTGCTCATGCGTTCGGCGCCAAGGATTCCAGCGGCCGAGCTGGTGTTGACCACCCGGCCATACCGCTGCTCGCGCATGACTTTCCAGGCTGGCCGGGTCACGTAGAACGCGCCCTTCAAGTGCACATCCACCAGGGGCTCGAGTCGGTCGGCCGTCATGTCGTCGAATGGCGCGTCGCGCACGATTCCTGCGTTGTTGATCACGATGTCCACTCGGCCCCAGGCGCGAATGGCGGTGTCGACGATCCCTTTCCGCCTTCTGGAGTCGTCACGCTGTGGCAATCGGCAACGGCCTCACCGCCCCGCCGGCGAATCTCCTTCGCAACGGCGTCTGCCGCCCCGCTATCCGAGCCGTCGCCCGTCACCGAGCCACCCGTATCGTTGACCACGATGCGCGCACCGCGCGAAGCAAGCAGCAGGGCATACTGCTTGCCCAGGCCCCCGCCGGCGCCGGTGATCACGGCAACCCGGTCGTTGAATTGCAGCTCGTTGGTCACCAACTGACCGGCAACTCCCTCATGCCGTAGATGTCTGCGTCCTTGAACCTCAGTTCGTCAGGCGATACTGCCAATTTCAGCCCCGGCAGCCGCCGCGCCAGCGTGGCGAATGCGACCTGCATCTCGACTCGGGCGAGGTTCTGTCCGATGCATTGGTGCACGCCGTAGCCGAAACCCAAGTGTCCGCGGGTGTTTCGGTCGACGTCGAAGGTTTCCGGGCTGTCGACGAATTCGGCGTCCCAGTTTCCGGCGGGCAGGTTCATGACAATGGGCTCCCCCGCGAGGATCAACTGACCGCCGATGGTCAGGTCTTCGATCGCCACCCGATCGACCTGGCTGTGCACAATGGTCAGATAGCGCATGAGCTCTTCGACGATGTTGGCGATGACGGCGTGATCGTCGGTTTGGCCGAGCCGCTCGAAGACATCGGGATGCTGCAGCAGCGCAACGGTTCCCAACGAAATCATGTTGGCGGTGGTTTCGTGGCCGGCCTGCATCATGATCACACTCGTCATGGCCGCGGTCTCATAGTCGAGCTGGCCGGTCGCCACGTATTCGGTGACAAGGCGGCTGATCAAGTCGTCGCCGGGTTCACGCTCTTTGCGCCTGACCAACTCCTGTATGTAGACATACATCGCCCCGAATGCCTGTGCCTTCTCCTCGTCGGACGACTTGATGTCCAATCCAACCGTGGTGTGGTGCTGGAAGAGCGGGAGGTCTTCCGGCGGTACTCCCAGTAGCAGCGCGATCACCAGTGACGGCACCGGCAAGCCGAAGTCACGCACGATATCGCCCGGGGGCCCGCTGCGGATCATCTCGCCGAGATAGTGGTCGACCAGTTCCTGAATCTCCGGCCGCATCGCTTCGCAACGCCTGAAGGTGAAATTGCTGGTCAGCTGGCGACGCAAGCGGTGATGCTCGGGATCGTCGATCCGTGCGAACATCACTGGCGCCTTGTCGCCAGAGCCCGACGGCTTGATGGAGTCCGGAATGGTGTCCGCGGACAGGCGCGGATCGAGCAGCGCTGCCCTGATGTCCTGGTAGCGGCTCACCACCCAGGCGGGTTGTCCGTGGTACATCGCCTGGCGCAACCCCGGCTCCTCCCGCCAGCTCGCGAACTCGGCCGGCGGCTTGAGCGGGCAGTGTGCGGCCCGCGGGGCGGGTAGGACCGGGAGATCCGTCTCGGAGCGGAAATCGGAAGTCGTTGACATCAGCGATGTTTCCTATTAAGTGTCAGATGGCTGCCAGTTGCACGAGCGTAGAACCTGATGCCATTGGCAGTCAACTGTCAGTTACGCTATTGCGATGACAGCGGTTGAAGACCGACCGTTGCGAGCGGATGCGGCCCGCAATGTGGGGCGCATCCTGCGCGCCGCGCGCGACGTCTACGCCGAACTCGGGCCAGATGCACCCGTGGAGGCCGTTGCCCGCCGCGCAGGAGTCGGTGAACGAACGCTCTACCGCAGGTTTCCGGCCAAGGCCGACCTGGTCCGAGCCGCCCTGGATCAAAGCGTGGCCGAGGATCTCACGCCGGCGATGGAAGACGCCCGACGTCTGGCCGACCCGCTGCGCGGTCTGGCCCAGTTGATCGAGGCGGCGATTTCGCTCGGGGCCCGAGAGCAAAACCTGCTGACCGCCGCGCATCGCACCGGATCGTTGACCGCTGACATCTCGGACCCGCTGAATGAAGCGCTCGACGAGCTTGTCCGCCGAGGCCAGCAAGCTGGGGTCGTCCGTACCGACCTGGTCGCCGATGATCTTCCGCGCCTGATCGCGATGCTCTATGCCGTGCTGCCGACGATGGATTCAGACAGCGACGGCTGGCGACGCTACGTTGCGCTCATTCTCGATGCCATATCGATCACTGAGCGACAGCCGCTGCCCCCCGGCTCTGCTTTACGCATTTCCGAGCCCAGCAGCTGGCGCGTGTGACGGGTCCTTTGACCACCGGCTAGCTGGGCAAGCTGGTGTCTTCCGGGGCCAGCTCAAGCACACGGATTTCGCCCGTGCTGCCATCGACTTCGACAAGCGCTCCCGACGGCAAAGACTTGGTCGCCCCCCGGGCATCCACCACACACGGGAACCCGAACTCGCGCGCCACCACGGCGGCGTGTGACATCGGGCCACCGAGTTCGGTGACCACGGCCGCGGCATAGCAGAAGGCGGCGGTATATCCGACGTCGGTGACCTCGGCGACAAGAACCTCGCCGGGTTTCAGGTCGTCGATGGTCTCCGGCCGCACGATCCGTACCCGGCCGCGCACCCGCCCGCCACACACACCGACCCCATGAATGGTGTCCCCGCTGGTCAGCGCCGGCGACGAGGTGCTGGACGGCTGCCAGCTGCCGCTGAACACCGTCGGAGGGACGACCGTGGCCAGTCTCCGGTGTTCGGCCCGGCGCCGCGCCACCACGTCCGACACATCTGGCGGCAGCGCGTCGAGTTCATCTACCAATAGGTAGAACACGTCGTCGGGGGTGTCGAAGATTCCGGCGTCGACCCACCGGCGCCCGTACTCACGAAGCAGGCTGCGCAATAACCAGTTGGCGCGCACCATCTTGTCGCGGCGGACTTCACGATCGCGGATTTGGCGTGCGCCCAGCACCGCGACAGGCTTGGCTCGCAACGGAATCCGCGGATGCCCGGGCTGCGGCGCGGCCGGCGCGCTCATGGCCCTGGCCACCATCCGGACCAACAGCTCGGGAATGTCGGTGTAGCTGATCGACAGCATCTCGAGCTCGGCGGGGCCACGATGCCCGATCAGCTCCAGTTCGGCCAGCACCGCCGAATGAAACTCCGGAGCATCGACGGCCAGCTTGCCAAGGCGCTCCCCCGGCTCGCCAAGCAGACGAACCACGTTCGGGTCGCGTCGCGCGGCAACCACCAAGCGATGAACCGCCTCTACCGATCGAGCGCTGACCAGGTCCGGCCCCGCCTGCGGGGCGGTGTCGCGCCCACACAGGCCCCGCAACAACACATTGAACGCGGCGCACAACATGAACGACACCGAGGCCAGCACCCAACCGTGCACAATGTGGTCGCGCGCCAGCAAGATCAGGCTGAGCAGGCGGCGATCGTCGAGCTGGGTGACGTCGTCACCGACCAGCCGTTCCAGGCGATCGACATCGGCCAGGTACTCGCGAGTGTCGCGGGGCGAACCGGCGCTCAAGCCCACCAAGTTGACGCCGAATACGCCGATGTTGCGGACGGTGCGCAATTGCCTTCGGGCCCTGCCGGTTTCGGTCGGCGGACGCTCCTGGCCGAAGATCGGCAGGGAGGCCATGCTGGGGCCAAAGTACCCGCTGTTTCTCACCACCGTCGGCGGCTTGACGAACGGCACCGTTTCGGCCATGAAGTGCGCTGCCGTGATCGCCCCATACAGCCGATGCGCGAACACCGCAACGGTTCGCATCGCGATTTCCCGCTGGACTATCCCACCGGGCCGCAGCCGCTCGGCGATGGTCACGCCGCCGGCGCGCAATCCGCGTACGGTCGCCGAGGCCGACGATGGCGAAAACGGTCCCGGCAGCGCCTCCGACAAGTTAGTCGCCAAGAAGGTCGGGAAACGCGGGTCGATCGGCGTGTCGAACTCGCCGTTATCTGCTTCTGGGCCAGCCAATCTGGGCACCACTCCGTCGCTGGCCGGCGCATCGACGGCAGGCAGGTCCTGGATATTGGCCAGCCGCCAAGGCAGCGCTATCACCCGCTTCCCCAGCGTGACCCGGCCACGCACCGCCAGTGCGAAATCGTCGACGCATTCCTCGGAGCTCCAAGTCGGGAGGAACCCCCACTCGTCGCAAAGCCTCGAGGTATCCATGAATGGCGCGCTTCGCATGAACTCCAGCTCAGCCAGTGAGCGCACGCGACCCCGAAGCGAGCCCAGCCCGGAGCCAAGCGGCACGATCCGGCGTCCCAGCATAGCGGCGATCTGACGAAATTCCGGCGCACCCGCGGCGGCAAGATTGACTGGGCCGCCGTCGATTTTCGCGCTCAGAATCACGCGTTCCCACAGCCGAAGCGCATCGTCGAGGTGGACGACTTGGACCCGATGATCGGCGGATCCGTCCGGGAACGCCGGTAGCGCCAGCAGCCGGCGCACCCAGTTGTCGACGCCTCGGCCAAGGATGAGCGCGGAGCGGATCGCGACCCATTCGGAGCCGGAGGCCGCCAGCAGCTCTTCGACTCGGGCCTTGTGTATGCCATCGGCAGCTAACGGAGTTATCGCGTCGTGCTCGGAATTCGGCGCGTCTTTCTCGCCGTAGACGTGTGCCGACGATGCGAAAACGATGCGCCCGGTTCCGGTCGCGGCCATCGCATCGAGGACGTTGAGCGTGCCGTCGATATTGACCTGGTGGCTGATCCGATCGTCGGGGCCCGGGCTTCTTGCCCATGCGCAATGCGCGACGACGTCACAGCCGTCGATGGCGCGCTTGACAGCGGGAGCGTGACGGATATCTGCCTCGACGAAATCGACCGCGCTTGACCAGCTTTGGGGTCGGTGGCGGGCGATACCCATAACATCGTGACCCTGGCTGAGCAATCGGGCGGCGAGACCGCGGCCAAGTACACCACTGGCCCCGGTGACCGCGATTCTCACTGACTGCCCTCGCTCAAGTGACTACTCGTCGTCGTCATCGTCGCGCAATGCCGCATTGACAAGGTCGTCGAGGTCCATGTCCGCGATGTCCTTCTCCGTGGTCACCCCGGGGGTTGTCGCTTGTCCGGTGCCTTCGGCTTCATTCGCCAACGCGAGCAACAGTTCCAGAACTCCCGCCTGCCGCAGGCGCTTGACCGGAATCGATCCCACAACGCGCTGGATTTCGGCTTCCCCGGGTACGGCGACCGGAGTCTGTCGCTCCGATGTGCCGACGAGTTCGCGGTGCATGTAACCGGCCAGTGCGGCGGAGTTCGGGTAGTCGAAGATCAGCGTCGGTGAAAGTGCCAGGCCGGTAGCGGATTTGAGCCTGTTCCGCATCTCAACAGCGGTCAGCGAGTCAAAGCCCAATTCCTGGAACGCTCTGTCCGGATGGATGGCCTCGGCACTGGAGCTGCCCAGCACGGTGGCGATGTTGGAACGCACCAAGTCCAGCAGAATGGCGTATTGCTCGTCCTCCGGTAGCCCTTCGAGACGTTGCAGCAGAGCCGATTTCGATTTCGCGGCGGCAAGCGAGTCGTCGACCTGGCGACGGGAGGGCGCGTTGATCAAATCGACGAACATCGGTGGCAACGTTCCTGCGTCGAACTTGACTCGCAGTGCCGCACGATCGATGTGGGCGGGCAACATGAACGGCTCGTCGACAATGAGCGCGGTGTCCATCAATTCCAGCGCCTCGTCCGAGGACATCGCGACAATCCCGTCCCGGCCGAATCGGGCACGATCGGCGGCGCCCAGCGCACCGGTCATGGCGCTGGCCTGATCCCACAGCCCCCAGCCCAGCGAGATCGCAGGCAGCCCCTGGGCCCGCCGATGAGCGGCCAACCCGTCCAGGAACGAATTGCCCGCCGCGTAGTTGCCCTGCCCCGATGCGCCCGCCAGCCCCGATATCGACGAAAACATCACGAAGGCCGACACATCCAGATCGCGGGTCAACTCGTGCAGATTCCATGCCGCATCGACCTTGGCCCCCAACACGGCATCAAGCCGCTCGGGAGTCAGTGACGCCACCACCGCGTCATCCAACACCCCGGCGGCATGAATCACCCCGGTTAGCGGATGCTGCACCGGGATATCGGCGATCACCTTGGCCAATGCCTCGCGATCCGCGGCATCACAGGCCACCAGCCCCACCTGGGCACCGGCTGCGCTCAACTCGAACGCCAGCTCCGCGGCCCCTGGTGCATCGGGACCGCGCCGGCCGACCAACACCACGTTCCGCGCCCCATGGCGAGCCACCACATGCCGCGCGAGCGCCGAACCGGCCATCCCGGTAGCACCGGTGATCAACACGGTGCCGGCCGTCCACGCGTCGGGCATCGTCATCACGACCTTGCCGACATGGCGGGCCTGGCTCAAATAGCGCAATGCGGCGGGCGCACGCCGCACATCGAATCTGGTCACCGGCAATGGGCGCAGCACGTCTTCGCCGAACAGCGCGGCCAACTCGTCGAGCATCTGCTGAATGCGTTCCGGTCCGGCCTCGAAGAGGTCGAAGGCGCGGTAGTGCACACCGGCGTGGTCCTGGGCGACGACCTCGGGGTTGCGGATGTCGGTCTTGCCCATCTCCAAGAACACCCCGCCGGGTGCAACCAGCCGCAGGGACGCATCCACGAACTCACCGGACAGCGAGTCGAGCACCACATCCACGCCTCGTCCACCGGTGGCCGCCCGGAACTTGTCTTCGAACTCCAGGCTGCGCGAGTCGGAGATGTGATCATCATCAAAGCCCATGGCCCGCAACGTGTCCCACTTGCCGCGGCTGGCCGTCGCGAACACTTCCAGACCGAAGTGCCGGGCCAGCTGGACCGCGGCCATGCCCACCCCACCGGCGGCGGCGTGCACCAGCACCCGCTGACCGGGCTTGACATCCGCCAAGTCCACCAGCGCATAGCGCGCCGTGGCGAACACCACCGAAGTCGTCGCGGCGGCGGTGTGTGACCATCCGGCCGGCACCTTGACGAGCAGTCGCTGGTCGGTGGTGGCGATCGTCCCGGTTCCGTCCGGGAACAGGCCCATGACGCGGTCGCCAACCACGAAACGCCCGCCCTGCGGGGCAGTTTCGGGGCCAGTTTCGACGACGACGCCGGAGGCCTCGATACCCATGACCGCGTCCGGATCGGGATAGAGGCCCAACGCAATCATGACGTCACGGAAGTTGGCGGCGATGGCCGACAGCGCGACCCGCACCTGACCGGTCCCCAGCGGCGCGTCGGCATCGGGAATCCGCTCCAACCGCAGATTCTCGATCGTGCCGTAACTGCTCATGCCCAGCCGCCACGGTCCATCACCGGGTGGCACCAGGAGACCGCCGACGGCACGGCTGCCGAGCACCCGCGCGGTGTAGAGGGTCCCATTCCGCAGCAACACCTGTGGCTCGCCGACCGCCAAAACCGCTGCTATTGCATCAGGATCTAAGGGCGCATCGGTGTCGACGAGCACGATTCGACCGGGGTGCTCGGTCTGCGCCGAACGCACCAGCCCCCACACCGCCGCGCCCGCCAAATCGGTGACGTCCTCCCCCGGCAACGCCACCGCGCCCCGGGTCGACACCACCAACGTCCCCGCCTCGTCGCGGGCCAACCACGACTGCAGCACCGGCAGCACCGCGCGCGTCGCCGCGTACACCTCCGTCACGACGTCACCGGCCACCGGCGCCGATTCGAACAGCACCGCCGATCGCTCGGCCTCGGCGGTGTCCAACTCCGGTGTCCCCCAAGCGGACACCGATACCGGCTGCACTGCGGATGATGGCTGAGCGGACCAGACGACCTCGAAGAGCCGCTCCGGGCCCGAACTCGACACCGCGGCCAGCAGCTGCTGATCGGTCACGGGCCGGGCCACCATCGACGCTACCGACAGCACCGGCAGCCCCAACCCGTCAGCCAATTCGATCGATACGGCCGATTCGCCCACCGGCACGATCCGCGCCCGTACCGCCGCCGCACCCGCGGCGTGCAACGACACCTGCTGCCACGAGAACGGCACCAACATCGAACCTTCGGCAAGCTCGCCACTGTCGGACGCCAAGATCACCGCGTGCAATGCCGCGTCGAGCATCGCGGGGTGGACCCCGAACCCGGCCACTGAAACTCCGGCGTCCTCGGGCAGCGTCACTTCGGCGAACACTTCATCGCCGCGACGCCACATCGAGGTCAAGCCACGGAATGCCGGCCCGTACCCGTAACCACGCTCGGCCAGCCGCTCGTACCCGTCACCGACGTCCACCGGGACTGCACCCACCGGCGGCCACGCCGACAGATCCGCGCCCGGCTGCACCGACCCCGCGCGCAGCACGCCCTCGGCGTGCAACGACCAGCCGGACCCCGCCTCGCCACGCGAGAACACCGACACCGCACGGGCCCCCGATTCGTCGGATCCACCGACCACCACCTGCACCGCCACCGAGCCGTCGGCCGGCAACACCAGCGGCGCCGCCAAATTCAGCTCGTCGACGACTCCGCAGCCCACCTCGTCGCCGGCGCGGATCGCCAACTCGACAAACCCCGCGCCGGGGAACAGAACGACACCACCGACGGCATGATCCGCCAACCAGCCCTGCGCGCTCGGCGACAACCGGCCGGTCAGCACCACTCCGCCAGAGGCCGGCAGTTCCACGACCGCGCCCAGTAACGCGTGTTCACTGGCGGCCAGGCCGAGGCCGGCAGCATCGGCTGGGGCGCCGTCGCCGGAGAGCCAAAAGCGCCGCCGTTCAAAGGCATACGTGGGCAACTCGACGAAACTGGCTTTGAAATTGGCTCCGCCGAGGACACCACGCCAATCCACTTCCATCCCGGCGACGAACCCTTGCGCGACGGCGTTGCTCAGGGCCACCGGCTCTGGCCGGTCCTTGCGCAGAGCGGACATCGTCACCACGGGGGTGTCAGCCAGTGATTCTTCGATCGATGCCGTCAGCCCGCCGCTCGGCCCGACTTCGAGGAAACGGTTTGCGCCCGCCGAGTGGACGAAACGCACACTGTCGGCGAATCGCACCGCTTCGCGTACGTGTCGCTTCCAGTACGCTGCCGATGCGAAGTCGTCTTCCGCTAGCTGACCGGTCACATTCGACACAGTCGGGATGGTCGGCTTGCCGACGGCGAGTCCAGCGGCGACAGTTCCGAATTCGTCGATCATCGGATCCATCAACGGAGAGTGGAACGCGTGGGAGACGGCCAGTTGGTGGACGCGGCGGCCCTCAGCGCGGAATCGGTCCGCGATGGCAATCGTCGCGTCTTCGGCGCCCGAAATCACCACTGACGATGGGCCGTTGACCGCGGCGATGCCCACCTCGGGCACCAGCAGCGGCCGCACCTCTTCTTCGGTGGCCTGCACGGCGATCATCGCCCCGCCTGCCGGCAGCGCCTGCATGAATCGGCCCCGGGCCGCCACCAGCACCGCAGCGTTCTCCAGCGATAGGACACCTGCGACGTGCGCGGCCGACAGCTCTCCGATCGAGTGGCCCATCACGAAGTCGGGACGCACACCCCAGGATTCGAGTAACCGGAACAAAGCAACTTCCACTGCGAACAGCGCGGGTTGCGCGAATTCGGTGGTGTGCAACAGGTTTTCGTCGTGCCCCCACATGACTTCGCGCAGCGGGCGCAGCAGGTGCCGATCCAGTTCACCCACGACGCTGTTGAACGCCTCGGCGAAAACGGGGTATCCGGCGTGCAATCCCATTCCCATGCCCAGCATTTGGGAGCCTTGGCCGGGGAAGACGAAGACGGTCTTGCCACCGGGCGTTGCCGTGCCGCGAATGATCGAGCCGGCCAGGTCGTCCCCGGCCAGCTCATCCAGTCCGGTCAGCATGCCCCCGCGGTCATTACCAACGATGACGGCCCGCTGTTCGAAGGTCGACCGGCTTGCCAACGACCACCCCACATCGGCACTGTCCAGGTCTGTGTGGGCTCGCAGGTGAGCCGCCAACCGAGCGGCCTGAGATCTCAACGCCGACGGCGACTTCGCCGACAGCGCCCACGGCACCACCGGCACTTGGGGACCGTCCACGACGCGCTCCGGCGCGGCTGGCTTCTCAACCGGGAGTGCCTCGACAATGACATGTGCGTTGGTGCCGCTGATCCCAAACGACGACACTCCCGCCCGACGCGGCCGACCCCCCGCCGGCCACGCCCGCGGCTCGGTCAACAACGACACGGAGCCCGCAGACCAATCCACGTGCGGGCTGGGCTCGTCGACGTGCAAAGTCGCCGGCAACAGCTCATAGCGCATCGCCAGAACCATCTTGATCACACCGGCGACACCCGCAGCGGCCTGCGTGTGACCCATGTTGGACTTGATCGAGCCCAGCCACAGCGGCTCTCCTGGCTCTCCCCGGTTTTGCCCGTAGGTCGCCAACAAGGCCTGGGCCTCAATCGGATCGCCCAAGGTGGTCCCCGTGCCGTGGCCCTCGACCGCGTCCACCTCGGCCGCGGACAACCCGGCGTTGGCGAGCGCAGCACGCACCACCCGCTGCTGCGACGGTCCATTGGGCGCGGTCAACCCGTTGGAGGCGCCGTCCTGATTGATGGCCGAGCCCCGCACCACCGCCAACACCGGATGCCCCAGCCGCTGCGCGTCCGACAAGCGCTCCACCACCAGCATGCCGCCGCCTTCGGAGAATCCGGTGCCGTCGGCCGCACCGGCGTACGCCTTGCAGCGGCCATCGGGCGACAACCCACGCATGCGGCTGAACTCCACGAAGATGTCGGGTGTGGCATTGACGTTGACGCCCCCGGCCAAGGCCAGATCGCATTCACCTGAGCGCAGCGACTGCGCCGCCATGTGCAACGCCACCAAGGACGACGAACACGCCGTGTCCACCGACACCGCCGGGCCTTCCAGCCCCAGCACATACGACACCCGCCCTGACGCGATACTGGTCGACTGCCCGGTCAGCCGGAAGCCCTCCACGGCTGGTGCGGCGCCCATGCCGTAGCCCTGGGTGCACACCCCGGCAAACACGCCGGTGGCGCTGCCCCGCAAGCCACCAGGTTCAATTCCCGCTCGCTCCAAGGCTTCCCAAGACAATTCGAGGAACATCCGTTGCTGCGGGTCCATGGCCAGCGCCTCGCTCGGGGCGATGCCGAAGAAGGCGGGGTCGAAGTCCGCGACACCCTCCACGAACCCACCAATGCGGGTGTAACAGGCGCCCGCAACGTCGGGATCCGGGTTGTACAGCCCGGCCAGGTTCCAACCGCGATCGCCCGGGAATTCGGAGAGCACGTCGCGGCCCTCGGTCAGCATGTCCCAAAGGTCGTCGGGGGAATTCACCCCGCCCGGATAGCGGCACGCCATACCGACGATCGCGATTGGATCGTCGTGGGTGGACCGAACAACTGGGGCGTGCTTGATTTCTTGTGGGACTCCGGCGAGTTCGGTGCGGATGTAGCCGGCCAGGCCGTTGGGTGTCGGGTAGTCGAAGATAAGGGTGGGCGAAAGCGCCAGTCCGGTAGCGGTTTTGAGCCGGTTGCGCATCTCGACCGCGGTCAGCGAGTCAAAGCCCAGCTCTTGAAACGCCTTGTCCGGATCGATCGTCTCGGCGGTGGTGTTCCCCAGCACGGTGGCGATATGCGAGCGCACCAGATCCAGGATCACGGCGTGCTGCTCCGCTTCGGACAGCCCGTCCAGGCGATGCGCGAGCGCCGATTTCGATTTCGCGGCGGCCAGCGAGTCGTCGACCCGGCGGCGGGTAGGCGCGTTTACCAGGTCGGTGAACATCGGTGGTATCGCGACCGCATGGGCGCGCAGGGCGCCGAGATCGATGCGGGCGGGCGCCAGGAATGGTTCGTCGACAATCAATGCGGTGTCGAACAATTCCATCGCCTCGACCGAGGACAGCGCCAAGATTCCGTCGCGGCCCAGCCGGGCGAGGTCGGCGGCATCCAGTCCGCCGGTCATGGCGCTGGCTTGATCCCATAGCCCCCACGCCAGCGAGATCGCCGGCAGCCCGTGCGCCCGCCGATGCGCAGCCAACCCATCGAGGAACGAGTTGGCCGCCGCATAGTTGCCCTGGCCCGACGAACCCACCAGTCCGGCCATCGAGGAAAACATCACGAACGCCGACAGATTCAGATCGCGGGTTGATTCGTGCAGGTTCCACGCCGCGTCGACCTTGGCCCGCAATACCGCGTCGACGCGCTCGGGCGTAAGTGACGTGACCACGGCGTCGTCAAGCACGCCGGCCGCGTGAATCACGCCCGAAAGCGGGCGCTGTGCCGTAATATCGGCGATCACCCTCGCCAGCGCCTCACGGTCGGCCGCATCGCACGCGACTACCCGCACCCGGGCTCCGGCCGCGTCCAACTCGGCGACCAATTCGGCGGACCCCGGCGCATCGGGACCACTGCGACTCAGCAACACCAAGTCCTGAACACCGTGCTGCGCCACGAGGTGGCGCGCCACCGTGGAGCCCGCCATGCCGGTCCCACCGCTGATCAACACGGTGCCCGCGGCCCACGCATCCGACATGCTCATCACGACCTTGCCGATATGACGCGCCTGGCTCAAGTATCGCAACGCGGTCCGCGCGCGTCGCACGTCAAACGTCGTCACCGGCAACGGCTTCAGCACCCCGGCGTCGAACAGTCCGGCGAGCTCGAGCATCCACTGGTGCATGCGGGGACGACCGGGCTCGAAGAGGTCAAAGGCGCGGTAGCGCACACCGGGGTATTCCTGAGCGACCACACCGGGATCCCGGATGTCGGTCTTGCCCATTTCCAAGAACACGCCGCCGGGAGCGACCAGCCGGAGTGACGCATCGACGAATTCACCGGCCAGCGAGTCCAGCACCACATCCATGCCGCGGCCGCCGGTGACCGCCCGGAATTTGTCCTCGAACTCGAGGCTGCGCGAATCCCCGATGTGGTCATCGTCAAAGCCCATGGCCCGCAACGTGTCCCACTTACCGCGGCTCGCGGTCCCGAACACCTCGACACCTAGATGCCGGGCCAACTGAACTGCCGCCATCCCAACCCCGCCGGCGGCGGCATGCACCAACACCCGCTGTCCCGGCTTGACATCGGCCAGGTGGATGAACGCCATGTATGCGGTGGTGAAAACCGCTGAGATACCGGCAGCTTCGGCATAGGACCAGTCGGCGGGCATCGGCAGCAGCAGGCGGACATCGCCGGGCACCAGCGTGCCGCTGCCGTCGGGGAAGAATCCGTACACCGAATCGCCGACCGCGAACTCGCTGACTCCCGGCCCGACCTCGACCACCACGCCGGCACCTTCGCCACCGAGCAGGGCGTCGTGGGTGAACATGCCCAGGGTGATCATGACGTCGCGGAAGTTTGTGGCGATGGCGCGCAGGGCCACCCGAACCTGCCCCTGCTGCAGCGGCGCATCGGCGTTGGGAATCGGCTCCAGTCGCAGGTTTTCGAAGGTGCCCGCGCTGCTGATTCCCAGCCTCCAGGGGCCGTCGCCGGGGGGTGCCATGACGGCGTCGACGGCACGGCTGCCACGCACTCGTGCGGTATACGCCTTGCCGTCGCGCAGCATTACCTGCGGCTCGGCGATCCCTAGAACGGCGGCTATCGCGCTATCGTCAAGGGCCGCATCGGAATCCACGAGCACGATCCGGCCCGGGTGTTCGGTCTGCGCCGACCGCACTAGCCCCCACACCGCAGCGCCCGCCAAGTCGGTGACGTCCTCGCCTGCCAAGGCCATTGCGCCCCGGGTGGCCACGACCAGCACGCCTGAGTCGCGCCCGGTCAGCCACGACTGCATGGCAGCCAGGGCCTGATGCGTACGCTCATACGATCCGAAGACCGGATCTTCGTCAGCGGCAACGGATTCGAACACTTCGTGGGCGGGCCGCTCGCCGTTGGCCGCTTTTGTCGTCGGCGACCACACCACCTCGAACAGCCGGTCCGGGCCCGAGCCCGACACCGCCGCACGCAGCTGCTGCTCGCTCACCGGACGCGCCACCATCGCGCGCACCGACAGCACCGGCAATCCCAGCCCGTCGGCGAGCTCGATCGAGACCGCCGAATTGCCCGCCGGCGCAATACGCGCGCGTACCGTCGATGCGCCCGCGGCATGCAACGACACGCCCTGCCACGAGAACGGCACCATCACTTCGTCGGTCCGGCCCGCGATTTGGTGGCCCGCCACCAGAGCGTGCATCGCCGCGTCAAGCAACGCCGGGTGCACCCCGAACCCGCTGACGCCTCCGGCCGCGTCCGGCAGCTGCGCCTCGGCGAACACCTCATGGCCGCGGACCCACGTCGCGGTCAAGCCCCTAAATGCCGGCCCATAGCCGTACCCGCGCGCCGCCAATTTCTCGTAGCCGTCGGCCAGGCCCACCGGGACCGCACCCTTCGGCGGCCACACCGATAGATCCGCACTCGGCTCGACCGAGCCGGTGCTCAGCGTTCCCACGGCATGGCACACCCAGCCGGAGCCGGTATCGGTGCGCGAAAAAATCGACACGCTGCGCTGGCCCGATTCTTCGGCGGGACCCACCACTACTTGCACGGCAACCGAGCCCAACCCAGAGTCCTTCGCCGGCAACATCAATGGTGCTTGCAGCGTCAGTTCGTCGACCGTCGAGCAACCGACCTCGTCACCGGCGCGGATCGCCAACTCCACAAACCCGGCGCCCGGAAATACGACCGCACCGGAGACGGCGTGATCGGCCAGCCAGCCCTGCAAACTAGGCGACAACCGGCCCGTCAACACCACCCCACCCGAGGCCGGCAGTTCTACGACCGCGCTCAGCAGCGGGTGCTCGCTGGTTCCCAGCCCCAAGCCCGTGGCATCGGCTGCGACACCTTCCCCGGACAGCCAAAACCGGCGCCGGTCAAAGGCGTACGTCGGCAGCTCTACGAAGCCGGCTCCGTCCAGTGCGCGGCGCCAATCCACGCTCACTCCCGCGACAAACGCGGTGGCGGCCGAGGTCAGGAACCTGTCGAGTCCGCCGTCATCGCGGCCCAGGGTGGGAACGACGATGGCCTCGGTGTGACCGCCGGCGTAGTCGTTGACGGTGTCCTCGATCCCGGCGACCAAGGCCGGATGCGGACTGGATTCGATAAATGTTCGGTAGCCGTGTTCACACGCGCTGCGCACCGCCTGGTCGAACTGCACGGTCTGCCGGATGCTGCGGTACCAGTATTCGGCATCCAATCCTGCTGTGTCCAAGCGGCTTCCGGTCACCGTGGAAAAGAATGCGATGCGCGAGGAACGCGGCTCGATACCAGCCAGAACCTCCGCGAGCTCACCGCGAATCGCCTCGACCTCAACCGAATGTGAGGCATAATCCACGTCGATCCGCCGGGTTCGCAAATCAAGGTCGGCACAGAAGCCGACGAGCTCGTCGAGCGCGGCCACCTCGCCCGACACCACGACGGCCGACCGGCCGTTGACGGCGGCGATGCTGACTCGATTACCGTAGGGCGCCAACAACTCCCGGGCCCGCTCGGTGCTGCACGCGATAGACAGCATTCCCCCGGGACCCGTCAGTGACCGCAGCAGCTTGCTGCGCAACGTGACTACCCGGGCGGCATCTGGCAACGACAGCGCACCGGCGATATAGGCCGCGGCGATCTCACCTTGCGAATGGCCGATCACCGCATCCAGACTTACGCCGACCGACTTCCACAGTTCGGCCAGCGACACCATCACCGCGAAGAGCACTGGCTGCACGACGTCCACGCGATCCAGCCCCGGAGCATCGGGCGCGCCACGCAGCACGTCGATCAGCGACCAGTCGACCAATTCCGAGAAGGCGTCTTCGCATGCCTGGATCTGCTGTGCGAATACCGGTGCGATATCCAGTAATTCAATGCCCATGCCCAGCCATTGGGAGCCTTGGCCGGGGAACACGAACACGGTCTTGCCCGCCGGCGTCGCGGTACCCCGAACAACCGACCCAGCCACGTCATCGCTGGCCAATTCATCCAACCCGGCCAGCAACCGGTCTCGATCACCACCCAGGACGACGGCCCGATGCTCAAACGTCGAACGGCCCGCCAACGACCAGCCCACGTCGGCGACATCCAGCTCACCGTGGGTGCGCACATATCCGGCCAACCGCGCCGCCTGCCCCCCCAACGCCGCCGCCGACTTCGCCGAGATCACCCACGGCACCACCGGCCGGGCCGGACCAATCTCGCGCACCGGCTGCACGGGCGCAGCCTCGACAACCACATGCGCATTGGTGCCGCTAATCCCAAATGACGACACGCCCGCCCGACGCACCCGACTCTCAGCGGGCCACGCCCGCGCCTCGGTCAGTAGTGACACCGATCCCGCCGACCAATCCACGTGCGGGCTGGGTTGGTCGACATGCAATGTTGCCGGCAACAGCTCATGGCGCATGGCCTGCACCATCTTGATCACGCCGGCCACACCGGCAGCGGCCTGCGTGTGACCCATATTCGACTTGATCGACCCCAGCCACAGCGGCTCGGTCCGGTCTTGTCCGTAGGTGGCCAACAAGGCCTGGGCCTCAATCGGGTCGCCCAACGTGGTGCCCGTCCCATGGCCTTCGACCACATCGACGTCGGCCGCCGAGAGCCCCGCATTGGCCAACGCTGCGCGCACCACCCGCTGCTGCGACGGACCGTTGGGTGCGGTCAACCCATTCGATGCGCCATCCTGATTGACCGCCGAACCCCGCACCACCGCCAACACCGGATGACCCAACCGCTGCGCATCCGACAAACGCTCCACGACCAGGATTGCCCCGCCCTCGGACCAGCCCACGCCGTCGGCCGCACCGGCGTAGGCCTTGCACCGCCCATCGGGCGCCAATCCGCGGTGCCGGCTGAACTCCACGAAGACCGTCGGCGTGGCATTCACGGTCGCGCCGCCGACCAGCGCCAGGTCGCACTCCCCCGAGCGCAGCGACTGCACAGCCATGTGCAATGCCACCAACGACGACGAACACGCGGTATCCACCGACACCGCCGGGCCCTCCAGACCCAGCACATACGACACCCGCCCCGAGGCGACGCTGGAGGTCATGCCGGTCAGCCGGTAACCCTCGATCTCTTCGGCGAGCATGCCGTAGCCCTGGACGATGAGCCCGGCGTACACCCCGGTGGCGCTGCCGCGCAGCCCGCTGGGATCAATCCCGGCCCGCTCCAATGCTTCCCATGACAGCTCCAGCAACATCCGATGCTGCGGATCCATCGCCAAGGCTTCACTGGGCGCAATGCCAAAGAATGCGGGGTCGAAGTCCCCGACGTGGTCGACGAAGCCTCCGGTGTTCGCGTACGTTTTGTGCCGCGCGTCGGGGTCGGGGTCGTATAGCGCCCCCAGGTCCCACCCGCGATCGGTGGGAAACTCCGATATCACGTCGCGGCCGTCGACAACCATCTGCCACAGGGCCTCCGGGCTATCAACGCCACCCGGGAAGCGGCACGACATACCGACGATCGCGATCGGCTCGCTCGACCGCTCCAGCAGTGCACGGTTGGTGCGCTTCAGGCGTTCAACCTGGACCAGCGCTTTCCGCAGCGCTTCGGTCGCATGCTGGAGTTGGTCCACCATCACTACCCCTCGCCTACCATTGGCCGTCTTTAACCGCCGGATGCGGCTCTCGCCGAGTCACGGAAGTTGCTGCACGAAGCGACGTCGTCGTGCTGCTATCCGACCCAAGAATGTCGCTGGTGAGTATGGCCAACTCCGGCGGGATTTCAAAACGTCCGATACTCCCGGCTGCTAACGGAGGACCGGCGTCGACATGTGGAACGTCGTGTCCAAGGGGACGTGACGTTGCGTGGCGACGCGCGCGGTGGCACCGAAGCCCTTCAGATCCGGCGCACCATCCATGGCGCGACTGTACCTGGCTACGCATCGGCGGTGGTCAGGCGCATGGCGGTGGGATGCTCGGTGCGAGCCGGCCGGGCGCCGCGCCGCGAGACGTCGCGGTCAGACACCCACTCGGCGCCAGCCGTCGGCGGCCCGGGCGGCGCGGATCAGCACATCGCAAAGTTCGCGCAGTTCGGTTGCCTCGGCTCCTTCGTCGAGCGCTGTGGCGACGTCTTCTGCCGCACATCGCACCTGGTAGACGCGATCCGATAGGTCGGCCGCCTCGTCGGCCGACAGCACCACCGCGTCGGCGGGCAGCGCTGTTGCCTCGCCCCTGTTCAACGATGCTCGCTGCTCGTAGGCCCGCTGCCGGCAAGACTGCCGACAGTACTGGCGGCGACGACCCATCGCGACATCGGTTACGTCTCGACCACACCAGCGACAGGGCTGCGGGCGGGCACGGCGGGTCACGCGGCCGACTTTAGTCGGCCGCGCTCCGCGATCCCGGTATCATTGATGGTCGCGCCGCGTAGGCCGCGTGTCGGCCCGGGAACTACTCCGAGCGCCGTAACGTTTGCCAAGCGGAGAGAATCGCACTACAGCAGCCCAACTACAGCAACCCAACTACAGCAGCCCAAAAGCCCCGAGGACCTAAGGAGTAGCACCCATGGCTGATCGCGTACTGAGAGGCAGTCGCCTCGGAGCCGTGAGCTACGAAACTGACCGCAACCACGACCTGGCGCCGCGGCAGATCGCGCGGTACCGCACCGAGAACGGCGAGGAATTCGAGGTCCCGTTCGCCGACGATGCTGAGATCCCCGGCACCTGGCAGTGCCGCAATGGGATGGAAGGCACCCTGGTCGAGGGTGACCTGCCCGAACCGAAGAAGGTCAAGCCGCCGCGGACGCACTGGGACATGTTGCTGGAGCGCCGCTCGGTCGAAGAACTCGAAGAGCTGCTCAAGGAGCGCCTCGATTTGATCAGGTCCAAGCGCCGCGGCTGACCCGGGTTGATTACGCCCCGGCCGACTTCGTGCGGTTGTCGGCGCGCGCCGCGCGGGCGCTCGGCGTTCGCCCCTGGATGCCCCACCGGGTGACTTTGACCAGTGCCTCGCGGATGTTGGATCCGCTCATCTTGGACACGCCGAGTTCGCGCTCGGTGAAGGTGATCGGCACTTCGACGATGACGAACCCGTTGCACACCGTGCGCCAGGTCAAATCGATCTGAAAGCAGTAGCCCTTGGAGTCCACACCGTCGAGGTCGATTGCCTCGAGGACTTCGCGGCGATAGGCGCGGTAGCCGGCCGTGATGTCGTGTACCCCGATGCCGAGCGCTACCCGCGCATAGGTGTTGGCCGTCCAGGACAGGGCCCAGCGCCGCCACGGCCAGTTGCGCACCGTCCCGCCCTCGACGTAGCGCGAACCGATGGCCAGATCGGCTCCGGCGTCGACAGCGTCGAGCAGGCGGTGCAGATGTTCGGGCGCGTGGCTGCCGTCTGCGTCCATCTCCACGAGCACTGAGTACTGCCGGCTCAATCCCCACGCGAAACCCGCCAGGTAGGCCGCACCCAGGCCGTCCTTGGCGGTGCGGTGCATGACGTGGGTTCGGCCCGGGTCGGCTGCCGCGAGTTCGTCGGCGAGCCGGCCAGTGCCGTCCGGGCTGTTGTCATCCACGATGAGCAGGTGCACCTCGGGGCAGGCGTCCTTCAGCCGCCGATGGATCACCGGCAGGTTCTCCAACTCGTTGAAGGTAGGGATGATGACCAGGACGCGCTGGCTGGGACGATTGCCCGGGACGCGGTGTGCCTGCTGGCCGGTGGTCATGTAGCTCCTCTGTCTCGCCCGAAACCAAACGAGTGTCGGCCGCCCTCGTCGGGCGGAGTGTCGTGACCGCCCTCTTCTGGCGGGGTGTGGTCGCCGTCCTCGTCGTTGGGCGCACCGGAAACGCCCGATTCACCCGAAGGCCTCGACCGCGGCTGAATCGGACGCGGGAACCACCCATTGTGCCGTATCCCGACCAGAATGACCGCTCCGGCCGCTAGCACCAGCAGCCACTGCAGGATCGGGCCCCAGCGGGTCGCCGGCGTCAGCTGCGTCTTGAGGCGCACCTGAATGTCCAGATAGCCGGGCTCGAAGAAGCCGGTGCGGACCAACTCGGCCCCATCCGGGGCGATCACCGAACTGATTCCGGTGGTACCGGCAACCACGACGTAGCGGTCATGCTCTACGGCGCGAACCTTGGCGAACGCCAGCTGTTGCTCGCTCATCCTCTTGTTGAAGGTCGCGTTGTTGGCGGGCACGGCCAGCAACTGGGCGCCGTTGAGGACCGCTTTTCGCGGCTGACGGTCGAAGATCACTTCCCAGCAGGTGGCCACGCCTACCGGCACCCCCGCGATCTGCACCACGTCGCTGCTTTTGCCCGGAACCATGTGGCCGGCCCGGTCGGCATAGGCGGAGAGATGCTTGAAGAGCCACGGCATGGGCAGGTATTCGCCGAACGGCTGCACGATTTCCTTGTCGTGGCGATCAGCCGGGCCGGTGACCGGATTCCAGACGATCACCGTGTTGGTGTATTCCGCGGGTTCTTGGGTGCGGCCCGGCACCGCGAGGATGGTCCCCACCAGGATCGGCGCGCCGATCGCATGGGCCGCCTGTGCGATCTGCTGCCCGGCGTCGGCATTGAGTAAGGGATCGATGTCCGAGGCGTCCTCCGGCCAAATGACGAATTGAGGTTGCGGGGCGGCCCCGGCGCGCACATCCTCGGCCAGCCGCAGCGTCTGCTGGACGTGGTCGTCCAGGACCGCTCGGCGTTGCGCATTGAAGTCGAACCCGAGCCGGGGCACATTGCCCTGTACGGCGGCGACGGTGACCGTGGGTTCGCCGCCCGATCCGGCGCCGGCATGTCGCACCTGCGGCCAGATGATGACGGCGCTGAACAACACCAGGCATATGCAGATTCCCGGTAGCAGCACCGCTGGCGGCGGCTGGGCGGCATTCTCGGCATCCGTGGCGTCCTCGGCGTCCGTTTCGGAAGCCTTGTCGGGGGCGGTGTCAGGGGCATCGGCACGGGGCTGACCACCGGTTCGCCACCATTTCGTGATTTCCAGCCCGATCGCGGTCGCGCTGAATCCCATCAGCACGACCGCCGTCGACAGCAGCGCAACGCCGCCGAGCTTGACCAACGGAAGCAGTGGACCTTCAGCTTGACCGAACGCCACCGACCCCCAGGGAAAGCCGCCAAACGGAAAGATCGACTTCAACCACTCCTGGGCCGCCCACACCAACGCGAACCAGACCGGCCAGCCAGGCAGTCCCCGCACCACGACGGCGAGCAGGCCGAAGAGCGCGGGAAACAGCGCACACACCATCGCCAACGCCAACCACGGCACGGCGCCCACCAGCAGGCTGATCCACGGCAGCAGCGGCAGATAGAACGCCAGTCCGAACAAAAATCCGTAGCCCAGACCACCCACCAGCGTGGTGGCGGGGTGCTTCAGCACCCAGGCCAACAGTGCGGCGGCGACGACGGCGGCCCACCACCAGCTCAGTGACGGGAAGCTGGCGCACAGCAGCAATCCGCCCACGATGGTGGCCAGCAGCCTTGCCAGACGTGGCTGCAGCGCAGCCTGAGCTGCCGGCAGCCGCGCGACGGCCGCGGCGACCGCCCCCGCCAGTGCGTGGCGTGCTAGCGCACCTGTGCGCTCAGCCAGGCTCGGAACGTCCTGCGCGCTAGGGGCTTCCGGCTCGTCGACGTGGATATCGCTAGGATCTTCCTCCCGCTCCGATTCGGCCTCGTCGGGCCGCTCGTGCCGACCTCTAGCCATAGATGACAGCGCCCCGATGCACGGTCCGGCGGCAACGCGGTAAGGCGTCGGCCGGGCCCAAGCGCGGCAATGCGGGCACCCGCGAGCGCGGGTCGGTGGACCAGCGCTGGACGGCGTCGCGTGGTGCGCTCACGTCTAGGGGTCCGGCGTCCCAGACGGCGTACGAGGCGGGCGCACCTGGCACCAGGGTCCCGGTGATGCCGTCGCGGACGCCGCTCGCCCGCCAGCCACCGCGGGTCGCGGCGGCGAATGCGGCCCGTGCCGACACCGCACTGCCTTCAGTGCGATGGTTGACGGCCGCGCGCACGCTTCCCCACGGGTCAAGACCCGTCACCGGGGCGTCGGTACCGAGTGCGAGGGGCACGCCTTGGGATGCTAACAGCGCAAGTGGGTTGAGTTGGCTGCCTCGTTCGACACCAAGTCGACGGGCGTACATGCCATCGTCGCCGCCCCATAGCGCATCAAAATTGGGCTGCACGCTGGCGATGACCCCCCACTCGCCCAGTTTGGCGGCCTGATCGGCCGTCACCATCTCCAGGTGCTCCAGTCGGTGCCCGCAGCGCGCGACGGCCGCCACCCCGAGGTCTGCCACGACCCGTTCAATGGCAGCGACCACCGCCGATACCGCGGCATCCCCGATGACGTGGAAACCGGCCGTCACCCCGGCCTCCGTACATGCCCGCAAATGCGCCTCGATGACGCCGGGGTCCAGGTAGCAGGTGCCGACGCGGTGCGGCGCGTCGGCGTACGGCTCATGCAGCCAGGCGGTGCGTGACCCGAGCGCCCCGTCGACGAACAGATCACCGGCCAGCCCGCGGGCTCCAGTCCGATCCATCAGCGCGCGGGCCTGTGCGGCGGTCGTCACCGCCTCACCCCAGTAGCCGACGACCTCGACGCCGTGATCGAGGGTGCGAAGCTGCAGCCAGTCATCGAGCCCGCCGATCTCGGGGCCGGCGCATTCGTGCACCGCGACGATGCCCGCTGCGGCGGCGGCCCGCAGCGCCGCGGGCCGGGCTTCGGCCAGCTGCCCGGCGGTCAGCAGGCCACGGGCGGCGGCCCGGACCCGATGATGCGCATCGCCGGCCAGCGGCCGCTCAGCGCTGAAACCGGCTGCCGCCGCGAGCTCAGGAACCAGATGGCGCAGCGCCGACGAGGCCAGCGCTGAGTGGACGTCGACGCGAGCCAGGTAGGCGGGCCGGTCACCGAGCACCGCGTCGAGGTCGGTGGTGCTCGGCGGGGTGTTGTCGGGCCACGACGACTCGTCCCAGCCGTGCCCCCACACCGGCTGGCCGGGGTGGGCGGCGGCATGGTCGGCGATCATCTGGACGCACTGTGCGCGCGACGTGGCCGGCCGTAAGTCCAGCCCGGTGAGGGCGAGGCCGGTTGCGCTCAAGTGGACATGGCTGTCCACGAATCCCGGCGCGACGAAGCCACCTTCCAGGTCCACGACCTCGGCGCCGGGAAACTGGCTGCGACCGACGTCATCGCTGCCCAACCATGCGACGACGTCGCCGCGCACCGCCATGGCGGTGGCGTCCGGGTGGCTGGGGCTGTGCACCCGGCCGTTCAGCAGCAGCGTCGTAGAAATCTGCGAAATCTGCGTCACAGGCCAAAACTTAGATCGAGCCCGGTGACGATGTCGGCCGCGGTGGCGGCTCGTCGTCAATCGGGCCCTGCGGCAAGATCGGCGGCTCGAAGTCTCTGACGTCGATGACCTCGCCGTCGATATAGTCGCGGCCGTCGGCGGCATAGCCGCGACGGGAGTCGGCCGTGAAAGCCGTCGTCTCGGTGATCAGCGGTACCCGCTGCAAACCGCGCAGCGCAATCGCGGTCAGGCCAGGGCCGGCGACCGCCCGTATCGGTGGTAACAGCAACAACAGCCCCAGCACCGTGGTGACCAATCCGGGAACCAGCACCAGCGCCATGGCCAGGGTGACCAGCGCGCCGTCGCTCACCGCAGTCCGCGGTTCGGTCAGGCCGGATCGCAGTTGCCCGAGTTGGCGAATGAGATGCGACCCGGCCATCGGCGCCAAGAGGCCCCACCCAAGCAGGAAGGTGGCCAGCAGCACGAGCAGGGTCCAGCCCCACCCGATCGTCGACACCAGCGCGATGATCACCGCGAGCTCGACGACCGCGTAGATGAGCAACAGCCGCGACAGCATGTGACGCCAACGTCTGCGGATCACCGCTGAGTTCCCCTGGTCATGTACAACCCGGCTGCAGTTAGATGACGCTATGACGACGATTCAGATCGAGGCCCCCGACGGACCGATCGATGCGCTGCTGGACATTCCCCAGGGAAGAGGCCCCTGGCCGGGTGTGGTGGTGATCCACGACGCGGTCGGCTATGGGCCGGACAATGAACTGATTTCGCAGCGCATCGCGCAGGCAGGCTATCTGGCGCTCACCCCGAATATGTACGCCCGGGGTGGCCGGGCGCGATGCATCACCCGGGTCATGCGTGAGCTGCTGACCAAGCGTGGTCGCGCGCTTGATGACATCTTGGCCGCCCGCGATCACCTGCAGTCGATGCCGGAATGTTCCGGCCGCGTGGGCATCGCCGGCTTCTGCATGGGTGGCGGTTTCGCACTCATTATGTCGCCCAAAGGTTTTGGTGCTTCTGCGCCGTTCTACGGCACTCCATTGCCGCGCAACTTAAGCGTGACGCTGGACGGGGCGTGCCCGATTGTGGCCAGCTTCGGCAGCCGTGACCCGCTGGGCATCGGCGCGCCCAAGAAATTGCGCGAAGTGACCGCAGCCAAGCAGATCACCGCCGATATCAAGGCCTACCCCGGCGCGGGTCACAGCTTCGCGAACAAGCTCCCCGCCCAGCCACTGCTTCGCGTCATCGGTTTCGGCTATAACCGGGTGGCGGCCGACGATGCCTGGAGCCGGGTCTTCGCGTTCTTCGGCGAGCATCTGGGGGCCGGAGCCTAACGCGCTGACTTCAGCTTCCGCGACAGAACGGTTGCGAAGGTGTGCGTATCGCCGGGCCAGCGCGCCGACACGTAGCTGCCGTCGTCAACGACGAATGCCGGCCACGAGTCGGTCGCGGTATCCCTTGCCATTCCCGAGGACTTGCGCCGCCACTGCGGCGATCCGCGGACGACGTCGCAGAAATCTGCCGGATCTTTAAGGGCACGGGTGACTTCGGACTGCACCGACATGTACCCGCCGGGCTGGCCGGGCCCCTCGGTGTAGGTCCGGTAGTAATCGGGATCCCAGAATCGGGTGACCCGGGTGAGTCGCCAGGCGAGCCGTTCCATTGCCCACGTCAACGCCGTGGTCTTGTGTCCGTAGAGCACCGAGTGACCCGTGGCCGGGTCGACGCTGCGCGCGGCAAGCAGCACACCGTGACAGATCGCGGCGACGACCAGCCCACGGGCGAAGGCGTCCACGACCAGCCGCTGCAGTGTGTCGCTGTCGATGTAGCTGCGCATTCCGCGGGCGCGGTGTCCGCCGGGCAGTAGCAGCGCGTCGATGTCGTCGAGGGTGGCCCGAGACCAGCTGAGAGGATGCTGAAATTCGGTTGACCGGACCATCGCGGCGTAGCCATCGCGGCCGTCCTTGTTTGCCCGCAGCATCAGCCCGATCACCGGGATAGCGCCCAATATCGGTAGGGCAGACCAGATGTCGAGCCCGCGGCCGGTGACCATGATGTCGTCGGCCGCCCCTGCTGTGCCGCTTTCGGTAGCAAAGACCACCCGATGACCGTTGCGGGTCAAAACGCGCCAGCTGACCGCGACCTCGGTCGGATCGAAGTCGCGGTCCGGGATCGGGATCAGCACCGTGCCCATTTTCCCTAGCTTTCGGCCACTCTGAGCTCGAGGCCGACGTTGTTTTCCATGCCCCCGCGCAACTTGCTGAAGAAGTTGAATACCTTGCCCACGATGCCGTATCGCTTGCCGATGGCGTCGTACACGGCGGCCGTTTCCGACTTGTCGAGCAGGGCCGCGGTCCCCTCGACGGCCTCGCTTGTCGCGCGACCACGCATGGTGCAGCTGGCCATCGTCACGCGGGGCGTATTGCGGATCCGCTTGACCTTCCACGACTTTCCCTCGGAGATCACCAACAGCCGATCGCCATCAACGGCGGTCCAGATGGGAGTGGGCTTGGGTCGACCGTCTTTGGTGAAGGTGGTCAGCAGGATGTATTGCGCCTTGGCGAGATCGGTGAAGGTAGGTGTCACGCTGTCAACCTA
>DASZLQ010000154.1:0-8236 GCA_035552295.1 Mycobacterium sp. | reverse complement strand
GACGACCTCGGGGTCGTCCATGTCCAGGGTCGATGACGGTGTGCTGAACAGCGAGAACAGGATTCGGGCGAACCATTCGCCGGCCGACTGGATGTCCAGGTCTTTGCGCACCTCGCCGGTGATCTTGGCGGCGGCAAGGTGCGGAGCGAGGAAGTCGACGCATTCGCGCAGCAAGACCGCGGCGTCCTTGGTGAGCAGCAGGCTGATCGCTTCTTCGTCGAAGTACTTCTCGGAGGCGATCACCCGCCGGGCCTGGGTCACGAATACCGCTGCGCGGCTGAGCTTGTCCTCCAGCGAGCCGCCCCGGTCCATGGCCAGCGACATCTGCCGATAGAACTGCTCGGAGGTGTGTTCGGCGCACGCTTCGACGATGGCGGCCTTGTCGCGGAAGTACTCGTAGATGGTGCTGCGCGAAACGCCCGCCTCCTTGGCGATTTCGACGATCGTTGCTTTCTGCATTCCTTGCTTGCGGAAGCAGGCGTAGGCGGACTCGACGATCAGTTCGCGGGTATCGGCCGCGGTGGCTTGGGTCATCACGGCATCGCTTACCCGCCGGCGAGGATCAGTCCGCTGGTCGGCACCCCGGTACCCGAGGTGACCAGGACGTGCTCGACGTTGTCGACCTGGTTGTGCGAGGTTCCGCGGACTTGGCGCACACCCTCGGTGATGCCGTTCATGCCGTGGATGTAGGCCTCGCCGAGTAGCCCGCCTTTGGTGTTGATCGGTAGCTCGCCGCCCAGCGACAGCCGCTCGACGGTGGCGAAGTATTTGGCTTCGCCACGCCCGCAGAATCCGAGTTCCTCGAATTGGGTGAACACGAACGGCGTGAAATGGTCGTAGATGAATGCGGTTTGGATGTCTTGCGGCTTGAGCCCGGAATCTCGCCAGAGCCTGTCGGCGACCACGCCCATCTCGGGTAGGCCAGTGATGTCCTCGCGGTAGTAGCTGGTCATCATCTCGCCGTTGTAGGCTGCGCCCTGCGCGGCCGCGGAGATCACAGCCGGCGGCTGACGCAGGTCGCGGGCGCGCTCGGCGCTGGTGACGACCAGCGCGACCCCGCCGTCGCTCTCCTGGCAGCAATCCAGCAGTCGCAGAACCGGTTCGATGATCCACCGCGAATTCTGGTGGTCTTGCAGTGTGATCGGTCGCTGGTAGAACCACGCGTCGGGGTTGGTGGCCGCGTGGGCCCGGTCGACCACCGCGATCCGGCCGAAATCCTCGTTGGTCACCCCGTACGTCGACATGTAGCGCTGGGCGTGCAGCGCGACCCACGCTGCGGGAGTGAGCAATCCGAACGGGGCGTAGTGCGCCATGAACAGCGGGGTCTCCGCGCTGGTGCGTCCGCTGCCGCCGAAACGGAAGCCCGACCGTTCGTTGAAGGCGCGCCAGCACACCACTACATCGGCGACTCCGGCGGCGACCGCCATGGCGGCATGCGCGACTGTTCCGGCCGCCGCCCCGCCACCGTGCGGGACGCGGGAGAAGAAATTCAGGTCGCCGATGCCGACATTGCGCGCGACGTCGATCTCGTCGCTGGAATCCATGGTGAACGTCACCATGCCGTCGACGTCGCTGGGCGCCAGGCCGGCGTCGTCGAGCGCGGAACTGACTGCCTCGCAGGCTAATTGCAGCTCGCTGCGCCCGGACTCTTTGGAGAACTCCGTCTGACCGATCCCCGCGATGGCGCAGCTGCCCGGCAGTGAGCGACTCATGCGCCCGCCCCGTCGAGCAGGCTCAGGACCGCGGTACCGGAGACGTGATCGCCAAGGCTATTCGACGCCTTGAAGGTCGCCTCGACGAAGTTCTCACCGTCTGACCCTTCCGTCTTGCCGGTCACACTGCCGGTGAACCGCAGCGGATCGTCGGGGAAGCATGGCACCCCGAGACGGACCGTCAGGTTCTTGACCATCGCCTCGGGCCCGGCCCAATCGGTGAGGAAACGCACGCAATACCCGTTGCTGGTCAAGATGTTCATGAATAAATTGGGTGAGCCCTGCTTGTTGGCGTAGTCGCGGTCGTGATGCACGGGCATGAAGTCACGCGACGCGATCGCGCCGGCGACGATCAGCGTGGTGGTGATCGGGATCTCGAGCGGGGTCACCTCGTCGCCGACATTGAGGTCGGTCCACTTCAACGTGGTCTGGGTCACCGCTTTCCTTCCCCGGCGGGCCGGAACTGGTGCAGCACAAGGTCTCCATCAGCGCCGTCGAAGGCCTGGTAATAGACCTCGACCGGCATCCCGACCGTGACGTCGGCAGGGTCGATGCCACACAGGTTCGAAACCAGCCGCACCCCTTCGTCGAGCTCCACCAGCACAACGATGTAGGGATAGTCGAAGAAGGGAAACCGGGGTTCCAGCGGCATCACGTAGCTGTAGACCGTGCCGCGGCCGGACGACTCGATCGCGTCCCATTGCAGGGAACGGCATTCGGGACACATGGGGCGCGGTGGGTGGCGCAGCGCTCCGCATCCGCTGCAGCGCTGGATCAGCAGTTTGTTCTCGCGCAGCCCGTTCCAGAAGAACTCGGTGTCCGGGCCGATCGCCGGTGCCAGGCGGGGCGTCATCAGCGTTCCGGCCTGAATCGCAGCACCCGAAATCGCTGTCGCCCCAGCACCTCACCGTTCTGGTCGCGATAAGTGATCAGCCAGGTCAAAAAGTAACCGGTCCCCAGTGCGGTCTTCTTTTGCTCGGAGACGTCCTCGAACACCGACGTAGCGCTGACGACGTCGCCCAGCCGCGGATAGCGTTCGATCTCGAACTCCGAGTTGCTCGCCACCGTGCTGGTGTACCCGGCCTCGTCGAGGAACGCCGTCGGATTGCCTTCGATCTCGACGGGGGCGCCGCCCCGGTCTTTGATCCCTTCCAGTTTCGGCGACGGCATCGTCCAGGTCTGCAGCATTACCGGCGGCGAGACGATGCCGCCGAACCGGGACGACGCGGCGAACTCCGGTTCGAGGTAGGCCGGGTTCATGTCGCCCAGCGCATGGGCCCAGTGCCGGATCATCGGCTGATTGACGGGATCCGGTGCCACCGTGGGCTTTCCGATGCCGCCGGTGGGCTGGCCGACGAGCGCCCGCAGCTTGTCGCGCAACCCGGTTTCTGAGTCGGTCACTGAGTTGATCTCCAATCTATCCCGGCCTTTTCGAGGACCCGAGCCGTACCGGCATTCGCTTCACCCCGGGCACCATCGTGGCCCGCATCCGGTCCACCTCGCCGACTAGCTCCAGCCCGGGGAAGCGCCGCAGCAGTTCGTCGAACATGATCGACGCCTCCAGGCGCGCCAGCTGCGCGCCCAGGCACGAATGCTCACCGCAGCCGAACGCGATGTGCGGATTGGGGTGGCGGGTCACCTTGAATTCTTCTGAGTCCAAACCGAATACGTCCTCGTCCCGGTTGGCCGACCCGTAGAGCATCACCACCACGTCGCCGCTTCGGATCAGCTTGCCGCGAATCTCAACGTCGGTCGTCGCGGTGCGCGCCATCTGCACCACCGGGCTGTTCCAGCGCAACATCTCTTCAACGGCGCCCGGGATCAGCGTGGGATCGTCGACCAACAGACGGCATTGGTCGGGATGCTCGATCAGTGCGAGAGTGCCCAGCGCGATCAGGTTGCGGGTCGTTTCGTTGCCGGCGACCAGCAGCAGAAATGCGAACTTGAGCAGGTCGTCGTCGCTGAGTCGGTCCCCGTCGATCTCGGCGCCGACCAGAACCGACAGCATGTCGTCACGGGCTTCGCTGCGCCTGGCGGCGATCACCTTCTGGAAATACTCGTAGAGCTGGCCGATCGCCACGACGGTGTCGAGTTCGATTTCCGGGTCGGCGGTTCCGGTGGTCGCGTCCGACCACACCCGGAACTGCTCCCAGTCATCGGGCGGGGCGCCGATCAGCTCCGCGATGATGCGGGTGGGCAGGGGAGCGGCGATCTCTTCGGCGAACTCGTGCGTCGAACCGGGTTCGACGCGGTCGAGGATCCCGCGCACGATCTCGCGGATCTTCGGCTCGAGGATCGACACCTGCCGTCGGGTGAACCCCGAGTTGATCAGCTTGCGCAGCTGCCGGTGGCGTGGCGGGTCGGTGAAGATGAGGCTGCCTTCCTGCACCGGGTTCTCGTACGCCGGGTCCGGGATGGTGACTCCCTTGGCGGAGGAGAACAAGGCCGGGTTGCTCGACACGTACCGGATGTCTTCGTACTTCAGCAGCGCCCAGAAGTTGGTGACGTCGTTCCAGCAGACCGGCGAGCTGGCGCGCAGCTCCCGGTACACCGGATAGGGATCGCCGGCGTAGAAATCGGGGGAGTGCAGTGGAAAAGTGGTCCGCACGGCAAAACCTCCCTCAACCGACCCGGCCGGGTCGCGATCGGACACATTGCCCTGATGTGTCGTGCCGTTGTGTCTACCCTGGGCCGACCATGCCTGTCAATACACCGGCAACGCGGTGAAATAGCTGAGGATTCGCCATATTTGTGATTGACGCGCCGAGGGCATGGGTGAACACTGGCTCTCTAGATGACCGACGTTCGGGTGAGGAAGCACATGGCCGAGCTACAACCCCCGGGACCGCTTGTCGACACCTATCAGCTCTACATCGACGGCAGATGGGTCGAACCCAAGGGCGGTCGCTACGACGACATCGACCCCGCCACGGAAAGCACCATCGCCACGGCGCCCGACGCGAGCGTCGCGCAGGTCGGCGAGGCGATCGCGGCCGCCCGCCGCGCCTTCGACAGTGGGCCGTGGGCGCAGACGGGCCCCGAGGAGCGGGCCGGCTGCCTCAATCAGCTCGGCGAGGCACTGATGAAGCACGCCGACGAGTTCTTCGCGCTGTCGCAGGCGGAGTGGGGCTGCGTTTCCAACGAGCGCGTGATGCAGATCGACGGCGCCGGATACATGTCCATGCACGCGGCCCAGCTCGCCACGAAGTTGACCGACGACCCGGTCACCGGAGTGGGTGCCGGAACGACGTTGCTGCGTCGTGAGCCGCTCGGCATCGTCTCGATCCTGACGCCGTGGAACTTCCCGCATTGCCTCAACGTCATGAAGGTGAACAATGCGCTGGCCGCGGGCAATACCGTTGTGCTCAAGCCCTCGCCGCTGACGCCGCTCGCCGGGCTTGCGCTCGCCCGCATCATCGACGAGGAGACCGACATTCCGCCGGGTGTGGTCAATGTCGTTACGCCGTCGGGTCTCGAGGCCGCGCGGCTGCTCACCACCGATCCGCGCATCGACATGATCAGCTTCACCGGCAGCTCGGCCGTCGGCTGCGAGGTGATGCGCGCCGCGGGCGGCGCCATGAAGCGGCTGCTGCTGGAGTGCGGCGGAAAGTCCGCGAGCATCGTTCTCGACGACGCGGAAGTCAGCGACGACATGCTGCGGCAGATGCTGTTCGACAGCTGCTCGCTGCACGCCGGGCAGGCCTGCATCCTGCACAGTCGGCTGCTGCTTCCGGAATCGCTACACGACGACGTCGTCGGCCGGCTCGTCGCGCAGGCCCGTGACGTGAAGGTCGGCGATCCGAAAGACCCTGCGGCGCAGATGGGTCCGCTGATCAGCGCGGCGCAGCTGCAGCGCGTCCAGGCACACGTCGACAGGGCGATCGACGACGGCGCGAAGCTGGTAACCGGCGGTGGCCGCCCGGCCGGCCTGGATGTCGGCTTCTACTTCGAACCGACTATTCTCACCGACGTCGACGCGGATTCGACGATCGCCCAGGAGGAAGTGTTCGGCCCCGTGCTGTCGGTGCTGCGCTACCGCGACGACGACGATGCGGTCGCGATCGCGAACAACTCGCGCTACGGGCTTTCCGGCGCCGTGTGGGGCGCCGACGTCGACCGGGCCGTGGGCGTGGCGCGCCGCGTCCGCACCGGCCAGGTCGCGGTCAACGGCGTCGGGCCGGGCGATGCCCCGTTCGGCGGCTTCAAACTGAGCGGGTTCGGTCGGGAAAGCGGCGGAGTAAGCGGAATCCACCAGTACATGGAGGTGAAGGCCATCGGCGTCCCGGCCTGAATTACCGTGTGGTGGAAGAGGACACGTTGATCAGGTGACCGTTCGGATCGCGGAAGACCATCGACCTTCTGCCCCATGGTTGGGTCGTGGGCCGCATCACCCAGCTCACGCCGAGAGCCTCGATACGCGAATATTCGGCGTCGACGTCGTCGGCGGTGAAATCGAGAATGATCTCCCCTTCTCGGGCCGCCAGGCCTGGCGGGCATGCGGTGTGCGGGCCCTGGTCCTCGGTGAACCCGGCTTTGGAGAATCCGACCGACGCCGGACCCGCCGGCACCTCGAGGTAGTGCTCGTTCAGCGGCACCGAAATGCCCAGCAGCGCAGCATAGAAAGCGGCAATCGGTTCGATCGCGGTCGACACGAATCGCACTTGTGCCAGCGACACCCGCGGCCCGTCAGGTCGAGTCATTACCGACCCGCCGGAACGTCGAGATCGGTTTGCGCATAGTTGAGGAAGTACGCGGTGAAGACCGTCAGACCCAGATATGCGAAGGCCTCCGTCAGTTGCTCGGCGTTCCAGCCGGCATCGACTGCGTTAGCCCACGTGGTGTCGCTCACCTTCCCGGCGTTGACGGTCGCCTCCCTGACCAGACCGACGATCGCGTCCACCTTGTCATCCCCGGTCGCGGTTCCCGCCTGCAGTGCCGCAATCTGCTCATCGCTCCATCCCGCGAGCCGGGCAAGCCGGCGGGTGATCGCGACGACGTAGTCGTTCGCCACTGCGCTGCCCGCCGCGAGCATCAATGCGGCAGACAGCCGGGGGCCGACGGTGCCATGCTCGGCGGTCGCCGCTCGCAGCGACGTGTACGCGACCAGCACAGCCGGGGAGTGCGCCATTTGGCCGTGCAGGTTCAGCGGCCGCCCTGTCGGGGAGAACTGAATCGCGTTTTCCAGCAGATTGCGGCACGCCTGCGGCGCATCGTCGACGGTGTGTGTGGGTATCCGGCTCATTTTTCTCACTTCTCGTGGGCTCGATGGTTTGCCTGGGTGTCTGGAAGGACGGCACAGCGGCGCGGAATGTGACAGTCGCGCGTGTCACATTCGGCTGGGCTATTGCGTCCTTAACTTCATGAATGCTCAGCACGACCAGGTGGGCGATGCGTGGAGGGCACATCGCGCCTATCTGGTGGACCTCGCCTTTCGTATGCTGGGCGACGTCGGAGCGGCCGAAGACGTGGTGCAGGAGGCCTTCTTCCGCCTGCTGCAGGCACCGATCGGCGACATCAACGACGAGCGGGGCTGGCTGATCGTGGTGACCAGCCGACTGTGTCTGGATCACATGAAATCGGCATCGTCGCGTCGCGAACGGGCGCACGACATGGCCGAACCCCGGTATGGTGACCGCGGCTCGTCGTCCATCGATCCCGCCGACCGGGTGACCCTCGACGACGAAGTCCGGCTGGCCCTGCTCATCATGCTCGAACGCCTCAGCCCCGCGGAGCGGGTGGTGTTTGTTCTGCACGACATCTTCCAAGTGCCCTACGACGCCATCGCCGCGACGCTCGGCAGCCGCGCGCCCACCTGCCGGCAGCTCGCGCATCGGGCCCGGCGCAAGATCAACGAATCCCGCCCTGGCAGTCCAGCCGGCTCCGGGGGAGTGGAACCGACCCAGCATCACGTCGTCACCAGAGCCTTCATCGAAGCGTGCTCCACGGGAGACCTGGACGCCCTGCTTGAGGTGTTGGACCCGAACGTCTCGGGTGAGATCGATGCGCGCAGAGGCGTTGTCGTCGTCGGCGCCGAGCGGGTTGGCCGAAACATTCTGCAATTCTGGGGCCCGCCGCGAACTGTTCTGGTGGCCCAGCCCGTGTGCGGTTCACCCGCGGTGCTGGCATTTGTCAAGCGCAAACTTGTCGGCGTTCTGGCCTTGTCAATAGAGGACACTAAAATCGCGAAAATTCATGTGCTGGTTCAGCATTCAACGTTGGGGCCGCTGCGTGCCGAACTCGGCGGGGTTCGCTAGGCGTCACATTCTTGCGAGCTGTCTCGTCCTTATCCTCATGATGAGTACACCAGCAGCACAACCACATTCGGACGGGGTGAGCTCGCGGTTCGTCCCGGTAGGGCCTTCGTTGACCGTCAGGCTGGTCCTTCGGCCGTTGAGCAGATTGCTCAACCCCCTAGTCGGCATTCTGGCCGGACGACGTTTCGTACCGCTCATCGCCCGGATCCATCATGTGGGCCGCCGGTCCGGCAAGCCATACGTGACCCCAACGGGTGCGCACGTCACAGG
>DASZLQ010000153.1:0-8595 GCA_035552295.1 Mycobacterium sp. | reverse complement strand
CTGCGGCACCGAGACCCCTCGACGGATGTCGTCGCATACCAACTTGCCGTTCGCGATGGCGGCGTCGGGATTGGCGAGTGAGATGCCCCGGTCGTTGAGGGCCTGAATGTACTTATTGTCCTGATCCGGGGTGGACACGATTGACGATGGGGCAGCGGACGCCGCTGAGCCCGTCGCGCCGCTATTCGGCGTAGCCGGTGTGGCGGGCTTCGGCGCCGCAGCTTTGGTGTCGCTGGTTAACAGCGAGCGCCCGAAAACGATCGCCCCGGCCAGGACGAGACCGGCCGCGACGAGCGCGGCCGCGATACGCCAAGTGGCACGCCATGATTGGCGGTCACCCGCAGAGTCGCGCTGGACGGTGTCGGCACCGTCGTCGTCGCTTGACCACGCGAGATCAGCTGCGTCTGCCGCTGCGGAATTAGGTGCGGCGACGGTCTCATCATTGTTGAGTCCGACGGTCTTATCGGCAGCCGTGCCCGGCTCGGCCATGAGGGCCATGGTAGCCATCGACCGCTTTGCGCCGCCACCCGGTCAACGGCAGCGGCCGCCGGGCTCGGCTTTCAGCCGGCGTCCGAGTCGGCGTGTGCGCTGCGCGCAACGATTTGTGCGATCGTTTCAGGCGCCAAGCCCAATCCCCGCAGGCAGAAACGGAGTGCACGTTTGCGAACGTCGGCGCGGTCCCAATGACCTGTTGCCCGCTGCCGCTGAGTGTGCCCCCATACCACGCCGTGTATCGACTTCGCGGCCATTGCCGGAAGGATGTCTTGGAACACGCCAAGTTCCAGGCCACGCTGAAGCTGCTCGATGAGTGGCTCCAGGATCGCGTTGTATGCGGGCGAAACCAGCTCGGGGGAGTCGGGGGAGGAGGACACCGTCGCCTGGGCCTCCAGGGCAACCTGGCGCAGTTCCGATTCGATCTTCTCGTCGAACGCGAGGTCGAGTCGTCCCTCGATCCACGCGGCCACCGCCGCGGCCGGGGTGGCTGCCGCCGCCATCTTTGTTCTCAGGCGTAGCACTTCCTCGCGCGTCACCTCCAGAAAGACCGCCGCAACCAGCTGATCCTTCGACTCGAAATGTCGGTAGAACGCGCGCGTGCTGAGCTGGGCTCGATCCAGGACTGCGGCGACGCTGAGTCGCTGGACTCCCTGCTCGCGGATAGTTTGCGACGCGGCAGCCACGATGGCGCGACGCACATTGGGGTCGGGGGCGAGCTTGTTTCCCCGCCGCATACCTGGACGGCTCGTGTAAGCACGCCGACGCGTGAGCGGGTCCCCCTGATCCGTCATCGATGACCAAAGTAATCCTCATCGTTCACAGATCCCAGCTTCGTCAAGCCGCAGTCGAAAGCATCGGACGCATGTGCGCACGAGGTGAGTTTGCTGTCGGCGCTATGCTGCGGCCATGTCGATCGACCGTGCCGGGCTCGTGGCCGGCAGCATCCGGCTCGCCTCGGGCATCCATTTCCTCGTCGACCCACTTGGGGCGAACCGGCTGTGGGGTGATCCAGAAGAGCCGCCGCCGACGGCGCGTCTGCTGTTGCGATCGATGGGCTACCGCGACGCATTGATCGGCGGACTGCTCGCGACGGCGGCGCTGCGTGGCAAGAACACCCGCGGCTGGTTCCTTGCCTCCGGTGGCGCCGACGCGGCCGACCTGCTCGGCGGGCTGAGCGTTCATAGCGAACTCAAGCGCTCACAACAGCTCATCGGCCTCGGCGGCGCGGTTATCGGCATCGGCGTTGGGCTGTGGGGCGCTACCCGCCGGAGGCCGACGGATCAACGGACCACGGCTTCAATCAGTGACCAGTAGCACTTTTCGCGATCGGTCATTTCGTTCGACGTGATCGCGCCGTAAGCGGCAGCCTCGCGCGCAAACACCTCCGGCGCATCGGGCAGCGCGTCCGGACCCTCGAGCCGAAAACAACTAGGTGCCAGCGGACCGAACAGTAGAGCGCGGCGCAGGTGCGGCCAGTTGTCCAGGCGCGGCTCGACCCCGGCGGCCCGGGCGAAGGTGAGCGCGACCAGGTTCATTTGCGTTTTCTGCGGCGGGCCCCTCTTGGCGCGATAGGCAGTGATCGCCAACCGCTGGTCGCTGTCACTGATGGCCGGGATCGTGCCGCCCCAGGTGTATGCGATCCACCTGGCCTGAAGTTCCAGCGGCACGAAGTATCCGCCCGACTGGTCCCACATGCCCGTGAACGCCAGCCCCGGGAGGTCGGGATGAAAGGTGTAGCGATCGACGTCCATGTGCTCCGCGTCGAGGTCGAGGATTGCCCGGACGTCCTCACTGAGAAACGGCAGCCACAGTTTGAACCCCGTGCCCAGCACCATCGCGTCGAACTCCTCGGCGTGCTCGTCGAGGAAGGTCACCGTCGCGCCCGCCACAGATTTCATCCACGGCCGCACCGTGATCCGGCCCTCGGCCACCAGCGGAAGGTAGTGCTGGCTGAGCGTGACGCCCGCGGCGAACAAAGACGGGTCGGGCGCCGGTGCGCCGTACTGCTCGGGGCTGCCCGCCGCCTCGACCACGATCTCCTTGAGCTGCCTGTCGATCTCGGCCGGCGGAAGCGTCTCGTTCGCCAGGACTCCGTATCGGGTGTAGAGGCGGTGGTCGGAGGGGACGCCGGCGGCGAACTTCGGTGCGACGTACCGCTGCCGCCGCTGGGTGACCACGACGTGGGCCGCGCCGAGCTGGGCGAGTTCTGCCGCGACCTCGAGCGCACTGACCGCGCAGCCTGCCACCAGGACTCGTTTGTCGCGATACGCACTGCCCCCTCGGTAGTGGTAGGTAGAGATGGCTCGCAGGGTGCCGGAGAATGTCTCGAGTCCCGGAACAGGCGGGATGGCAGGGGTGTGGAACCTGCCGGTCGCCACCACAACCCGCCCGAAGGGCTCATCCCTGCCGGCGTGACGCACGAGCCAACCGGCTCCGTCTCGGCTGATCAGCTCGACCCGAGTGCCGAGCCGGATACGCGAGGTGAGCCCAAACATTTCGGCATAGCGGCGCAGGTAGTCGAGAATTTCGCGGTTCGGCAGGTATACCTGGTCGGTGTTGTGCGCGAGGTCGCTGAACGCCGTGACGGTGCGACTGCTGTTGGCGTACATGGCCGGCCACACGCCGCTGCGGCCATCCAGGCCCGTCCACTGTCCGCCCAGCATCGGTCCCTGCTCGAAGATCGTCGGCTCGAATCCTTGCGACAGCAGCCATCGAGCCGCGATCAGCCCGCCCGGTCCGGCCCCGACCACGGCAATGCGTTCCGGGCTCCTTGTCATCTCCGGAACTGTCCCACGACTTGCCGCCCGACGGAATGAAACGCGCTCCGATGGGGTTGAGTGTCATCGTCAAACGACGACGGGAGCAAACATGGGTTTCGGTGTGCTGACTTTTGTCACCGACAACGGAATAGGTCCGGTGGAGCTGGGTCAGGCACTTGAGCAGCGGGGCTTCGAATCCCTGTTCCTCGCCGAGCACTCACACATCCCGGTCAACACGAAGACCCCGTACCCGGCCGGTGGTCCGATTCCCCCGAAGTACTACCGCACGCTGGATCCGTTCGTGGCGCTGACAGCGGCGGCCGTCGCCACCCAGAACCTGATTCTTGGCACCGGTATTGCGTTGCTCCCGCAGCGCGATCCGATCCTGATGGCCAAGGAGGTCGCGTCGCTCGATCTGGTGTCGGAGGGACGGTTTTACTTCGGCGTGGGCGTGGGCTGGCTGCGTGAGGAAATCGCCAACCATGGTGTCGATCCCTCGGTGCGGGGACGACTGTCCGAAGAGCGGTTGCGCGCGATGATCGAGATCTGGACGCACGAAAAAGCCGAATTTCACGGGGAATTCGTGAACTTCGATCCCATCTACTGTTGGCCGAAGCCGGTGACGAAACCCTATCCGCCGCTCTATCTGGGTGGCGGGCCGGCGAACTTCAAGCGCATCGCCAGGCTGAACGCCGGCTGGATTTCCCTGACCCCGTCGGCGGACCTGTTGTCGGGTCCGCTCGAGGAACTGCGGGCAGTCGCCGATCACGACGTGCCTGTCATCCACGTCCACCTCGGGGAAGAACCGGAGGCGAAAGAGCTCGAGGGCTACCGCGATCTCGGCGTGGATCATGTTCTGGTGGAGTTGCCGACCGAGCCCCGCGACGAGACGCTTCGACGCCTAGACAAGCTGCAGGCCGACGTCGCCAAACTGGCGTAAAGCTCAAGTGCCACAAAAGGTTTGGTAGGTGCCGAAATCCTCCGGTGCGGGACTGGCGTAGCGCTCGAGACCAGGTCGATCGTCATACGGTGCGGTGACCGCATCAAGAAGTTGCTCAACCGGATCGAGATCGCCCGCGGTCGCAGCGGCCAGAGCCTCCTCAACCAGATGGTTGCGCGGAATGTAGATCGGGTTGGCGCGATCCATTATTTCCGCGTCCGGACTCAGGGCTTGCCATCGTGACATCCAGTCGTCGAAACCCGCGAGGTCGATGAACAGGCCCCGCGCGGCTTCGGATTTGGCGGGGCCTCGGGCCGCTTTGCCGAGGTGGCGGAAGAACGAGGTGTAATCGACGTAGCTCTCCTGCAGCAGGACGAGCAACTCGTCGACCAACGGCGTGACGACCTCGGCGGCGAGGTCCGCGGACAAACCAAGTTTGGCGCGCATACCCGACAGCCACACCGCGTCATAGTGAACGCGGAAGACACCGAATGACTCCTCTGCGAGTGCGACCGCCTCCTCAACGTTGTCGGAGAGCAACGGAAGCAGTGCCTCAGCGAACCGCGCGAGGTTCCACCCGGCAACCGACGGCTGGTTGCCGTAGGCGTAGCGGCCCCATAAATCGATCGAACTGAAGACCGTTTCCGGGTCGTAGGCCTCAATGAAGGCGCATGGCCCGTAGTCGATGGTTTCACCGGAGATCGTCATGTTGTCGGTGTTCATCACGCCATGGACGAACCCGATCAGCATCCACCGGGCCATCAGCGATGCCTGGACAGCGACCACCGCTTCGAACAGCGCGAGGTAAGGACGTTCGGCCTGCGCCGCGCCGGGATGGTGGCGGGCAATCGCATGGTCGGCAAGCCGTCGCAGCAGGTCGACGTTGCCGGTTGACGCGGCGTATTGGAAGCTCCCTACCCGCAGGTGACTGCCGGCTATGCGGACGAGCAGGGCGCCGGGCAGTAGCGTCTCGCGCTGCACTGGCCGTCCGGTACCGACTACGGCCAAGGATCGCGTGGTCGGGACACCCAGAGCGTGCATCGCCTCGCTGACAATGTATTCGCGCAACATCGGCCCCACCGCTGCCAGGCCGTCACCGCCGCGTGCGAACGGCGTCGGACCAGAACCTTTGAGGTGGATGTCGCGCACACGCCCGTCGCTGTCGACGAGCTCGCCCAGTAGTAGTGCGCGCCCGTCGCCCAGCCGCGGTACGAACCCGCCGAACTGATGCCCGGCGTAAGCCTGCGCGACCGGAACCGCGCCGTTGGGGACCAGGTTGCCCACCAGAAACCGCAGCCCGTCGGGACTGCGCAGCCAGCCGGCGTCGAGGCCAAGCTCGGTGGCGAGCGGTTGGTTGAGCGCGAGCAGTCGCGTATCGGGAGGCGCCTCGGCTTGCCAGCGGACAGCCATCTCCGGCAACTCACGGGAGAATCGGTCGTTTAAGGCGACGGCCCGATCCGGTGCAACGCTCACGGGACCGAGACTACGGAAAATCCCCTCGGTCGCGGCTAGCCGACGGCTTGTTGGATCAAATCGCGGGCGCGGTCGAGCATCGACGCGAACGGGCCGACCGCGAAATTCAGCTTGGCTGATTCGACGCCGGCATGCGGACGGGTTGGCGCGATGGCCTCGGCCGCTCGCACTGCCGTTCCCATCCACTTGAGATCGCCGGCGTCGACTTCTCGCCGCAGTACCGGGAATTCCTCGTTCTCCTCATGCTCGGCGTGGTCGAGGACGGCGTCCCGCAGCTTGGAGAGCTCATCAATGAACTGCGGCGAGGTGATATCGAGTTTCTCGATCCGCGAAAGCAGTTCCTTGGCTTCGTGCTCTTCTGTCAGCCGGGCATCGACGATCGCGTCCCCGGCGTCGGCCTCGCGGCGCACCCGGGGATGCACCACCATCTCCTCGGCTGTCTCGTGTACGGCCAGCAGCTGGCGCAACTCTACGAACGGCTTTTCGCGCGCTTGGGGGTCCGATGCATAAAGTACTTCGTCGAACATGTCCTCGATGAGGTTGTGCTGCGCTTTAAGGAACGCGACGACCTCGTCGGGTGATTGAACAATCATGTCGGCCATCGCCGATACCTCCATTGATAGGGGAGCTCAGGAGTGCGGGCTATGGGCTGTGCACCGCTTGCCGGGAGATACCCCGCGCGGGAACGCCCAAACGCCGTAGCGTGACCAGCCTCCACCACCCGTTTTGGATATCGCTACGGTTTAGGGACCATGTAGGTCGACATCGACGAGACGACGAAACGACAGATCACTGGAATGTACGAAGAGTTCAAGAGCGACGCGGCGGATCCTGCTGACATAGGCTCACGCATCGATCCGGTTCTGGCGCGGAGTTGGTTATTGGTCAATGGCGCCCATGCCGACCGGTTCGAGGCCGCGGCGCACTCGCGCGCCGACATCGTCGTTCTCGACATCGAGGATGCGGTGGCGCCGAAAGACAAAGCCGCCGCCCGCGACAATGTGGTGCGTTGGCTCGGCGGCGATACCACTGACTGGGTTCGCATCAACGGCTTCGGCACCCCTTGGTGGGCGGACGATTTAGCCGCGCTCGCTGGCGGCCGGGTCGGCGGGGTGATGCTCGCGATGGTCGAATCGGTGGACCACATCACCGAGACCGCTAAACGACTGCCTGATGTCCCGATCGTGGCACTGGTGGAAACAGCGCGGGGGCTCGAGCGCGTCACTGAAATCGCCGCGGCCAAGGGCACCTTCCGGCTTGCCTTCGGCATCGGCGATTTCCGGCGTGACACCGGTTTGGGAGAGGACCCGACCACACTGGCTTACGCTCGGTCGCGCTTCACGATCGCCGCCAGGGCGGCCAACCTGCCCAGCGCTATCGACGGGCCGACAATTGGCTCCAACGCGCTCAAGCTCATCGAGGCTACGGCCGTCTCCGTCGAGTTCGGCATGACCGGCAAGATCTGCCTGTCGCCGGACCAGTGTGCAGTGGTGAATGAGGGGCTGTCGCCCTCGCAGGACGAAATCGGCTGGGCGAAGGAGTTTTTCGCTGAGTTCGAACGCGATGGGGGAGAGATCCGCAACGGGTCCGACCTGCCGCGCATTGCCCGGGCCACCAAGATCCTCGAGCTGGCTCGCTCGTACGGCATCGAGGTGTCCGACTTCGAGGACGAACCGGTCCACATGCCGGCACCGTCGGACACGTACCACTACTGACGCAGGACGAAGGGTCAGGTTCGATGAGTACCGTGGTGGACTTTCACTTCGACCCGATGTGCCCGTTCGCTTACCAGACATCGTTGTGGATCCGCGACGTCCGTGAGCAACTCGGGATAGGGGTCAATTGGCGATTTTTCAGCCTCGAGGAGATCAACCGCGCCGACGGCAAGAAGCATCCGTGGGAGCGGGAGTGGTCCTACGGCTGGTCGCTGATGCGGATCGGGGCGCTACTGCGTCGCACCGACATGTCGTTGCTGGACCGGTGGTACGCGGCGATCGGACACGAACTGCACGCTGGGGGTGGCAAACCGCATGATCCCGTGGTTGCGCGACGCCTGCTGAGCAATATCGGCGTCGATGCTGCGATTTTGAATGCGGCACTGGACGACCCAACCACCCACGACGATGTGCGTGCCGACCATCAGCGGGTCGTCGACGCGGGCGGATATGGGGTTCCGACGCTGTTCTTGTTCGGACAATGCCTGTTTGGGCCGGTACTGGTGGACCCGCCGACCGGGTCAGACTCTTTAACGCTGTGGAGCGTGGTGACCGGCATGGCTGAGCTGCCGCATGTCTACGAACTTCAGCGGCCCAAGGCGCCTGCCGATGTTGAACTCATCGGGCGGCGTTTACGTCCCTACCTCGATGGGCGCGATTGGGTGAGCATCAACCGCGGCCAGATTGTCCAGTATTTCTCCTATCGGCCCGAATAGCCTCCTCGCCTGCTGAGACAACTCAACTCTTCCGCGTCACACACTGCCAGCGCTGACCAGCAATTTGTGATCACGTCTTCGCCTGCTTCATGACACGCAAGTAGTGTGCCCAGTAGTCGGATGTGGTTTGCGGGTCGAGATCGATTCCGTGCATTGTTGTCTCCTGATTTGTTACTTCGCGTCGAACTTGTGCGGTGCGACCCGGCGTCTTTGCCGGGCACACTCCCTAGGCCGAATGGACCTCAACGCGGCTGAGGGTTGCCAAGCGCTCGTCCAGCAGCGCGTCTATGTGCGCAGTGCTCGGTGTGCAGTTCATCTCGCCGGCCACGCGCCACTCGCGGGCCAGCAGCTGCAATTCGCCGTCGATGGTCTCGATGTCGCGCATGCGCGGAGCTTGGGGCCGTGCGCCGTTATCCACACTTCACCTACGTGACCGGACGAGGAAAGGTTCAGATTTGAACCTCTCGCCTGCTGGAGTTGGAGCACCGACGCGGTGC
>DASZLQ010000152.1:0-4121 GCA_035552295.1 Mycobacterium sp. | reverse complement strand
CGCGAGCCTCGGCGCGATCTGGACGATCAACTCCCCCGAGCTCTCGGTCACTGCGACGCTGGATCGACTGGGTCAGCTGCAGCCGGTGGTGCTCATCGGAGCCAGCCATTACCGATTCAACGGCAAAGACGTCGATTGCCGAGCCCAGCTGCAAACACTGCCGGACAAGCTGCCAAGCGTGCGGCACACCATCGTCGTCAACGATCCCGACCAACCCGACAACGCCACTGGCGACCGGCAATTGCTGGATTTCGCCACACTTGTCAACGACACCGCCGAACCTGCCTATACGCCAGTGCCGTTCGACCATCCGTTGTGGATCTTGTTCTCTTCGGGAACGACAGGAAAGCCGAAAGGCATCGTGCACGGCCACGGCGGCATGACGTTGGAAGCCTTGAAATTTTATGCCCTCAACCACGATGTGGGCGGCGGCGACGTCTACTACGTTGGCGCCAACACATCGTGGATGGTGTGGAACACCCTGGCCTACAACCTGATGTGCGGCGCCTCGGTCGTCACCTATGCCGGCTCCCCAACCTTCGGGCGGGCCGATCGCCAGTTCGACATCATCGCCCGCACCGGCACCACCCTGTTCGCCACCGGCGCGGCCTACCTGTCCCTTGTACAAAACGCGAACCTCAGTCCGGGGCGCGACTGGGACCTTTCGCAGCTGCGATCGATCATGTCCACCGGCTCACCGCTTCCTAACTCCACCTGGCAGTGGGTGCACCAACACGTCAAAGCCGACGTCCATCTCGGATCGGACTCAGGCGGCACCGAAATCTGCAGTGCCTTCATCGGTTCCAATCCGCTCGAACCAGTCCACCTGGGTCGACTGCAGGGCCCCGAGCTCGGCGTAGCAGTGCAAGCCTGGGATGATTCCGGTGCCCGCGTGATCGGCGAAGTCGGTGAAATGGTGATCACCAGGCCGCTCCCGTCGATGCCGGTGGCGCTGTGGAACGACCCCGACCGCGCCCGATACTCGGGCACCTATTTCGAACGCTTTCCCGGGGTGTGGACCCACGGTGACTGGATCACCGAAACCCCCGATGGGGAGTTCATCGTCCATGGGCGTTCCGATGCCACCCTCAACCGCGGCGGGGTACGCCTGGGCAGCTCCGACATCTATGCCGCACTCGAGCATGTGCCCGAAGTTCTCGACGCCCTTGTTGTGGGAGCCGAAGAGCCCGACGGCGGCTACTACATGCCGCTGTTCGTGGTGTTAGCCCACGACGCCGAACTCACCGACGAACTCGCCGCCCACATCAAGGCCACCATCCGCCAGCACACCTCGCCCCGGCATGTCCCCGATGAAATCATCGCGGCCCCCGCCGTTCCGCTGACCCACGCCCTCAAAAAGGCCGAAATCCCCGTCAAGAAACTCTTCGCCGGGTATGACCCCGCCACCGCCATCGCCAAAGGCGCACTGACCAATCCAGACACCATCGACTTCTACATCGAGCAGGCCCGCCGCCGCCTGAACACTCGCGCTGCCGGCCCACCCAACCAACAACGGGACCGGCCGCCGCCGTCGACGACTGCACCTGGCGACACTCGTCCCACACCGTGACTGACCCGCAGACGTGCACCACTCCGCGGAAAGGATCCGAATGTACATCGCCGCCGCCATCTTGAGCATTCTGTTAACCTTCGCGGCCCTGCTCGGACAAGATCTTTCGGTGAACCTCTATGACCGTGGTGCGGTCAGCCGGCGCCCCCAAAACTGCTACTCAAAGCCACCTCCACACAACTCCAATCACAAATGGGCCTCAGCCTTGGGCTGGTGCGCTTCACCGCAGTGGCCGAAGTATCGGCGACCGTGGGCATATCGTGGGGCTGTCCTGGCGGGCCGCTCGGTATCGCCGACCCGAAGCTACGCACGCAAGCAGGAATCGCGCTGTTCCTGGTATTCGCCGCCGTCATACTCGCGCTGACAATGTCACCGAACTGACGGTGACACTGTCACCTGTCCCGATGGCTCTGGGGGTGTCGCGTCAGGCTGCAAGTGCCGTGATCCAGCAGCTGCAAGCCGCCGAGCTGTTGCGGGCCCAACGACAGCACAAGTCAGGAGAAGCACTTGACCACACTGTCACCAACCAACAACGCGCCGAACGCCATTGATCAGACCCATGCCAACTCCAGGACACTGCGCCGCACCGCTGCGCTAGCCGCCATCGGGGTGGCCGCGCTCGCTGGCACCTGGACCCGCCGCGACTACCGCGCCTGGCTCGCCCTCGGCGAAGGCGGGCTGCCGGCCAACCCCAAGGGCTGGCTGATAACCAGCTATCTGCGACTGCGCAAGGCCGACCCCATCACGACCTCGGTGTACGACGCGCAGGTCGGTACGCCGGGCGCCGCCGCCCACCTCGGCCCGCTGCCCAGCCGCCGCGGCCCGCGTCCGACGATCGCCCCGTGGCCGATCCCACACCGCCAGCTCGATCAGTTCCCGGGGCCTGAGATCAGGGCCGCCCTGGACTTGGTCTTCGACGACGCGCTCCGTGCGCACACCGACACAGTGCACTCCAGGCTCAGCCACTTCGAGAAACACAACGCGGCGGTCACGCTCTGCGACCCCGCCGCCGGTCACCCCGACGCGCGGCTTAGCAAGGGCGAGACCGCGCACATCCATCCATACGACGGGTCGATGCACATGATCTTCAGCGCCGCTGATGCCACCAGCGTCATTGACACCGGGTGGGGCGAGCGCCACCCCCTGGCGGGCGTGCTGCCAGAACTTCCCAGCACCTACATCTACGTGTACCCACCGCGAGACGGGGCCGAGCTCGCCGTCGTGGCCCAACTGCTCAACGCCTCGATCGAGCACATGACCAGCCCGGGGCACTGACCAGTCGGGCGATCGACAACACCACCCACCAACAGCGCCCACCACACCTCGTCCCACTGTCGCGCCGTAGAACAGATCGGCCAGGGCGCCTTCTCCCCAACGACTGTCGATCTCGTCGAGCTGCGATCCAATTTCGGCAGGGTTGAACCCCTACGGGAAGTCAGGCAGCTCTTGTGAATACCGTGCCGCAGTGCTGTAAAGAACAAGCGAGCGAACCCGTTCCCGGACGCGAGAGATTGTGCCAAACCGCGGCGGGTAATTCGTGGGCTGACCTCGGCGCAGCGGGGCGCGCAGGGTGAAGTGGTAGGGCTGCGGGTCCGCGATGTGGATTTTCTGCGGCGGCGGCTATCGGTGTCGCAGAACGCGGTCCAGCTCGGGGCGCATCACGTGGTCGGGCCGACCAAGGGCCGCAAGGCGCGCTCGGTCCCCGTGCCCGAGTTCGTCCTTGACGAACTGTCGATCCAATGCCGAGGGAAGGCGCGCAGCGAACTGGTGTTCCCGGGTCGGGACGGTGGCTTCTTGCCTCGACCGAAGTCATCGACCGGGTGGTTCCAGGCCGCAGTGAAACGCGCCGGCGTTCGGAAGATCACGCCGCACGACCTACGCCACACCTGCGCGTCGCTGGCGGTCAGCGCCGGGGTGAACGTGCTGGCATTGCAGCGGATGCTCGGGCACACCAGCGCAGCAATGACGTTAGACACCTACAGCGACCTGTTCGACGACGATCTGGACGCCGTGGCGGCGGCACTCCACAGTCGCTATTCTCGTTCAACTGTGGGCAAAGTGTGGGCGCGAGAGTATGTAGACGGCAGCTAGCAACCATCACAATCGCTTCTGGCAGCACAAATACGACAGACGATGATGTGCGGGCGGAGGGACTCGAACCCTCAAGCTCTTTCGAGCAATGGCACCTAAAACCATCGCGTATACCAGTTCCGCCACGCCCGCAGCGTGCCGATCGTACCGCTCAGCACGTACGTCATCGCCAGCTATCGCAAGGCCGCGGTGGCGCGCCTCGACGAATTCGTCGAGCCCAAATCGTGAGCGGTACCGTCAAGGGGTGTCCAGTACCCGTCGTCGCAGACCCGCGCTCATCGCGCTGGTGATGGTCGCGGCCTGCGGGTGCCTGGCCCTTGGCTGGTGGCAGTGGACGAGGTTTCAGTCGGCGTCGGGCACGTTCCAGAATCTGGGCTATGCGCTGCAGTGGCCGCTGTTCGCCTGGTTCTGCGTTTACGCGTACCGCAAATTCGTTCGCTATGAAGAGGCGCCACCGGAG
>DASZLQ010000151.1:0-1549 GCA_035552295.1 Mycobacterium sp. | reverse complement strand
CGGTGGTGCTCGACATGGTCGAGGAGTTCATCGACACCATCGGGCGGCTTGAAAACCTGGTTGATAAGTGAGCACCACGACCCGCCGGCGTCGCGCGGTCAGTGCCGAGGACAAGTCGCAGCGGCGCGACGAGATCATGGCGGCGGCCAAAGAGGTGTTTGCGCGCAAGGGTTTTCACGACACCACCATCGCCGACATCGCCAAGCAGGCCGGCCTCGCCTACGGCTCGATCTATTGGTACTTCGACTCGAAGGACGAGCTGTTCCACGCGTTGATGGAGGTCGAGGAGGGTGCCCTGCGCAGCCACGTCTCGGCTGCTGTCGGTGCGCGCCGGGATAGCGACGGCGAGGCGCCGTTTCGCACCGCGGTGCGGGCGGCATTGGAGTTCTTCGAAGCCGACAAGGCCACGGTCAAGCTGCTGCTCCGCGACGCTTACGCGCTCGGTGACCGATTCGAGAAGCACCTGGGCGGGATCTATGAGCGCTTCATCGACGACATCGAAACCTTCATCGTCGCCGCCCAGCAGCGCGGGCAGGTGATTTCCGCCCCGCCCCGGATGGTGGCGTACACGCTGGCGGCGCTGGTCGCGCAGTTGGCACACCGACGGCTGAGTACCGACGACGACGTCACCGCAGCTCAGGTGGCCGACTTCGTCGTCGCGCTGGTGCTTGATGGGCTGCGCCCGCGGGGCGCCGAATAGCCACCGGCCGCACTGCGCCCGGGCCTATTTGCCCAGGTCAGCTACCTCGAAGCTGGCAAAAGGCTGTGCTCGCGCGTAATGAACGCATAAAGATTAGACAACACGGGTCAGATCACATTGACGGTCTCACACCGGTCCTGCATCATCGGGTGGGCACCTCGTTAGGTGAGGCGTCTACACGAATACAGGCCACTGACCCCGAACGTCCAAAGACGCCCCGGGTCAGGACAGCTCCTCCCGGCTTAAGGGTTGAGCCCAGGTGGCTTCCGGAACACCGGACACGTCGTGTAGTGCCAAAGCTCTGACGAGTGGGGTGCGGATCTCCGACTGTCGTCGGTTTCTGTACTCCTTTTGTGCACGCAGATCGTGCGGGTAGCCGCACTCGTCGTTGCCGTTGAGGAGGTGAGGGACGTATGAGTTCCAGCGATAGTCCGGGTCGAAGTCCGGGCTTTGTTCCGTCCCGATCCGGCCTCCGCACGACGTGCTCAGCTGAGTCGTCGCAACGCCAATCAGCTTACCGGCCAAGCATTCTCGGATCGGAACCAGCACGGGATGGGACACATCAGTCCAAGTAGTCCTCGTTTTGAATTCCGTCTAGGAGGCGACCATGACCGCAGCCCTGTACGACGAAGTGGTAACTGTAGCGCCCGCCCGCACGCTGACGGTGGTGCGCGATGCAACGCCGACTCTGGCCCCCGCGCGCAAGAAGGTGACCCGCCGCGTCGACGCCCCGATCTTCGGCGCCGGCAGCGACCCGCTGGTGAACGGCGCTGCTCGATTGTTGAGCATTCCGCTGCGTCACGTCTACGCGGCACTGTGGCGCGTCGGCGTGCTCGAAGTCCAGGCCTA
>DASZLQ010000150.1:0-2911 GCA_035552295.1 Mycobacterium sp. | reverse complement strand
GTCGACGTCTTCTTCGTCCTCAGCGGGTTCCTGATCACCTCGCTGCTGCTGGACGAATTGGGACGCTGCGGACGTATTGAGCTGACCGGCTTCTGGATTCGCCGTGCGCGACGGCTGCTGCCGGCGCTGGTGCTGATGGTGCTCACCGTGGGCGCGGCCCGGGAACTTCTTCCCTACCAGGCCCTTACCGGCTTGCGCAACGATGCGATCGCCGCATTCCTGTGGATGGCGAATTGGCGGTTCGTGGCCCAGAAGACCGACTATTTCACGCAGGGCGCTCCACCCTCACCCCTGCAGCACACCTGGTCGCTCGGGGTGGAAGAACAGTACTACTTTGTCTGGCCGGTCCTGCTGATCGCGGTGACCCTACTGTTGGCGGCGCGGGCCAGGCGCTACTTCATGCGGGCCACCGTGGGCGGGGTCCGATTCGCCATCTTCGTGATCGCCACGCTGGGGGCGCTGGCTTCTGCCGCGGCGGCCATCGTCTTCGTCTCCGACAGCACGCGTGACCGAATCTATTTCGGCACCGATACCCGTATGCAGGCATTACTGATCGGCTCGGCGGCGGCGGCTCTGCTGGTTCGGGATTGGCCCGCGCTGAACCGCGGCTGGTGCATGGTCCGGACTCGGTGGGGGCGGCGCCTCGCCCGCTTTCTGCCGTTCGTCGGTGTGACGGGGCTGGCGGCCGCGACTCACTACGCAACCGGCAGTGTCGGTGAATTTCGCCACGGCCTGCTGATCGGGGTCGCAATCGCGGCGGCTTTCGTGGTCGCCCCGGTGGCTTTGGAACAGCGTGGCCTGATCGCCCGCATCCTGGCTACGCCCCCGTTGGTGTGGTTGGGCACCATTTCCTACGGTGTCTATCTGTGGCATTGGCCAATCTTTTTGGCGCTCAACGGCGAACGCACGGGATGGGCCGGACTCCCGTTGTTCGCCGCTCGGTGTGCCGCCACCGTGGCAGTGGCCGCCGCGTCGTGGTGGCTGATCGAGCACCCGATCCGGCGCTGGCGACCGGCCCGGGTGCCGTTATTGCCGCTGGCGGCTGCCACCGTGGCCAGCGCCGCCGCGATCACGTTGTTGCTGGTTCCGGTGGGAACCGGACCCGGTCTACGTGAGACCGGGCTGCCGCCCGGCGTATCCTCGGTCGCTGCGGTTTCGCCGTCGCCCCCGGGCGTAAGTCACCCACGACCTCGAGATCCCAACCGGCCGTTCACCGTTTCGGTGTTCGGAGATTCGATCGGCTGGACCTGGATGCATTATCTTCCGCCGACGCCCGGATTCGCTTTCGTCGACCACACCGTCATCGGCTGCTCCCTGGTGCGTGGCACGCCGTACCGGTATATCGGCCGAACGCTGGAGCAACGACCGGAATGCGACACCTGGCCGATCCGATGGTCGACGCAGGTCAGCCAAGACCAGCCCGACGTCGCGTTGCTGATCATTGGCCGCTGGGAAACCGTCGACCGGGTCAACGAGGGACAGTGGACCCATATCGGCGATCCGACCTTCGACGCCTACCTCAACGGCGAACTCGACCGAGCGCTGAATGTCGTGAGCTCCACCGGGGTTCGAGTCGTGGTGGCGACCGTTCCCTATAGCCGCGGCGGCGAAAAGCCAGATGGCCGCCTGTACCCGGAGGACCAGCCGGATCGGGTCAACCAATGGAACACCATGCTGCGCAATACGATTAGCCGCCATAGAGGCGTCCAGATCCTCGACTTGAACAAGAAGCTGTGTCCGGACAGCGTTTACACCGCCAAGGTCGACGGAATCAAGGTGCGCAGCGACGGCGTCCACCTCACCCCGGAAGGAGTAAAGTGGCTGACGCCCTGGCTCGAGGAATCGCTGCGCTAATCGTTTGTGCGGCAGCTGATTTCCATGCTGTCACTGTCCCGGACCAGGAAATTGAAGCTGGTGTAACCGTTGTCGGGATTGCGCACGAGGTCGAGGTAGGGCCCGGTGTCCGCCGCGCTGGCGTTATCGGCGACGATCAACGCGCCTGTGGGCAGACGCGGTTCGAGCAGCTCGATCACCGGTAGATACAGATCTTTCCAACCGTCGAGCAGGACAAAGTCGACCGGTCCGTCCAGGCCCCCCAACGTGGTGAGCGCATCTCCTTCGAGGATGGTGATGACGTCATCCAAACCGGTCTCGGCAAACGTCTTTTTAGCGGCGGCAATCTTCGTGGCGCTGAGCTCGGTGGTCACCACTCGGCCGCTGCCGTTGTCGCGCACCGCCGCGGCCAGATGAATGGCCGAGATGCCGAAAGACATGCCGAATTCCACCACCGTGGTCGGACGCGTCGCGCGCACCAGCGCATACAGCAGGCGGCCGGCTTCGGGGGTCACCGGGATGTAGAACTCGCTCATCGCCTCGGTGCGTTCCGCTGTGGTCATCGGCCGATCGAACTGACCACGCCGCTCGCGCAACAGCGACATCTGGTTCTTCGATTCGGTGTACATCCGGTCGAGCACGGTGGCGACCCGAGGGTCCTGCAGAGTTGTGGCCATGTCCTTGAGGGTAGGCCAGCGCCCGCAGGCCGGCGGATGTGAGTCAGCACACGGCAATCGAAAGTTGTTGCGTACGGAATGCGATAACGAGTTTGACGAGCAGCGGGTCGGAGTGCCAGCATGGACGAGCAAGCACCTCGGTAGGTGAGGCGTCTGCATGGATACAGGCCACTGACCCCGAACGTCGAGAGACGCCCCGGGTCAGGACAGCTCTTCCCGGACCCAAGGGTTGAGCCCAAGTGGCTTCCGGAGATGTTCCGGATACGCCGTGCAGTGCCGAAGCTCCGACGAGAGGGGTGCGATCGGCGTTTTTGGCGCCGATCATCGCCTCTTCCGTTCAGGTGAATGTGATGACACCCGCGTGTGTCCCGGCCGTGAGGAGGTGAGGGCGAGATGAGTCC
>DASZLQ010000149.1:0-11597 GCA_035552295.1 Mycobacterium sp. | reverse complement strand
GATTGCGGACTCCTTGTTTGGGAAGTAATTGAAGAACGTGCGCGTCGAAAGTCCGGCTTCGACACAGATCTCCTCGATGGTCACCTTGTCGAAGCCGCGTTCTTGCGCCAGGCGCACCGCGGCGTCGCGGATGTCCGCGCTGGTCTGACGGCGGCGACGCTCGCGTAGACCCATCTGATTGGTCATAACCCTATAGTTGCACGTTATGCACACTTTGCAGTCAATTGGCGCTGGGTGGACTCGTTTAGCTCGCTGACCGCCGTGCCGTGTGGCGTTGGGTCCCCGCCGCTGATATCACAGAAAACCGCTCTTGGACAACGTGATTCGGCTGTCACGGGGAACGCCCGGCGGCTGGGTCATCCGCGGTAGGCGCGACGAGGGCGGCCCATAGGTGATCGCGTTGGCTGGCGAAGAAGTTCACGGATATCGGCGCTTTGTCCGCGATCAGGTCAAACGCGTGAAACGCCCCGGGAACGATCTCCTCGTGGACGGCCACATCCGCCTCACGCAGGCGTCGTCCGTACTCCACACACTCCTGATAGAACAGGTCCAGCGTCCCGACACCGATCCAGGCCGGAGGCAGGCCGGTCAAATCTTCCCGACGAGCCGGCGCCGCCTCTTTCGCGTCGGCTCCGTTGAGGTACCACCGCCAGGCCAACTGGTTGTCGGTTTCGCTCCACATGATGCGCTTGCGACCGTCGCGATTCGCGCCCGTACGATCGTCGAGCATCGGGTACACCAGCAGCTGGTACGCGAGTTTGACCTCGTCGCGATCGTGCGCCCGCTGTGCCACCGCTGCCGCGAAATGTCCACCGGCACTGGCCCCGCCGACGGCGACGCGATCAGGGTCCACCCATGGTTGGCGCGCCAGCCACAGCAGTGCCGCATAACAGTCTTCGACCGGTGTGGGATAGGGGTGTTCGGGGGCGAGTCGATGTTCCACCGCCGCCACCGCGACACCGGTCAGACGCGACAGCTTGCGGCAGTACTTGTCGTCCTGCACGGCGGTCCCCATGATCGTGCCGCCGCCGTGAATCCACAGCAGCGCGGGCACCCGGTCGGGAAGACCGGTCGGGCGGTGAAGGCGAACCTTGACGTGTTCGTTGACCGCGACAACCGGTACGTTGCGGATTCGGCCGGCGTTGCCCATCAGCTGCGTGAGTGCGCGCTGGACTTTGTAGCCGCGGTGCAGGGCATATCCCCGGGGCAAGAAGCGAGCCACGTTGCGCAGGCCGGGATCCAATGCCTGTCGTGAGGTGAAGGCCTTGTCGGACAATCTGCTTGCCATGGGCGCTCTTCCCTTACGGTGCCAGGCCACGTTGACCATACACAGGGGGAACAGCGTCGATACAGGAATTGGCTACCCGGCCGAGTCGTCAATCTGCACCGGGTAGCCTGCGCGCAGTATTTGCACGGTGGACGGTGGGGTAAGCACGTTCCCGGTACCGGCTTTGGGGCGGGGCAGTTTCTCCCGATAGATGTTGTCGTGTTGGTCCCAGACCGCGACATGGTCACCGACAACGACGGCGGGTCCGGAGTCGGTGGCAACGAAAACTCCGTCAGGCAGACCCTCCCAGGAAGCCCGATGCTCAGCTAGGCCGGTACGCTCCTGGTGCAGCTGCGCATCAATGGCTTTGGCGTAAGGCATTGCGCCACTCTGTGTTTCAAACCACAATTTCCGGTACGTGTTGTAGGCCTTGTGCCGACATTCGGCGCACGGGCGGTGCCCAGCGGCGAGCGCGACGGCCTCGTCGAGAAAGAACAGCGGCGTATAGCGGTTGGGTTCCCACTGCGGCACCCGTCGGCCTCTGAACGACAGGGCACAGGTGATCCACGTCTTGTGCTGATGGTTGCGCACCACGTCGCGGGTGCCGCGGCCCCAATGCAGGCGACCACGATTGCCCATCCATGCGCCGCGCCCCGGGACGGCGATGATCTCGCCGAGCGGTGAGACCCGGTTGCGTGCCGGACGGTGTGCCGCCATCAGAGCCGCTCGAGGTCGAGCAGAACGCGCTTGGCGGTGGGCCCGCCGCGGTAAGCCCCGACAGCCCCATCGGATCGGATCACCCGGTGGCACGGCACGACGATGGGGATCGGGTTGGTCGCGCACGCGGTGCCGACGGCGCGCACCGCCTTGGGGGAGCCTGACAGACGGGCCAGGGTGGTGTAGCTGGTGGTGGTGCCGTAGCCGATATCGGTGTTGAGGCGTTCCAGCACCGTGCGCCGAAACCCGTGCGACAGCGACCAGTCCAGCGCAACGTCGAAGCTCTGGCGGTGGCCGGTGAAGAATTCCTCGAGTTGCCGCGCAACCGGATCCAGCAGCGTGGGCGCCTCGAGCACTCGCGGGCTGACGCGCGCGGCGAGGTTCTGCAGCACGCTGTCATGACCTTCGTTGGCAAACGCGACCCGCAGCAATCCGAGTGGGGTCGCTGCCAGGAGCAGCGGGCCGACGGCGGAATCGACAGTGCGATAGGCGATGTCGAGTAGGTCGCCGGCTTGGGCGTCCCTTTCCAGGCGGGCGTGCAGCCGCTGGAGATGATCCGGGTCAACCGGGAAGTGCTCCGTGAGGTTATGTGCGGTCATTGGTGTTTCCTTGCGGTGTCATCGGATAGGAGCGTCGAAGTGTGGCGATCCCGTCAGCGGCAGCGCGCCGGGCGGCGGCCACGGTGCTGTCGAGGATCAGCGCGATCTCTGCGTAGGGGAGACCGGCCAGATAGTGGTAGGCCACGGCCTGGCGCTGTTTGGGCGGTAGCGCGGCGAGCGCGGCGTCCAGGTCGAGGTCGTGGGTGTCGGCCCGCTCGCGTGCGGGGGAATCGGGCGGATCGGCAACCGGGACGGCCCGACGTGACGCCGTGCGGGTGATATCGATGGCTTTGCGATGAGCGATAGTCACGAGCCACGCCTCGACGTTCGCGTTGAGTGGCAGTCGCGGGTAGGCCTTCAAGGCCGCCAGGAAGGTGTCCGACCACGCGTCATCGGCATCGCTGTGGCCGACTACCGCGCGAACCACGCGCAGCACCGTGGCGCCGTGCTGTGCCACAACGGCCTCGAACGGCGCCTTGACAAGGTGATCGGCAGTCACCCTGACGTCACCGACAGGCTTGGGTAAGCATTCGAGTTCCTCCGTACGAATTAACAACTTTCCACTAGGAAGACGTCGTCGCCCAATGGAATGTGAGAAACGACCGATCCATCTCACGCTTCCGGCTAGGTCATCGTTTACCCACAAGGAGGTAAAACGATGACAACACGACACACGGTGATCGATAGTCCACTGGGCGAGCTGACACTCGTCGCCAACGATGACGCCCTGACCGGTGTGTATTTCCGGCATCACTGGCACCCGCCCGCTGCAGACGCCTTGGGCGAGTACGTCGAGGCAGCCGCCGACGAGTTGTTCGATCGCACCAAAAAGCAGCTCGACCAATACCTCGCCGGGGAGCGGACACAGTTCGATCTCCCGGTTGTGCTGGCCGGTGAGCCGAGCCAGCAGAAAGTCTGGGATCTGCTGGCCGACATCGCCTACGGCCAGACCATCACCTACGGAGAGTTGGCTGCCGAACTGGCTGACGGCACCACCGCATACGAACTCGGGCAAGCCGTTGGGCGCAATCCGCTCAGCATCATCGTCCCCTGTCACCGCGTAGTCGGAAAGGATGGCGCTCTAACCGGTTACGCTGGCGGCCTGAAGCGCAAACGATTTCTGCTGGACCTCGAAGCGCCAGTGCCCGCGGCGGCCGGCAGGTTGTTTTGATGCGATCGACGTGGCGCCGGCGCGTCGATGCCGCTGACTGGGAGGCAGTCGCCGCCGACATGAACGATGTCGGCGGCGCACTGCTCCCACAGCTGATGACCGCTACCGAGTGCATCGCGGTCCGCGATCTCTACCCCGACGACGGCCTATTTCGCGCCACCATTGACATGAGTCGCCACCGCTACGGGCAAGGCGAATACCGCTACTTCAAACAGCCCTACCCGCGCCCCATCGAAGCACTCAAACAGGCTCTCTACCCGCGGCTGCTGCCGATCGCTCGCGACTGGTGGACCAAGTTGCGCCGCGAATCCCCCTGGCCCGACACTCTCGACGAATGGCTGGAAACGTGCCATCGCGCCGGTCAAACCAAATCCACCGCTCTCATGCTCAAGTACGGGCCAGGCGACTGGAACGCCCTGCACCGAGACCTTTACGGAGACCTGGTATTTCCCCTGCAGGTTGTCATCAACCTCAACGAGGCGGGCGTGGCGCACACCGGCGGCGAATTCCTGCTTGTCGAGCAACGGCCCCGGGCGCAGTCACGCGGCACCGCCACCACGCTTCCGCAAGGACACGGCTACATCTTCACCACCGGAGAACGACCGGTCCGCTCGACCCGTGGATGGTCGGCCGCCCCGGTGCGCCACGGAGTGTCCGCGGTCCACTCCGGCAAGCGCTACACCCTCGGCTTGATCTTTCACGACGCTGCTTGAATGCCCTGCGACTGCTTGGGGCACCATGATGCTCATGGAGCTTTACGACGTCATGCGATCCACGCCCGCGGTGCGCGAATTCACCGACGACCCCCTTCCCGATGACGTTCTCGGACGGATGCTCGACAGCGCCCGCTTCGCACCGACCGGCGGTAACCGGCAGGGCGTTCGCGTCGTCGTCCTTCGCGATCAGGACACCCGGGCCGCCCTGGCGGACCTCGGGCTTACTGCCGCCCGCCGTTACACTGCGCAGCTCGCCAATGGCGAGTCGCCGTGGAATCCGTTGCAGCCGAGCGGGGTAGACCGTTCGACGATCGAGGCGACGGAGGTGCCTCCGCAGATGTCGGCTCCGATGCGCGAAGCGCCGGTGGTGCTGGTGATCTGCCTGGATCTGGCCGTCGTCGCCGCCACCGATCAGGATCTCGATCGCATCGCCGTGGTACCGGGGGCATCGGTGTACCCGTTCGTGTGGAACGTATTGCTGGCCGCGCGCAACGAAGGCTACGGCGGAGTGCTGACGACGATGGCCGTGGCCGAGGAGCCCACCGTCAAAGAACTTCTCGGCGTGCCCGACACCTACGCCATCGCCGCAATCGTGCCGCTGGGCAAACCGGTGCGCCAAGTGACGAAGCTGCGGCGACGGCCCGTCACTGAGTTCGCCAGTCGTGAGCGGTTCGACGGAACGCCCTTCAGCGTATAGCCACAGAGGGCAATACTTTAGGAGACCCCGACAGGTTGTTCGTATGCAGGAGACGAGGAAATGACACGAATCGCGCCTTCGACAGCATTCGCCGCGGTGCCGAAAGAAGATCTCGGTCAAGGAGATCGGATCAACCTCGGCGTCGCCGCTATCATTGGTCGTCTTCCCGCCGTCGCCGAGGCACTTGGCTCACTGAATGCAGCGCTGCGCACCAACGGGAGCTTGCCGCCCCGGCTACTCGAACTGGTCCGGCTGCGCATCGCGTTTTTCAACCAATGCCGAAGCTGCATCGCCGTGCGCTACCAAAGCGCCATCGATGACGGACTTGACGAAGACGCCGTGTGCTCCCTGGAAAGACCCGCCGACGCAGAAAATCTCTCGGCCGCCGAGCGATCGGCCCTGCGCTTCGCCGAGCTATTCGCAACCAACCATCTCGCCATCGACGATGGGGTTTACGACGAGTTGCGTGCGTACTTCAGCGAGGACGAGATCGTGGAGCTCGGTCTGAACTGTGCGATTGCATTGGGAGTTGGTCGGCTCTCGGCGACCTGGGATGTCAGCGATGATCTTCCCGATGCGGTGGGGTCATCCCAACGTCTGGCGCCCTGGAACTCCACATCGGTGATCGCGACTGGTTAGCCTCGCGCGAATCCGTCCGCGAATCCGTCACTGAATCCGTCATTGAAGGCGCGGTGCGCACGCCGGAATCGCTCTCGGTAGGCTGAAACAGATGTGTGGAGCCACCGGTGAGGTGCGACTCGACGGCCGCGTCCCAGATGTGGCGGCGGTATCGGCGATGGCTGCGGTCATGGCGCCGCGAGGGCCGGACGGGGCGGGCACCTGGTCGCAAGGCCGGGTTGCCCTTGGTCATCGTCGCCTGAGGATCATCGACCTGACCGAGCACGGCGCTCAACCGATGGTCGATTCCGACCTAGGCCTGGCGCTCGCCTGGAACGGCTGCATCTACAACTACAAGGAGCTCCGCCGCGAGCTCGAGGGTCACGGCTACCGGTTCTTTTCTCACAGCGACACCGAGGTCTTGCTCAAGGCCTACCACCACTGGGGTGACGACTTCGTCAGCCACCTTATGGGGATGTTTGCGTTCGCCATCGTCGAACGAGACAGCGGCCGGGTTTTGCTGGGCCGGGACCGGCTCGGGATCAAACCCCTGTATGTGACCGAGGACAGTCGCCGGATCCGGTTTGCATCGACCCTGCCGGCATTGCTTGCCGGCGGCGGCGTGGACACCAGGATCGACCACGTCGCCCTGCACCACTACATGACGTTTCACTCCGTGGTGCCAGCGCCGCTGACAATCCTGCGCGGTGTGCGCAAAGTCCCACCTGGGTCGCTCGTTGCCATCGACCCCGACGGCAACCGCACCACCACGACGTACTGGACACCCGACTTCACCAGGCACGACGACCGTTTGGACTGGTCCGAGCGCGACTGGGAGGACGCCGTGCTGTCGTCGCTGCGAGTCGCGGTAGAGCGCCGACTCGTCGCTGACGTCCCAGTCGGCTGCCTGCTGTCGGGTGGTGTCGACTCCAGCCTGATCGTCGGCCTGCTCGCCGAGGCCGGGCAGCACGGGCTGTCCACCTTTTCCATCGGTTTCGAATCGGCCGGCGGCGTCGAGGGTGACGAATTCCGCTGGTCGGACATCATCGCCAAACGCTTCGGCACCGACCATCATCAGATCCGCATCGGAACGGACCGCATGCTGCCCGCGCTCGACGGGGCGATCGGCGCGATGAGCGAGCCGATGGTCAGCCACGACTGCGTCGCCTTCTACCTGCTCAGCCAGGAAGTGTCGCGTCATGTCAAGGTCGTGCAGTCGGGCCAGGGAGCCGACGAGGTGTTCGCCGGCTATCACTGGTACCCGCCGCTGGGTGCACCCGCCGCGGCCACCCTGGAGGGTTCGGTCGCGCAATATCGCGGTGCGTTCTTCGATCGCGACCTGGCGGGGGTTGCGGCGCTTCTTGGGCCTGGCAACGCGGCCCCGGGTGATCCCAGCGTGCGCTTTGTCACTGAGCATTTCGCGCAGGCCAACGCCGATACCGGTATCGACCGTGCGCTCCGGCTCGACACGACGGTGATGTTGGTGGACGACCCGGTGAAACGAGTGGACAACATGACGATGGCCTGGGGCTTGGAGGGCCGGGTTCCATTCCTCGACCATGAGTTGGTCGAGCTGGCGGCGACCTGCCCGCCGGAGTTGAAGATCGCGCAAGGCGGCAAAGGAGTCCTCAAAGAAGCCGCGCGGCGGGTGATCCCGTCGGAAGTCATCGATCGGCCCAAGGGATATTTCCCGGTACCCGCGCTGACTCACCTGGAAGGCCCCTACCTCGACATGGTTCGCGATGCGCTCTATTCGCCGGTTGCCAAGGAACGCGGGCTGTTTGACACCGACGCGGTCGATGCTTTACTGGCCGACCCCAACGGCAAGCTGACCCCGCTGCGCGGCAACGAACTCTGGCAGATCGCATTGCTCGAACTGTGGTTGCAGCGCCACGGTGTAACGGGATCCGCGGCATGACCGCCATCGAACCCTCAGAGGAAAATCCCGAGGCGATCACACTCAGCCTGCACGATGCGTCGCCGTCCCACTTGGCGGAGGCGATGGCCGAGGACGTCGAGCTCGAATTGGGCTGGGGGCGGCTTATTTTCGGTCAGACTTTCGTCGATGCGGGCAAGCTGACCGAGGCGTTGCGACGGGAAGCGCCCGGGCGCCGGGACATCTGTATCTATGCGCACGAATCCCACGTGGTGGTCGCCGGATCCCCGAGTGAGCTCTTCATCGATCCCAGTCATACCTATCGGCTGCGGTTCGGCGAATCTGATCAGCAAGACTTGACACCCTCACCGGTCGGCGTGACCGTGCGCACGCTGAACGACCCGAACGATGCCGATGCCATGAACCGCGTATTCGTGCGTTGCGGAATGGTCCCCGCGCCGGTCGAGACGATTTGGGACAACCACGTGCATGTGGAAGCGGTGACATATCTGCTCGCGGTGCGCGACAACGACGGTGCTGTGGTGGGCACCGTCACCGGTGTCGACCATGAGTTGCTCTTCAAAGATCCGGAGCGAGGTTCCAGCCTCTGGACGCTGGCCGTCGACCCCGCGGCATCACTTCCCGGAATAGGTGAAGCCCTGACCCGGGCTCTGGCTGAACACTTCCGTAGGCAGGGACGCTCCTACCTGGACCTGTCAGTGGCACACGACAATGCCGGCGCCATCGCCCTTTACGAGAAGCTCGGCTTTCGACGCGTTCCGGTGCTGGCCATCAAGCGGAAGAACGCGATCAACGAGCCGCTGTTCACCCCGCCACCCGAGACGGTCGAGGACCTCAACCCCTACGCTCGGATCATCGCCGACGAGGCGCTGCGCCGCGGCATCTGGGTGGAGGTCCTCGATGCCGAAACCGGCGAGATGCGACTCACGCACGGCGGCCGCACAGTAATCACGCGCGAATCGCTGTCCGAGTTCACATCCGCGGTCGCAATGTGCCGTTGCGACGACAAGCGTTTGACGCGACGCCTTGTTTCGGAGGTGGGCATTAAGGTGCCTCGTGCCCGGTTAGCCACGTTCGACAAAAGTGACTTTGAGTTCCTTACCGAAGTCGAGGAGGTCGTCGTTAAACCGACGCGCGGTGAGCAAGGCAAAGGCATCACAGTCGGCGTCACCATCGATGATGGTCCCGATGAGCTCACCGCCGCGTTGAGATGGGCGCGCGAGGAACACCACGAGGTGCTGATCGAGGAGCGGGTACCAGGCAATGATCTCCGATTAGTTGTGATCGACGGCCGGGTAATTGCGGCCGCGCTGCGGATGCCGCCCGAGGTCATCGGCACGGGTGACCACAGCGTGCGGGACTTGATCGCAGCCGAGAGTCGGCGGCGTTCTGCGGCCACTGGCGGTGAGTCCCTCATCCCGCTCGACGAAATCACCGGGGCAACGGTCGCCGAAGCGGGTTGGACGCTGGATGACGTGCTACCCAAGGGAACTCGGCTCCGCGTTCGCCATACCGCCAACCTGCATCAGGGCGGCACCATCCACGATGTCACCGCGCAGGTGAACTCGGAACTGTGTCATGTTGGGGTGGCAGCCGCCACGGCGATTGGTATCCCGGTGACGGGCATCGACCTGATTGTCCCGGACATCACCGGCACCGAATACGCCTTTATCGAAGCCAACGAGCGACCAGGGCTGGCCAATCACGAACCACAACCGACGGCCGCGGCCTTTCTCGACTATCTCTTTCCCAGTCAGCCGGGCAATCCGCTGGCCTGGACTCCTGAAGAGGCTCAGCACGTGCGTGACTGACAGTGGCAAGTCGGTGGGGTACTTGACAGTAAACCGCTCGTGTTGCATGCGGAATGTCTTTGTCGGCACCAATTTTCGCGTCAGTGTCCAAGCGCCACGACGGCGCCGACTGAGAATGCGACGCGACGGCCCACACCGCCGTCATCACCTGCCGCACCCGGAGCGGTCCACTGCACCTCGGCGGTCCCGGACACTTGCAGGGTGGACCCGGTGGTGAAATCGGTGAACAACAGCGCGGCCTCATTGTCGACCGTGAGGTTGCCGAAGCTGTTGAACATGTTGTTCCCCGGATAATCCGGCCACCATAGCCGCTCGGGGGAGTCGACGCGGACGAACCCAGCTGGGCCTCCCCGGTGCGAGGCATCGCTGCCCCGAACGGGATGGGTTGTGCCGAGGAAGAACGTGTCGGACGCTGCGATCATTGCCTGATCACTTGGCGCTAGCAGTGTTCCACGCCTCTCGTCTGCCGCAGGCGCGGCAAGCGTAGAGGCCTTGAGATCGCGACGGTGAACGTACTGCGGGCAATTCCCATACGCCTGGTCAATGTGCACCGTCATACCGGCATTGTCGCTGCTGACAAGGGTCCCGTTGATCCGTGTTCGGCGGCGTGCGGCGAAGTCGACGGCGATCAATCCGAGTTGTTGACCGACCGGGATCCGATGAAGCGGATCACCCTTACGAGGCACGGCGGAAACCCGCAAGATTTCATCTTCCCCTTGCAAGAATCCCGGCGGTCCCGTCAGCGGCGAGATCCATAAGACACCCTCGCGGTCACGTCCCGTCACCGCGGCGAAGCTCTGTACCGCAAGAGATCTCGAAGCACCCGCGGAGACTTGGGCGGAATTGAGCATCTTCTCGAGGCGCTTGACCTCGACTTGAACGCCGGCTCGGCGCTGTGTTGCCAGCTCGCCCTCGTGAAATCCCATTGGCGTCAACTCAAAGTTCCTTTCCGACTGACCTCAACTTGCAACACCGCCAGCGGAGCAGACCTTCCCTAGCCGCGCCGGGGAACCGGAGGCTCGCACTCATCACGTTCCACACGTGAGCCAGTGTGGGTTTTGTAGCCCAGTCAGCAACCGGGGCTGAATCGCTGGCGCTAATGCCTGGGTCGGCATTTCGGAAACCGAGTACTCGGGTGAAGCGATTCGTGTATTTGCCCTGCGCGCCAACCAATATCGTCACAGTGACGATTGGCTGGGGGTGTGGTCGGAAAAGGCCAAGGTGTGGGGTCGGGGACTTCTCGGGGGGCCGTACCTGGTTTCGAGGGATCGAGAAGGCGTGTGCAGAGGTCAATCCCACATTCTTAGACGTCTAGCACGAGGCGCAAGGCTGCGTCGACGCGGCGCAACTCTTCGAATGTCAGATGGCCTGAGCTTTCAGCGAGACGGCTGGGGTCGACCGCGGCGGTCTGCTCAGCCAAGACGCGAGTGAGTTGCCCAGCAATCTGGACCTCCGGGCGGAAGCTGGCAGCGCGCGCTGACATTGACGTCGGTGCCACCAGCCAAGTTGACAATGGCAGTTGATCTGACTGGACAACCACCGCATATCGCGAACCAGCCTGCTCGTGACCACGAGCATCGCGGGGCGCACGGAGCCGGTACACCTCACCACGCACGCAGCGTCTCCATATCGCGCAGGACCTGCGCCGCCTCAGCCCGATCTTGCTCGTCGGCAGCGAGCTGCTCAGCCTCCGCGCGTAGTCGTGCAGCGGCTTGCCGGCGCGCGGCGTCAATCAACGCCGAGCGGACCGCCGTTGACACTGGTGTGCCGTCTTTGGTGAGGACCTCGAGGGCGCGAGCCGCGTCCTCGTCGGGCCGGAACGTTATGGTGTCAGCCATCCCATCAGTGTAGTACAAAATGTAAGACGCTGTGGACTAGCACCGATTCTGGCACCATTACGGAGATGGATGCGCGTTCGGGCCCGGGTCTCAATGATCCGTTCGAGGAGGCGATTGACGACGCACTGAGCTCCCTGCCGGCCGATCTCCGTGCGGCGATGAGCAACGTCGAGATCGTCGTCGAGGACGAGCCTCCCGACGGGCAGCCGCTGCTCGGCCTGTACCGCGGCGTACCGCTGCCGCGAAGGAGCAGCACGTACAGCGGA
>DASZLQ010000148.1:0-11105 GCA_035552295.1 Mycobacterium sp. | reverse complement strand
CGACCGCTGCTCGGCCCATTGGCGCAACTGATCCGCCGGCCGGCCGCTGAGGTGAGTGTCCACCGGCGGCACCGGAGCCCCGGCCGGCGGCGGGACGCCTTCCGGGATGAACAGGCTGAGCTGCCAGGTGCAGCTGGACGCAAGGATCATGGCAGTCGCGCCGATCACGGCGGCCGCACGCAACCAACGCCTCGGCGACACCATGACTTTTAGAGCTCCCCTGAACTTTCCCTACACAAATTTCGACCACGACCATCGTCCCACGGGTTTCGGCCCCACCCGGCCGATTCCGGTCCCGAGCCCACCGATACGGCGTCCGTCGTCAGCCAATTTGGTGTTAGCTACCAGCAACTATGGCTAGCGATCACTCACCCCGCGACGTTACTGGGTGACAGGCGGCAGAAGCCGCCAATTGAACCCTATTTCCGGCCTCGGCGCTTCTTGGAGTCCCCGTCGGACGCCTCGGACGCCTTCTTCATAGCACCGGACGCCGCCGCGTCCGCGGTGGCCGCCTCGTGGATGCCCAATTCACTCGATGGCCAGTGCGCGCGCCATTCCCCCTCGGTGACTTCGCCGAGCTGCGCCACGTCCAGCTCCACCGGAACGCTGTCGCCGCGGCGGGTGGCCGCGATCGCCCTCTCTGCACTGCGGACCGTGTCAACGAACTCCAAAACCGCCGCGCGAAGCGCGCTTTCCGCATCAACGTCGGCCGACACGGAGATGGACGTGATCTCGACGGGGATCAGGGCGGCCGGCAGCCCGGCCTTCTCCGCGCGTTGAATCACTTTCTGCGCCAACGCCAATGCCGGCTGACCGGTGTGGACGTCGTCCATCACCGAGTTCCGCGACTTTTCGGCGGCTTTGCGCTCCTCCCACTGCGCCAACTGATCTTCGAGCGAAATCGATTGCCCCGCAAGAACTCCGGGCACCCGGTGGCCCAGCTTGCGCATCAGCGTGGCGGCGACGTCGTCGATGGTGAAGGGAAGCTGCGGCGCGTCCTCGGCGATGCGGGCGTGGAAGAGGACCTGTAGCAACACGTCGCCGAGTTCTTCGCGCAGCTGATCGGCGTTGCCGCTGCGCACGGCGTCCAGCAGCTCGTAGGTCTCCTCGAGCAGGAACCTGCGCAACGAGTCGTGGGTTTGCTCGCTTTCCCACGGTCCCGCGGTGCGTAGCTTGTCCATCATCGCGACGGCGTCGATCAGTCGCTCGCCGCGCGGCGTGTCCGGCGCCGAGATCAGCCGGGCCCCGGCCGCCAGCCGGGCGGTCACGGCGGGGTGGTCCGGATCGGATGACAGCAGCACCGGCGCGTCGTCCCCGGAGTGCACGGGCCGCGCCGCGGGCAGCGACCACGGAACCGCGACCGGCATCTCCTCGGTGTATTGCACCTCGCCGGTCAGGTGCTCGATGGCCTCGACGGGCACCAGAGAGGGGCGGCGGCGGTCGAACAAGACGACGATCATCGCGCCTGTCGCTCCTCCCCGGACATCGATGCTGGTGACGCACTCGTTATACCAATCTCTAGCTGTGGTTTCCCCTCCAGTGCCGTTACCAGGTTGGCCACCATCTGGAGCAACTCGACGTCGCGCATGCGTGGCGCGCCGATGCCGCCGGACCGCGGAATGGGCACCTGGACCGTGGACGTCGTGGCCCGGTAGTGCGCCGCCGGGTACATCCGCTTGAGCCGCACCTGGGCCGAGTCCAGCAGCGTCACCGGCGACAGCCGCACGGTCGCCGCCGACGGGGCCGAGACCTCGGTGATGCCGGCGCCGCGGCACAGCAGCCGCAATCGCGCCACGGCCACCAGCCGCTCGGCGGGCTCGGGCAGCGCGCCGTAGCGGTCGACGAGCTCCTCAACAACGGCGCTGATGGCGGCGTCGTCAGAAGCGGCGGCGAGCCGCCGGTAGCCCTCCAGCCGGAGCCGGTCGCTGGCGATGTAGTCCGGCGGCAGGTGCGCGTCCACCGGCAGGTCGATCCGGACGTCCTTTTGCTCCTCGGGCGTGGTGACCGTCTGGCCGTCTTCCGCCGCTTGTAAGGCCGCCCGGTACGCCTCCACGGCCTCGCCCACCAGCCGCACGTACAGGTCGAACCCGACCCCGGCGACGTGCCCGGACTGCTCGACGCCGAGCACGTTCCCGGCGCCGCGGATCTCGAGGTCCTTGAGCGCGACCGCCATGCCCGCGCCCAACTCGTTGTTCTGCGCGATGGTCGCCAACCGGTCGTAGGCCGTCTCGGTCAGCGGCGCGTGCGGCGGATAGAGTAAGTAGGCATAACCGCGCTCGCGGCTGCGGCCGACCCGGCCGCGCAGCTGGTGCAGCTGAGATAGGCCGAAGGTGTCGGCGCGCTCGACGATCAGCGTGTTGGCGTTGGAGATGTCCAGGCCGGTCTCCACGATCGTGGTGCAGACGAGGATGTCGTATTCGCGGTTCCAGAATCCCTGGACGGTTCGTTCCAGCAGGTCCTCGGGCATCTGCCCGTGCGCGACGACGACCCGCGCCTCGGGCACCAGCTCGCGCACCCGGGCGGCGGCCCGATCGATGGAGCTGACCCGGTTATGCACGTAGAAGGCCTGCCCGTCGCGCAGCAGCTCACGCCTCAAAGCGGCGGTGGCCTGCTTATCGTCGTGCGGGCCAACGTAAGTCAGCACCGGGTAGCGCTCTTCGGGCGGCGTCAGGATCGTCGACATCTCGCGAATCCCGGCCAGGCTCATCTCCAGGGTGCGCGGGATCGGGGTGGCGCTCATGGTCAGCACGTCGACATGGGTGCGCAGCGACTTGATGTACTCCTTGTGCTCGACGCCGAACCGCTGCTCCTCGTCGACCACGACAAGGCCCAGATCTTTCCAGCGCACTCCGGTCTGCAGCAGCCGATGCGTGCCGATCACGATGTCCACCGACCCGCCGGCCAGGCCATCGATCACGGCGCGAGATTCGGTGGCGTCGGTAAACCGGGACAACCCCTTGACGACCACCGGGAAACCGGCCATCCGCTCGCCGAACGTTTGCAGATGCTGGTCGGCCAACAGCGTGGTGGGGACCAGTACGGCGACCTGTTTACCGTCCTGCACCGCCTTGAACGCCGCCCGTACCGCGATCTCGGTCTTGCCGTAGCCGACGTCACCGCAGATCACCCGGTCCATCGGAATCGGCTTTTCCATGTCCGCCTTGACCTCGGTGATCGCGGTGAACTGGTCGACGGTCTCGGTGAAGCCGAACGCATCTTCCATCTCGGCCTGCCACGGGGTGTCCGGCCCGAATGCGTGTCCGGCGCTCGCCTGTCGTTTGGCGTACAGCGATACCAGCTCGCCGGCGATCTCACGGACCGCGCGGCGCGCCTTGGTCTTGGTGTTGGTCCAGTCGCTGCCGCCGAGCCGGCTCAGCGCCGGGGCTTGCCCCCCGACATACCGCGACAGCTGGTCCAGGGAGTCCATCGGGACATACAGCTTGTCGGCCTGCTGGCCCCGCTTGCTCGAGGCGTACTCGAGTACCAGGTACTCGCGCCGGGCGCCGCCGACGGTGCGCTCGACCATCTCCACGAACCGCCCGATTCCGTGCTGGTCGTGCACCACCAAGTCGCCCGCCGTGAGCGCCAGCGGGTCGACGGTGTTGCGGCGCTTGGCCGCCAGCCGCTTGCCCTCAACAGATGTCGCCCGGTTGCCGGTCAGATCGGTCTCGGTGATGACGACCAGGTTGGCGCCGGGTACCACGACACCGTCGTGCAGCGGGCCCTTGAGCACCCCGACAACGCCGAGCTTCGGCGCCGCACCCGATTCCAGCATGGCGGCGGGGGTGTCGGATTCGGCCAACCGCTCCACCACTCGATGGGCTGTCCCGGTGCCGGGTGCGACCACCGCCGCGTAACCGCCGGTCGTGACGTGCGCGCGCAGCATCGCAAAGATGCTGTCGATGTCATGTTGATGTCCACGAGCCGACGGCGCCGCCCGGATATCCAGCTCCACGGCCGACTCGTCGGACAGCTGACTCAACGTCCACCAGGGATGACCGCAGCGGGCCGCCGCGGCCTGCACGTCGCCCAGTTCGGCGAACCCCGACCCACCCAGCTGCTTGACGTCGACGGGCGCTTGATCTCCGTCACCACCCAGGGCGGCGACCGACCACGATGCCTCGAGAAACTCACGGCCGGTCTTGATCAGGTCAGCCGCCCGGCGGCGCACCTTTTCCGGGTCGCACAGCAAGACCGGGGTGCCCTTGGCCAGCTGATCGGTCAGCAGTACGTGGTCGTCGGGCCGAAGCACCGGCAGCAGCGCCTCCATGCCGTCGACCGGGATACCCTCAGCCAGCTTGGCCAGCATGTCGGTGAGGCTGCCGGTGATCGCGCCCTCGCCCGCGGGATGTCGTGCGGCAAGCTGGGCGGCCCGCGCCCGCACGTCGTCGCTGAGCAGCAGTTCACGGCACGCGACCGCGACCAGCGTGTCCACGTCGATCTCGGGGATGGAACGCTGATCGGCGACCGCGAACATCCGCATCTCGGTGATCTCGTCGCCCCAGAACTCCACGCGCACCGGGTGTTCGGCGGTCGGAGCGAAAACGTCGAGAATCCCGCCGCGGACGGCGAATTCGCCGCGCCGGCCGACCATGTCCACCCGCGTGTAGGCCAGCTCGACCAGCCGGGCCACGACGCCCTCGAATTCGACTTCCTGGCCGACGCTCAACGTGACCGGTTCCACCAAGCCCAGCTGCGGTGTCATCGGCTGCAGTAGCGATCGGACCGTGGTCACCACCACCTGCAGGGGCGGGCCCAACCGGGTGTCATCGGGATGGGCCAGCCGGCGCAGCACCATCAGCCGGGCGCCGACGGTGTCGACACCGGGTGAAAGCCGTTCGTGCGGCAGCGTCTCCCAGGACGGGAAGACCGCCACCGCATCGCCGAGGACGCTTTGCAGTTCAACGGTCAGATCGTCGGCTTCGCGCCCGGTGGCGGTGACCACCAACAAGGGATTGAGTCGCGCCAGCGCGCTGGTGACGAACAACCGTGCGCTGGCCGGACCGACCAGGCTCAATTCCGCGGGTCGGGCGGCTGCGCGCTCGATGAGCTGCAGGAAAGTCGGCGATGTCAGCGCCAATTCAACGAGCCCCGCGATCGGGGTTTCTGGGCGAGCAGGCCCCGGTGCGGTCATGATGAGGCCATTCTAGGGGGCCATCTGGGGGCACCGAACTTCGTCAAGATTGGGCCCGGCCGCGTCAAAGAATCGTCAAGAATTCGTCACCCGACCCTCGCCGGGCGCACCTTGAAGTCATGACATTGCTCGACATCCTGCCGTCTCTCGGTCAGGCGGCACCGGTGCGCTTCGATCCTGCGATCTGGCCGGTCACCACGCATTCCGACGAGGACGGCCGGCTGTGGGTCGGCGGCGTAGCGCTGACCGATATCGCCGACGAGTTCCACACCCCGGCATACGTCATCGACGAGACCGATTTCCGGCACCGCGCCCGCCGCTACCGCAAGGCGCTGCGCGATATTGAGGTCGTCTATGCCGGAAAGTCGCTGCTGACCACCGCGGTGGCGCGCTGGGCGCGGGAAGAGGGCCTCGCTGTCGATGTCTGCTCGGGCGGTGAGCTGGCCGTTGCGCTGGCCGGCGGAGTTGACCCGGCCCGCATCGTCATGCACGGCAACGCCAAGTCCCCCGACGAATTGCGCGAAGCGGTCCGTGTCGGGGTCGGGCGCATCGTGCTGGATTCCTCCATCGAAATCGCCTACCTCGCGGGCCTCGCGCGCGGGCGCCAACCGGTGCTCATCCGGGTGACGCCCGACATCGACATCCACGGACATCGCGCCGTCACCACCGGTATCAGCGACCAGAAGTTCGGGTTCACCATCGACGGTGACAACGCCGCCGACGCGGTCAAGCGAGTGCTGGCGCACCCGATCCTCGACCTGGTCGGGTTGCACTGCCATATCGGTTCGCAGGTCACCGACGCCGGCCTGTTCGGCGAGGCCATCCACCGGATGATCGCCGCCATGGCCGACATCCGCGCCCAGCACGGCGTCATCCTCACCGAGCTGAACATCGGCGGCGGTCATGGGATCCCCTACGTCTCCGGTGATCGCGAACTCAACGTCGACGAGCTGGCGGGTGTCATCGAGGACGCGCTGGACGAGGCTTGCGCCGCCGAACATTTCCCCCGACCGACCGTTGTGGTGGAACCGGGCCGCGCCATCAGTGGCCGAGCCGGCGTGACGCTGTACCGGGTGTGCTCGATCAAGACGCAACCGGGTGGGCGCACTTTCGTCGCCGTGGACGGCGGTATGAGCGACAACCCGCGGGTGACGTTGTACGGCGCACAATACACGGTCGCATTGGCGAACAGGCATTCGCTGGGAGCCAGGCAACGCGTCACCGTAGCCGGCCGGCACTGCGAAGCGGGCGACGAGATCGCGCGCGATATCGAGCTACCGGCGGACCTGCATCCCGGCGACCTGCTGGCCGTGGCGTGCACCGGCTCCTACCACCACAGCATGGCGTCGAACTACAACATGGTCTGCCGGCCGCCACTGGTGGCGGTCAAGGACGGCCGGGCCCGCGAACTGGTCCGCCGCGAAACGATCGCCGACCTGCTCTCCCGCGACTGCGGTTAGGCCGGTCCTGCGGGACCAAACCCTCGACTACTCGTCCTGCAGCTTGGGATCGGCTTCCAGATGGGTCAGGCCATTCCACATCAGGTTGACCAGGTGCGCGGCGACCACTTCTTTCTTGGGCTCGCGGGTATCCAGCCACCACTGGGCCGTCATCGACACCGAGCCGACTAAAGCCTGGGCGTAGAGCGGCGCCAGATCCGCATCCAGGCCGCGACGCGCGAAGTCGCCGGCCAGGATGGAGCTGACCTGACTGACGGCGTCGTTGAGCAGGCTGGAATAGGTTCCCGAGCTGATCGCGGCCGGCGAGTCGCGGATCATGATCCGGAAGCCATCGGTGCGTTCTTCGACGTAGGTGAGTAACGCCAGCGCGACCCTCTCGACGCGCACCCGGGACCGGTTGTTGGTCAGCGACGAGGTGATGCCGTCCAGCAGCGCCGACATCTCACGGTCGACCACCACGGCATACAGGCCTTCTTTGCCGCCGAAATGTTCGTAGACGACCGGCTTGGACACGTTGGCACGCTGCGCGATCTCCTCGATCGAGGCGCCTTCATAGCCGCGTTCGGCGAACAGCGAGCGCGCGATACCGATGAGTTGGTGCCGGCGCGCGCTACCGGTCATCCGGGCGCGCGGGGCCCGCACTTCTTTATCCGGAGCTGCCACGTAAATCAGGGTATCGGTTTGCGCAGGTGAAGTTGTATGACTTTTCCCTGGAGCCGCCATCGGCCCCGGTAGCGTTTAGAGTCTTGTTGGCGCGGTCGGCGATGAGCCGCCACCCGCCGTGGTAGGCAATCCGTCGTGGTGTAATCGGCAGCACCTCTGATTTTGGTTCAGAAAGTTCAGGTTCGAGTCCTGGCGACGGAGCATGGCTCTTTGCCGCGAGCGTGCATGAAGTGACACGCTTAACGGCGTGTCGGCGTACAGACACGCACGGTCGCGCGCAGAAGGGAGATTCATGTCGTTTCGTGGTGACACCGCGGTCCTGGTCTTGGCGGCCGGGCCCGGCACCAGGATGCGGTCAGAAACCCCGAAGGTGCTGCATACCATCGCCGGCCGCAGCATGTTGTCCCACTCGCTGCATGCGGTGGCCAAGGTGGCGCCCCAGCGTCTGGTTGTGGTCCTGGGCCACGATCACCAGCGCATCGCGCCGCTTGTCGCCGAACTAGCCGAGCGCCTCGGACGTCCGATCGACGTGGCGCTGCAGGATCGACCGCTGGGAACCGGTCACGCGGTGCTCTGCGGGCTGTCCGAGCTGCCCGATGACTACGCCGGCATCGTCATCGTCACCTCGGGCGATACACCACTGCTGGACTCCGACACCCTGGCCGACCTGATCGCGACCCATAATGCGGCGTCGGCCGCGGTGACCGTGCTGACGACCACGCTGAGCGAACCCTTCGGCTACGGCCGCATTCTGCGCACCCAGGACAATGAAGTGATGGCGATCGTCGAACATGCCGACGCCACGCCCTCGCAGCGCGAGATCCGCGAGGTCAACGCCGGTGTCTACGCGTTCGACATCGCGGCGTTGCGGTCGGCCCTGGCGCGCGTGAGCTCCAACAACGCCCAACGGGAGCTCTACCTCACTGATGAGATCGCCATCCTTCGCGGCGACGGCCGGTCAATAGTTGCTCAGCACGTCGACGACAGCGCACTGGTGGCCGGCGTCAATAACCGCGTCCAGCTCGCCGAGCTGGGCGCCGAGCTGAACCGCCGGATTGTCGCCGCCCACCAGATGTCCGGCGTGACCGTGGTCGATCCGGCGACCACCTGGATCGACGTCGACGTGACGATCGGCCGCGACACCGTCATCCATCCCGGAACGCAGCTGCTCGGGCGCACCCAGATCGGCGGTCGCTGCGTCGTCGGCCCCGACACCACGCTGACCGACGTCACCGTGGGTGACGGGGCGTCAGTGATGCGCACCCACGGCTCGTCATCGTCGATCGGTGGCGGCGCGACGGTCGGTCCGTACACCTACCTGCGGCCCGGCACCGTGCTGGGAGCCGACGGCAAGCTCGGCGCGTTCGTCGAGACCAAGAACTCCACCATCGGCACCGGCACCAAGGTTCCGCATCTCACCTACGTCGGCGACGCCGATATCGGCGAGCACAGCAATATCGGTGCATCCAGCGTGTTCGTCAACTACGACGGCGAATCCAAGGCCCGCACCACGATCGGCTCGCACGTGCGCACCGGGTCGGACACCATGTTCGTGGCGCCGGTGACCGTCGGCGACGGGGCCTACACCGGCGCCGGCACGGTGGTGCGCGACGATGTCCCGCCGGGTGCGCTGGCGGTTTCGGCGGGTCCACAACGGAATATCGAGAACTGGGTGCAGCACAAGCGGCCGGGCAGCGCGGCCGCCGGAGCCGCCGAAAAGGCCGGCCAGCATCCCACACCCCCACCCGACCCCGATCAGACACCATGAACCCGACACGCGACAACCCGGTGATCCATCTAGGCGCTTCGCTTACGATGGGGCATCCATTTCGACCCCGAACGGCGAGGGCAGCACGGTGAGCCACGACTGGACCGATAACCGCAAAAACCTGATGCTCTTTTCCGGCCGGGCGCATCCCGAGCTGGCCGAGCAGGTAGCCAAAGAACTCGACGTCCACGTCACCGCGCAGACCGCGCGGGAGTTCGCCAACGGTGAGATCTTCGTGCGATTCCACGAATCGGTGCGTGGCTCTGACGCGTTCGTCCTGCAATCGCATCCAGCGCCGGTGAACGACTGGCTGATGGAACAGCTGATCATGATCGACGCGCTCAAGCGGGGCAGCGCCAAGCGGATCACCGCCGTCATGCCGTTCTACCCCTACGCCCGCCAGGACAAGAAGCACCGCGGCCGCGAACCGATTTCGGCGCGGCTGGTCGCCGACCTGCTCAAGACGGCAGGAGCCGACCGGATCGTGACCGTCGACCTGCACACCGACCAGATCCAGGGCTTCTTCGACGGGCCCGTGGACCACATGCGCGGACAGAACCTGCTGACCGGCTACATCAGGGACAACTACCCGGACGGCAACATGGTGGTGGTCTCCCCCGACTCCGGCCGGGTGCGCATCGCCGAGAAGTGGGCCGACGCATTGGGCGGCGTTCCGCTGGCCTTCATACACAAGACCCGTGACCCGCGCGTACCCAACCAGGTGGTCTCCAACCGCGTCGTCGGCGAAGTCGACGGCCGGACCTGCGTCCTGATCGACGACATGATCGACACCGGCGGCACCATTGCCGGCGCGGTGCAGCTGTTGCGCGACGACGGCGCCAGCGAGGTGGTCATCGCCGCGACCCACGGGGTGCTGTCGGAGCCGGCCGCTGAGCGCCTCGCGGCTTGCGGCGCCCGTGAGGTGATCGTCACGAACACGCTCCCGATCGGCGAGGAGAAGCGTTTCCCCCAGCTCACGGTTTTGTCCATCGCGCCGCTGCTGGCCAGCACCATTCGCGCAGTTTTCGAAAATGGCTCAGTCACAGGGCTATTCGACGGAGACGCATAGATGGCTTCCGGTTCACCCGACAGCGTCATCTACCACAACCCGAAGTGCAGCACATCGCGCATGACGCTTGATTTGCTGCGGGACAACGGTTTTGATCCCACCGTCGTCCAATACCTGAAAACGCCGCCATCGCGGGACGAGCTCGTTCGCATGATCAGCGATGCCGGCATCGATGCGCGCACCGCGGTGCGCAAGCGGGAACCGCTGTACGCCGAACTCAACCTCACCGACGCCACCGACGGCGAACTGCTCGACGCCATGGCCGAGCACCCCATCCTGATCGAACGGCCGTTTGTCATCACACCGAAGGGGACGCGGCTGGCACGGCCAATCGATGCGGTCCGCGAGATTCTGTGACGGCTCACCGCACAGTCGTGGCCGCTGCCGCGATGGTCGCGCTGACGACGTCTGTGGTCTCCTGCGCCCCGAAAGCCCCTGACTACTCGTCGGTCTTGGGGACGAGTTCGACGGCTACTACCACCACGATGACCAGTAAGCCCGTCCCCGTGTCGAAGTATCTGGAGAGCATCGGCGTGACCGGGCAGCAGGTGGCGCCGAGCACCCTGACCGATCTGACCGTGTCGATACCAACGCCACCGGGCTGGTCGGCGTTCAACGATCCGAAAAAGATCACGCCGGAGACCGTGATGATCTCCAAGGGCGGCAAGTACCCGACGGCAAGGCTCGTGGTGTTCAAGCTGCGTGGGGACTTCGACCCGGCCCAGGTCATCAAGCACGGCAATGACGATGCCCAGCTGTTCGAGAACTTCAAGCAACTGGACGCGTCGACGGCCCCCTTCAACGGATTTCCCTCGTCGATGATCCAGGGCAGCTACGACCTCGATGGCACGCGTCTGCACAGCTGGAACCGGATCGTCATCCCCACTGGATCGCCACCCGCCAACCAGCGATATCTGGTTCAGCTGACGATCACCGGCCTGGCCGACCAGGCGGCCGCGCAGTCGACCGATATCGAGGCGATCATCCGCGGATTCGTCGTCGCCGCCAAGT
>DASZLQ010000147.1:0-11843 GCA_035552295.1 Mycobacterium sp. | reverse complement strand
ACGGCGTTGGCGCCGATCCGGCTGTCGTCGCCGATTTTGATCGCGCCGAGAATCTTGGCTCCGGCGCCGATGGTCACGCGGTCGCCGACGGTGGGATGGCGTTTCCCGGTATCGGCGCCGCTGCCGCCGAGGGTGACGCCGTGGTACATCATGACGTCCTCGCCCACCTCCGCGGTTTCTCCGATTACCACACCCGTCGCGTGGTCGATGAACAGGCCGGGGCCGAGGATCGCGGCGGGATGGATGTCGACTCCCGTGAAAATGCGGGTGAGCTCGGCGAACGTCCGCGCGGCCAATCTCGCCCCGCGGTTCCACAGCCAGTGGCTGATCCGGTGACCCCAGATGGCGTGCACGCCCGGGTAGGCGAAGATGACCTGCAGCGTGGTGGGCCTGGCGGGATCGCGCTCCTTGGCCGCGCGTATGTCCTGCCGCATGGCCGCGAACATGGCTAGTCCGCCACGTCGGCGAATAGCGGCGTGCTCAGGTACCTCTCGCCGAAGTCGGGGAGAACGACGACGACGAGCTTGCCGCCGTTCTCGGGCCGCCGCGCGACCTGCAGGGCCGCCACCGCGGCCGCACCCGAGGAGATGCCGACCAGCAGTCCCTCTTCGGCGGCCAGCCGCCGGGCCAGGTTGAGCGAGTCTTCGTTGCCGACCGTGATGACCTCGTCGACCAGCTCCTGGTCGAGCACCGGCGGGATGAACCCGGCGCCGATGCCCTGGATCGGGTGGGGTCCCTTCTGGCCGCCGGACAGCACCGGTGAGGCGGCCGGTTCGACGGCGACGAATTGCGCCGACGGCTTGCGTTCCTTGATGACCTGGGCGACACCGGTGATGGTGCCGCCGGTGCCGACTCCGGACACGAAGATGTCGACCTTCCCGTCGGTGTCGCGCCACACTTCCTCGGCGGTGGTTGCGCGGTGGATCGCCGGGTTGGCCGGGTTCTCGAATTGCTGGGGCACGAAATACCGCTGGTCGGTCTTGGCCAGTTCCTCGGCCTTGGCGATGGCGCCCGGCATGCCGTCGGCACCAGGAGTCAGGACGAGTTCAGCACCGTAGGCGCGCAGTAGCATTCGCCGCTCGATGCTCATGGTGTCGGGCATAGTCAGCACACATCGGTACCCACGCGCTGCGCACACCATCGCCAGCGCGATGCCGGTGTTCCCGCTCGTCGGCTCGAGGATGATCGTGTCAGGCTTGATCAGGCCCGCCTGCTCCGCCGCGTCGATCATGGCGACCCCGATGCGGTCCTTCACACTGCTCGCCGGGTTGAAGAACTCCAACTTGGCGACAACATCGGCGACGGCGCCTTCGGTGACGCGGCGCAGCCGCACCAGTGGTGTGCCCCCGACTAGCTGTGTGACGTCCTCGGCGATGCTCATGAAACTTCTTCCTTAGGCGGTGTCGGTACAAGACTTGTGATTACCCGCGTCTCGGTCCCGCCGGCACCGGGAAAAGCGCGAGGATTGCTTGAGCGTCGGCAGGCGTCAGCAAATCAACAACAACGACAACAAGAATCCACGGCGGGGCAGCGCGTAAAGTCAGGGCGCGGCTTTGTGGCCTGTTGCATGGCCCCACTATAGGACATGCTCTAGTCGCGGCCTGGCTGCCTCACCTGCGCTTCAACACCGCATTAGTGCAGATCGCTATCGACCGAACATGGATTGGGCCGCGTCCGCATCGAGGTTCGTATCCTCGGCGGCGATTTCACAGGCGCACAGCCGTGCCCCGCCGTGCAACCAAAACCGCAGCTGAGCCCGGCGCATGCGCATCAGGTGCTGTGCGTAGACCTTGTCTCGCTGTGCCTGGGAAAATGCCAAGTCCAGGTTGATCGGCAATCCCGCCCAATCGACGTGGTCACGGGCCGACGCCTGGTCACCGGGGTTCAGGCTTTCCGCGCCATACCGGCGCCGACACTGCAACGGGCACACAGTCGTCATGGCGTCTCTAACCGGCACATCACACTCCCGAGCCACGCGTGTGCCCCTCTCTTGAGCGCGCGACCAAATCTTGAGTGAATAGTGCGACGAAGATGTTTCGGCAAAAGGCGTCCGACGTTTCGGCCGCATTACGGCGTCTCGGAAACCCAAGATGGCGTCAGTAGACGTCGCGGTGGTAGCGCTTGTCGGCGCTCAGCGACTGGATGTAGGCCCTCGCGGCGTCTCCATCGAGGTTGCCGTGTTCGGCGGCGATTTCGCACAGCGCGCGATCGACGTCTTTAGCCATCGGGTCGGCATTGCCGCAGACGTACACCTGCGCGCCGTCCCGCAACCAGCGCCACAGCTCGGCGCCGCGCCTGTGCATCAGGTGCTGCACGTAGACCTTGTCGCGCTGATCCCGGGAGAACGCCAGGTCCAGCTCGGTCAGGAACCCGTCGGCGTGCATCTCCTCGATCTCGTCGCTGTAGTAGTAGTCGGTGGCGGCGTGCTGCTCGCCGAAAAACAACCAGTTGGGTCCGGCGTGGCCGAGTGCGCGACGTTCCTGCAGGAAACCACGGAAGGGCGCGATCCCCGTTCCGGGGCCGATCATGATCATCGGCGCGTGGGGATCGCTCGGGGGCCGGAAATTGCTGGACGGCCGCACGTAGAGTGCGACCTGATCGCCGGGGGAGCGGTCCGCCAGATATGTTGAGCACACTCCGCGGCCTGGCACACCCTTGAAGTTGTAGCGCACCGGCGAGACGGTCAGTTGGACCTCCAGCGGGTTCTCCTCGGGGCTGGAGGAGATCGAATACAGTCGCGGCTGAAGCGGTTTGAGCAAGGTCAGCCACTCGTCGACGGACGCGGTGACCGGCAGCTGAGCGAGTAGGTCAACGGACTGACGGCCCCACAACCAATCGGACAGGATGCGCTTGTTTTCCGCCTTCATGAGCCCGGCGAGTTCGGTGTCGCCGGTTCGTTGTTGGACGAACCGAAGCAGGTCCGGGCTGATGTGGGCGATCTCGAATCGTTCGGTGAGAGCGGACCGCAGCGACATCAAGCCGTGCTCGGCGACCTCCACCGGCGTTTCGCCGTTCAGTCCGGTAACTGATAGCCATTCGTCGACCAGCCGTTCACTGTTGCGCGGCCAGACACCGAGCGCGTCCCCGGCCTCGTAGCTGATGGTTTCTTCGGGAAGGCGAAATACCAGCTGCCGCACGTCCTTTGCCGATCTCGGCTGGCTGAGCGCGGTATTGCGGACCATGCCGGTGATCAGCGGGTGTTTTTTGGTGTACGTATGCGCCCCGGACCGGCTGGCAGTGCGAGGCACGGCGGCCGGTGTGGTGGCTGTCTTGGTCGCCGTGCCGGTACCCGGGCCGACCGGCGTCGGTGTGCGGGTCAGCGCTTGGATCACCCCGCTGAGCCAGCGGGCCGCGGCGTCTTCGTAGTCGGGTTCGCAGTCGACTCGGTCGACAATTCGGGTCGCGCCCAGCTCGGCCAGGCGCGTGTCGAGTTTGCGACCGTGGCCGCAGAAGTCGTCATAGTTGGAGTCGCCCAGCGCCAGCACGGCGTAGCGGGTCTGGCTGAAATGTGGAGCGGTGTCAGCGGTGAGCGCCCGCCAGAAGCCGGCGCCGTTGTCCGGCGGCTCGCCATCACCGGTGGTGCTGGTGATCAGCAGTAGCTCGCGCTTTGTCGGCAGCTCGGCCACCGGAAAGTCGTCCATGCTGTGCAACGCAACCGGCAATTCGGCCTCACCCAGCTGCGTGGCGACCTCGGCAGCCAACTCTTCGGCGTTGCCGGTCTGCGAGGCCCATAACACCACGATGGGTGCGCGTTCGGGCACTGCTTCAGCATGGGGGTCCGGGGCGTTGGGCGGGCTGGCCGGCGCCTCGGTCGTTGGTGGGGCGGACGGGATCACCGACACCGAGCGGGGCGCTTCGGTGCGCGCGAAGATCCCCGCGAGGAGACCGTCCACCCACAGGCGGGTGCTGGAATCGAATGGAGCGCTGTGCGGCAGAGTGGGCACCCCGGCCGTGCGGCGGCCGGCCTCCGACCGCAACCCGATCAGCATTCCGGCAAGGTAGGAGCGGCCGAGCGGACCGAACTGCGGTGTCGGTTCGCTTGCCAGACCGAGAATCTCGGCCAAGGCATCAACCTGCGCCAGAGTGATTACCTCCGCTCCTTGCGCCGCTGCGTCTGAGAGGTCGGCCGCCACCGGGCCCCCGCTTTCCGAATCCGGCTTGGCAACCGCGACCTTCGTCACGGTGACGGCGCAGGCTTTGAATTCGGGTTGATGCGAGACCGGATCGACCGCGTCGTTGGTGACAGCGTTGATCGACAGGTACTCGCCGAAGGAGTCGTTCCAATGGAAGGGTGCAAAGCAGTTGCCTGGCCGCACCCGTTCGGTGACCACAGCGGGCAGCACGGCTCGGCCACGGCGGGAAGCGATTTCGACTTGATCGTCGTCGCATATTTGCAGCCGGGCAGCGTCGTCGGGATGGATCTCGACGAACGGCCCAGGGTTGAGCTTGTTGAGTTTGGCGACTTTGCCGGTCTTGGTCATCGTGTGCCATTGGTGCGGCAGGCGCCCGGTGTTGAGCAGGAACGGGTAGTCGTCGTCGGGCATTTCCTCGGGCAACAGGTGCGGGCGGGCGAAAAACACCGCACGGCCGTTCGCGGTAGGGAAGGCCAGCCGGGGCACGCTGCCATCCTCGCGGACTAACTGCGTCTGGCTGACACCGTCGTTCAGGTAGCGGATCGGGTTGCGGTCGCACGTGCTGTCGGGTGGACACGGCCATTGCAGCGGTGTCTGCCGCAGCCGGTCGTAGCTGGCTCCGCGCAGGTCGTAACCGGTCGCGGGGTTCCAGAACCGCTTGATCTCTTCGAAGACGTCTTCTGCGGAGTCGTAGCTGAATGCGTCCGAATACCCCATCTCGCAGGCGATTCGGGCGATGATCTGCCAGTCCGGCAGTGCTTGCCCAGGCGCCTCGACGGCCGGCTGGAACAGCGTCAGGTTGCGCTCGGAATTGACCATCACCCCCTCGGATTCCGCCCACAGGGCGGCCGGCAACAACACGTCGGCGTACTCATTGGTCTCGGTCTCGAGGAAGGCGTCCTGGGCGATCACCAATTCGGCGCTCTCCAGACCAGCGAGCACGGTCTTCCGATTGGCCACCGTGGCAACGGGATTGGTGCAGATGATCCAGCACGCCTTGATCTCACCCTCGGCCATGCGGGAGAACATGTCGACTGTTCCGGTGCCGACATCCGTGCGCAGCGAGCCGCGGGGAAGGCCCCACATGTTCTCGACGAAATCGCGGTCGTCAGATGATGCCACCGAGCGCTGACCCGGTAGACCCGGCGCCATGTAACCCATCTCGCGACCGCCCATTGCATTGGGCTGTCCGGTAAGCGAAAATGGGCCGCTGCCGGGCTTGCAGATCGCGCCGGTGGCCAGATGCAGGTTGCAGATCGCGTTGGTGTTCCAGGTGCCGTGGGTGCTCTGGTTGAGTCCCATCGTCCAGCAGCTCATGAAGTTTCCGGCCTCGCCGATCCAGCGCGCCGCGGTGCGGATGTCTTCGGCTGGGATGCCGGTCATTTCGCTGACCTTGTCGGGGGTGTACTGCTCGAGGAAACTCGGCATCACCTCCCAGCTTTCGGTGAATTCGGCGATGAACTCGGGGTCGGTGTGCCCGTTTTCGACGATCAGGTGCAGCAGCCCGTTGAGCAGTGCGAGGTCGGCGCCGGGGGCGATCTGCAGGAAGAGGTCGGCCTTTTCCGCTGTTGCGGTGCGGCGCGGGTCGACGACGAGCAGTTTCGCGCCGGCTTTGACACGCTCCATCATGCGCAGGAACAGGATTGGGTGGCAGTCGGCCATGTTGGCGCCGATGACGAAAAACACGTCGGCCTGATCGAAGTCTTGGTAAGAGCCGGGCGGCCCATCCGCACCCAGGGACAGCTTGTAACCAGAACCTGCGCTGGCCATGCACAGTCGCGAGTTCGACTCGATCTGATTGGTGCCGATGAACCCCTTGGTCAGCTTGTTGGCCAAGTACTGAGCCTCAGTCGACATCTGTCCCGAGACGTAAAGGGCAAAGGCATCCGGACCGTGCTGGTCGATGATCGCCCGTAACCGCTTCGCGGACTGGGTGATCGCGTTGTCGATGTCGACCAGTTCAGGGGGCTCGCTGCGGTCGGCGCGCAGGTATGCCGAATCCATCCGGCCGGGTGCGGCAAGCATGTCCGCGGTAGTCGCACCCTTGGTGCACAACCGCCCGAAATTAGCCGGATGATTTTTGTTTCCAACGGACTTCGCGACGTGATGGCGCTCGCCTTTGGGATCGGTTGTGACCTGCAACACCATTCCGCAGCCCACACCACAGTAAGCGCACACAGTGTTCACGGCGTCCTGACCGGACGCCATGGACTCCCTGGCCACGCCTATGTTCCTCCTTCGAGCGCAATAGGTTTCCAGATGAATTGTGCGACAAGGATGTTTCGGTACCGGATGTCCGGTGTTTCCCCCGCTTTACGGCTTCCTCTCACTGGAGCTGGCGGGGTAGTGAAGTGTCAGGAAAACCGCAATCGCCCTAGGTCAAGGCGGTCATCATCGACTCGCCGACCCGGGCGACATTACCCATGCTGGCGCCTGCCGCGCCGTTGAGAACGGCACCTCCGACGAAACCGTTGGGACATTCACAGTCTTCGCTAAGCTCGCGGTTGTGCGTCGTCAGCTGATCGTGGTGCTGCTGATTCTGCTGACCTCAGGTTGCTCGAACCCTCCGCCGCCGCGAGCGACGCCGGCTGACGCCTGTAAGGACTCTGGCGGGCCAACGGCCGACACGGTGCGGCAGGCCATGGCCTCTGTTCCGATCATCGTCGGAGGCTCGACCTGGGTCGAAATCGCGCGCGGGCACACCAGGAAATGCCGTCTGTACTGGGTGCAGATCATCCCGGCCATCGCCAGCGAATCCACTCCCCAGCAGTTGCTGTTCTTCGATCACAACACTCCCCTGGGCACACCGACGCCGAATCCGAAGCCGTACATAACAGTGCTGCCGCCCTCGGATGACACGATTACGGTCCAGTACCAATGGCAAAAGGGCACGGATCAGCCCTGCTGTCCCACCGGAATAGGCACGGTGAAGTTCCAGATCGGATCTGACGGCAAGCTGCGGGCGCTCGGGAAGGTCCCAAACCAATAGCGTTGGCGCTCAGTCGGACAGATTCTCGGGATGCAGCATCTCGGCGTAGCGCAGCGGCTCGGGGATGCCGAAACCGTCGACGAGCGTCTTCGCGTACGGGCGCAGCGCGCGGCAACGATCGTTGATTCCCCGGGTGACTGCCTTGGCTCGCCCGGTGGACAGATATCCGTGCTCGATGTACCAGGCCTTGTCATCCTCGATCACCGACAACGCGTATAGGTCGCAGACGAGCTCGAGCAGTTTGCGGGCTTCCTCGTCTTCGCAGGAGTCGATCCCGGCGACAAAAGCTTCCAGCACCACCCGGTCGATGTGTGCACTCGCCGCGTGCAGCACATGATCCTGCACGGCATTGAAGGCGTCGAATGCCGACATCTCTTTTGATTTGCCCTGCAGCCGGCGCGCGACCGAAGACAGTAGGTAGTCCTCGCGCTCCTCGAACATGTTGACTTGGGTGCCGCGGTTGAGGAGGCTGCCCTCTTCCTCGCTGTCTTGCCGGGCGTCGACGATTCTCTGCATAATCGGTTCGGCGGCAGTGCGTTTCATCACACGGTCACCGACGGTGTTGGCGGCAAACCGCACCCATTCGACCGGGCTCATGCTGCGGATGTCGTCGGCATAGGCGGTCAGCAGCTCCTTGGCCACCAATTGGGTCAGCACATGGTTGTCGCCCTCGAACGTGGTGAACACGTCGGTGTCGCCCCGCAGCGCGATCAGCCGGTTCTCGGCCATATAACCCGCGCCGCCACAGGCCTCGCGGGCCTCCTGGATGGCCTGTGACGCGTGCCAGGTGTTGGCCGCCTTCAGCCCTGCGGCGCGGGCTTCCAGTTCGCGCTGCTCCTCGGCGTCGGGTGCGTCCGCAGTCTGCACGTCGTGGCATTTGCCGACCAGTTCGTTCTGGGCGAACTGCAGCGCGTATGACTTCGCAATCAACGGAAACAGTCGGCGCTGATGCACTAGGTAATCCATGATCAGCACCTCGGTGTCCTCATCGGGTGCGCTGAATTGCGTGCGCTGCAACGCATATCGGGTGGCGATGTCCAGTGCGACGCGAGCGGCGGCGCCGGCGCTGCCGCCCACGGTGATCCGGCCGCGAACCAATGTGCCCAGCATGGTGAAAAACCGCCGGTTGGGGTTTTCGATCGGGGAACTGTAAGTGCCGTCCGCCGCGACGTCGCCGTATTTGTTCAGCAGGTTCTCCCGCGGGGCCCGGACGTGGTCGAACACGATTCGGCCGTTGTCGACGCCGGGCAGGCCGCCCTTGTATTCGCAGTCCGACGTCGTCACCCCGGGCAGGTCGTTGCCGTCGCCGTCGCGGATCGGGACCAATAGGCAGTGCACGCCGTGGTTGACTGGCTTGCCATCTTCGGTGGTGATCAATTGCGCGAAAACCGCTGCCATCGTGGCGGTTTGGGCGGCGCCGCCGATGTAGTCCTTGCGGGCCGTTGGAGTGGGGGAGTCGATGATGAACTCTTGGGTGTCGGGGTCGTAGGTCGCGGTGGTCTCCAGCGACTGAACGTCGCTGCCGTGTCCGGTCTCGGTCATCGCGAAACAGCCGCGCAGCTCGAGGCTGATGATCTTCTTGACGTATGCCTCGTGGTGGCGCTCGGTGCCCAGGTTCTCGACGGCACTGCCGAACAGCCCCCACTGCACTCCGGCCTTGACCATCAGCGACAGATCCGACATCGCGAGCATCTCGATCATCGTGATCGCCGCACCGATGTCGCCGGTCCCGCCATGTTCTTTGCGGAAATTGTCGGCAGCGACGCCGAACGCGGCCATGATCCTCATTTGCTCGGCCACCTTGGTGCGGGCGATCACCGTGTTCGGCGTGTAATGCGGGCGGAACAGCTCCTCGGTCATCGTGGCCCGCATCCGGTTCTTCACGTCACGCCACCGCCCGTCCAAGGTGTTGCGCAGATGTTCGGCAGTGCGTGTCATGTCTGGCGCCATAAAGCGACGGTAACCCGCTGCTCGGGCCTCCGAAACAAGTCGGGAACAACAAGGCGATGTCAAGCGGTGGCGCCGGGGGGCGTCATCAGGGCACAGTGGTTCTAAATCGTCTGACTTAGGACCGCGATGCCGCAATACCTGGCCGCCCTCATGGTCGTGCTGCTAGTGGGCACGGTGGTGAGCAGGGTCGTGCTTTTGCGCAGGACTGGCACTCGGGCAATGCATTTCGGAGAACTCGACAAGACGGACTTCCTGATACCGCCGGTGGCGCTGTTCTACTTCTATACGGTCTTCGCCGCTGCCTTCGGTTGGCCGCTGGCCAGCAGCCGGCGGTTCTTCCAGTCGACGACCGCGGCGTGGTTCGGGGTGGGGCTCTGCGTGGTCGGTGTCGTGATTCTGGTCGCCAGCCTAGTGTCGTTTGGCAAGAGCTTCCGGATCGGCATCGATGTCGACCAACCCGATCGCCTGGTGACGACGGGGATATTTGCGGTGAGTCGCAATCCGATCTACGTCGGCTTCTTTGTCTTCCTGGTCGGTCAGCTCTTGGCGTTTCCCAATTGGGTTCCACTGATCTACCTGGTCGCCGCCACCGCGCTGTTTCACCGGCAAGTGTTGCGTGAGGAACGATTCATGCGGCAGCACTACGGCCGGGAATATGCCGAGTACTGCAGCCACGTCAGGCGGTATGTCTAGCGGGGTGGCAGGACCCGCAGGTCACTCAGTTCCTGCTGTTCGCGATGTAGCGGTTGGGAACGGATTTCGGGTCTCGGCGATCGCAGCCGGTACAGGATGAACGCGGCCCCTATCGCACCGAAGGCGATCAGCATGATCATGTCGAACACCCACCAGCCCGAATAGTGCGTCCACATCTGGGCGTTGGCGGCCAGCGCGTCGACCCTGCGCAGGTCGACGGTGGACGCCGAGGCCGCGAAGCCCCACTGGGCCGGGACAAACCACGAGATCTGCTGAAACCCCCACTTGCTCACCAGCTGAACCAGGCTTCCGTTGAACAGCACCGATGCCAGGATCACCGGCAGCAGCAGCGGCGGAACCTCCCGCAGCGACTTACCCAGCGCTGACAGCGCGAGCCCGATGACCGCGGAAACGATCGCAGTGACAGCCACGGTCACATAGAGCTCGACCGCCGCGTTCTGCAGCACGACGGCGCCGTGCACGGGCCCGCCTTTGCCGGCCACGACGATCGCGAACATGATGGCCATCAGGATGGCCGCGGCCACGCTGAAGAAGATGATCTTGCCGGCCACGTAGGCCGGCGTCGAAAGCCCGACAGCCTGCTCGCGCCGAAAGACGGGGTGCTCGCCAGCCAGCTCGCGGATGGTCAGCGCAGTGCCGATGATCACCGCTGCGATGTTGAGCGCGGCCAGGATCTCAATGGCCTCATGCAGGTCGCGGCTGGCCGGGTTCGGCTTGCCCAGGCCGGAATTGCCGGGAATCAACAGCGTCAGGGCCGCCAACACGAACGGCAGCAAGACCAAGAAGCCAAAGTAGAGGCGGTTGGCCAAGAGCAGGCGAACCTGGCGGCCGATCACTAACCGGATTTGCCGGTTCGCGGTGAGCCTGGCGGGCCGCGGCCAGGGTGCGGCCACCTCCGGCGGCGGTGTCGGACCCACCGCTTGCTGTCGGGCGCGAAACGCGCGGTGGGCACCGTCGGGATCGGCGCTCACCTGCGCGAGGACCATCGACCAGTCGCTGGTACCCATCACAGACTCGATCTGCAGGGGCGGGCCGGCGAAAGCCATGGTGCCGGCGGTCGTGAGCAGCAATACCTGATCGCACATATTGAGCTGGGTCGGTGATGTCTGCGAATTCATAGCCACCACGACGGCACAGCCGATGTCAGCTTGGCGTCGCAGCACCGCCATCACGTGGTTTTCCTGCGCCGCATCCAACCCGGCGCTTGGCTCGTCGACCACGAGGAGTGTCGGTCGGGTGATGAGTTCGATCGCCAGCGAGGTGCACCGGCGCGCTTCTGGTGGCAGCTTGCTGATCCGGGTCGAGCGGTGCGGCGTCAGCTCGAGTTCTTCCAGAATCTGATCCACCACCCGGTGACGGTGCTCGCGCAAGGTGTCCGGCGGCAACCGTAGCTCGGCCGCGTAGCCGACTGCCCGTTCGACGGTGAGCTGCCGATGAAGGCGGTCGTCGCGCGGCACTATCCCGATGCGGCTGCGCATGGATTCGGGCTCGGCATGCACATCGTGGCCGTCTACGGTGATTCGGCCGGAGCTGAGTTCCCTTGTGCCGGCGAGCATCCCGAGCAGCGCGGAGTTGCGCGCGGCCGACGGCCCGATGGCCGCGGTCAATGTGCTCGGACGTGCGGTGAACGAGACATCCGTGAGCAACTGGCGCCCATCAACGGCAAGTCCCAAATGGTGTGCGGCCACGCCGATTGTGCGTGCGCCCTGCTCGAGCGGCAACCGATAGGTGGGCTCCGGCGGTTCGGTGCGGAAGGAGGGCCGCACGGCACGCAGCTGCCGGGTGATCATCCGCTCGATCAGACCCGGACCCTGCGGTTGCTCATCCTCGGCAGCGGGTGCTGGCGGCGCGGGCGGCTGGGTCGGCGGCGGTGGGGGAGGCTCGGTAGGCGGTGATGGGGACGACGCCGCGGACGGTGGTGGGGACGGCGCCGCGGGCGGTCCGATGGGTGGCACTGGCGGCGTGAACGGTCGAACCGGGGGCGGCGCCGGCTGGGCTGGTCGCTCAATCTCGTGCGATTGGGACAACGGTAACGGCATTCGCTGGGTCCCCCACTG
>DASZLQ010000146.1:0-38626 GCA_035552295.1 Mycobacterium sp. | reverse complement strand
CGTTAAGGCTTGCAGTTGTTGGCGGTGGTTTCAAGGCCTGCGGCAGGTGTGGTTAGGCGATGGCCCAGTTGGTCCCGGTGTGGTTGAGGCCCATCGTGATTAGCTTGCGGAGGTTGAGCGCGGCGGCTCGGTGATGCAGCCAGTGATCGTTCTTGATGACGCCGCGGTAACGCAGCTTGCGGTTGCCGCGGGTCAGCCAGGCGATTGTTCGTTCGACCATGGGGCGATGCTGTCGGTATTCGGCCAGCCAGTCCGGGTCACGCGCCGCCCGTCGCGCGGCGCGTTGGCGCGCGTCATGCGCACCGACCTTGAGTTGCTTGCCCGTGCGGCTGCGGGTGCATCGGGCCCGCAGCGGGCATCCGGTGCAGACCACGCCGAAGGTGGCGATTCCGCTGCGGCTGACCGGGCGGGTCAGCCCGTTGGGGCAGGTCGCGGTGCGGTTGTTGTGGTCGACGGTGAAGTCATCGACTGTGAACCCGTCCGCGATGGTCCTGGGCACCGGTGCGGGCTTGACCCGGTCGGTATGGCCGCGCTCGGCCAGTTCGGCGCGGAATTGTCCTGAGCCGTAAGCAGAATCGGCCAAAACCGTCACCGGCTCATCTTCGCCATCAAGCAGCCCAAGCCCGACCGCAGCTTCATGGTTATCCGCGCCGCTGGCCCCGGTCAGCGCGCAGTCGGTGATGATGCCGGTGTCGGGCTCGATGGCCAGATGACCCTTGAATCCGTCCTGGCGACGGGCCACCGTCTTGTGCACATGGCGGGTGTCGGGATCGACGGTGGAGATCACCCGATCCGAGGCGACACGCTCAGCGATGCGCCAGCGCCCGTCGGTGCCATCAGAGCCCTCGACGGGTTCCACGTCCTGGCCCGCGACCAAGGCCAGCAGCGCCACCGCCTCGGCCCCCCGCGGACCCAACTCCTGCTCGGGTAGATACCCCAACAGCCGGTGCGCGTCGCTGACCAGGGCATCGACCAGGCGATCGCGGGCCTGCCGGTCGTCCCACGCGATCGCGGGTTTACCCGGATCGTCATAATCGTGACCGGTGCAGTGCTGGGCGATCACCTCGGCCGCACCCGCGACCTCGCGGCGCACCCGACGGATCGCGCCGATCAGCTGGGTCACCGTGTCCTGGGTGGCCACCGCGTCATCAAGCACCGTGGAATCCAGCGCTCTTCGCGTCTTGCCCGTCAGCGCCCCAGTCTGGGCCACCACGGCTTTGACCGCCTCAAAGATCCGATTCGGCCGCTTCGAGGCCGCCAACCGCCGCCGCCAATAGGTCAACGTCGTGGCATGAAACGCTCCCGCACTCACCGCCAGCCCACAGGCCGCTTTCCACCGCAGATCAAACGTGACCGCATCCACGGTCTCGCTATCCGACAGACCATGCAAAGCCTGCAGCGTGATCACCGACGCCATCACCTCGGCCGGCACGCTGGGCCGACCCCGACCCGTCGGGAACAAATCGGCGAACATCTCATCGGGAAACAACTCCCGCCGATGCGCGGACAAAAACCCAAACACACTGCCCCGCTTGAGAAGATGCCCCGCTACCGACTCCGCATCCAACAACTCACGCTGATCATCCGATCGCCCCTGCACACCAACATCATCGCGAAAAATCGTGGCCAACCGGGCGACCGCCACGCGGATAATTCAGGGCATTCCTAGGCGCGACCGTGCGTGTTTGTCCGCGACACGCCGGTCCCCGCTGGCATTCTGTGCACGCTCGCCAGGGGTGAATTGTGCCCGGCACCAGGCGGGCCGACGATACCCGGCGTGGATGCGCAGCTCTGCCAGCTGCTTGACGCGCAAGGCGGCGTGGTGACTTCCGCCCAGGCGTTGAAGCACCTCACCCGTCGCGGCCTGGAAGCTGAGCTCAATTACGGTGTGCTGCAAAAGGTTTGGTACGGTGTTTATGGCCGCGGCGAACTGACCACCGCGTTGCGATTACGCGGATTGGATTTGGCGGCCGGCACCAAGGTCGCGGTGTGCCTAGATACTGCCGCGGAGGTGTACGGCTTCGATACCGAACTGGATGCGGCCCTGCATGTGCTCAATCCGGGCGGGCGGCAGTTGCGTCCGACCCGCGGCCTGGTCGTGCACCGCCGTGAGGGGGCGCCGCTGACAATGGTTGCGGGACGGCCGGTCACGACGCCGGCCTGGACGGCGATCGAGGTCGCCCGTGGACTGCGCCGGCCGCGAGCGCTGGCGACGCTGGACGCCGCGCTGCGCAGCGGCACGTGCAGCCGAGCCGACCTCACGCGGATGCTCAGACCGCAATCCGGTCGACGGGGCATCGTCGCGGCGCGCGAGTTGCTGCCGTTGGCCTCTGCCCTGGCCGAGTCGCCGATGGAGAGCGAGGCCCGCCTGGTCATGATCGATGGCGGGTTGCCGCCTCCAATCCTCCAGTACGAGGTCGTGGACCTGGACGGGTGCGTCTGGCGGCTCGACTTTGCCTGGCCCGATCTCCGCGTCGCGGCCGAGTACGACGGCGTCGACTGGCACAGCGGGCCGGAGGCATTCTTTCGCGACCGCCGGCGCGGTGGGGCGCTCCAAGATTTGGGGTGGGTCGTCGTGCCTATCGTGGCCGCGGACGTGCGCTATCGACCCGTAGAACTGGTTCGTCGGATCGAGATGCGATTGGCCAGGGCGGCGTGAGCGTGCGCAGAATGCCGGCTGGAACGGCGTGTCGGTGTACAAACACGCACGCTCGCGGCAAGAGGCGGTCAGGCGCTAGTCCCCGGGCCGATGTTGCGGGCCGGCCGGGTCCGCAGGTCGTGTACGTAATCGCTTGGCGCGCCAGCGATTTCGGCGGCATCGGCCATCACGCCCAGGTACCGCGCCGACGGCAGTCCGCCCTCCCAGGCGTCCAGCACGTACAGCCACGCCAGCACGGGATCGGTGGTGGTGTCTGAGGACAGGCGCTCGACCCGGCAGCGGATTTTTTTGTGGACGCCGAGCTCCGAGCCCTCCCAGCGATCGAGGTTCTTCTCGTCCGCCGGTGTCATGTCGTAGAGGACGACGAACACCTTCGACAGCGGATCCTCGACGATGGTGGCCAGCGCGCCTTCCCAGCCGATGTCCTCGCCGCCGAACGTCAACCGCCAGCCCGGCAGCCAGCCGGTTCCGGCCATCGGCGAGTGGGGTGCACGCTTCAGCATCTGCTCGGGATGCATGTTCGACCCGTAGGCGGCATAGAGCGGCACGGGAAAAGCTTAAACGGCACACGCGGGGGCGGTATTCATCCCAGCGTTTCGCCGAGTTTGATTGTCCCCCTCGCCGCTGCGCGGCTGGGGGTACCCCCAGCGTGGCCGCACGCCGCGCTGCAGCAGGCGCCGTGGTCCGGATAGGTTAAGGGCTGTGGTGACCCGCATCGTGATCCTCGGCGGAGGCCCGGCCGGTTACGAAGCCGCGCTGGTCGCTGCCACCTCACACCCGGAAACGGTCCAAGTCACCGTGATCGACTCCGACGGCATCGGTGGGGCCGCCGTTCTGGATGACTGCGTGCCGTCCAAGACGTTCATCGCGTCGTCCGGGCTGCGCAGCGAACTGCGCCGAGCGCCTCAACTGGGTTTCGACATCGACTTCGACGACACCACGATCTCGTTACCGCAAATCCACGCCAGGGTGAAGAAACTGGCGACGGCGCAGTCGGCCGACATCACCGCCCAGCTGCTCAGCATGGGTGTCAACGTCGTCGCCGGGCGAGGCGAGCTGTGCGACTCCACCCTCGGCTTGGCCCGGCACCGAATACTTGCGACCGCCGCCGACGGCACCACCACTGAGCACGACGCCGACGTCGTGCTCATCGCCACCGGCGCCAGCCCGCGGGTCCTGCCGTCGGCGCAGCCGGACGGCGAGCGCATCCTGACCTGGCGGCAGCTCTACGACTTGAAGGCTTTGCCGAGCCATCTGATCGTGGTCGGCTCGGGTGTCACCGGTGCCGAATTCGTGGACGCCTACACCGAATTGGGTGTGCCGGTTACGGTGGTGGCCAGCCGGGACCGGGTGCTGCCGTACGAGGATGCCGATGCCGCACTCGTTTTGGAAGAGTCGTTCGCCGAACGCGGCGTCCGGCTGTTCAAGAACGCTCGCGCGCAATCGGTCACCCGCACCGACGCCGGGGTCCTGGTGACAATGGCCGACGGCCGAACCGTCGAGGGCAGCCATGCCCTGATGACCATCGGCTCGACCCCCAACACCGGCGGCCTTGGCCTGCAGCGGGTCGGCATCGAGCTGGGCCCTGGCAATTACCTGACCGTGGACCGGGTGTCGCGCACGTCGGTGACCGGTATCTATGCCGCCGGTGACTGCACGGGTTTGCTGCCGTTGGCGTCGGTCGCCGCCATGCAGGGCCGGATCGCGATGTATCACGCGCTGGGTGAGGGCGTCAGCCCGATCCGGCTGCGCACCGTCGCGGCGACGGTATTCACCAGTCCCGAGATCGCCGCGGTCGGTGTGCCGCAATCGATGATCGACGACGGTTCGGTGACGGCCCGGACCATCATGCTGCCGTTGCGGACCAATGCGCGGGCCAAGATGTCGGAGATGCGCCACGGTTTCGTCAAGATCTTCTGCCGGCGCTCCACCGGCGTGGTCATCGGCGGTGTCGTGGTGGCGCCGATCGCGTCTGAGCTGATCCTGCCGATCGCGGTGGCCGTGCAAAACCGCATCACCGTCAACGAGTTGGCGCAGACGCTTGCTGTTTACCCGTCGTTGTCCGGGTCGATCACCGAGGCTGCCCGGCGGCTGATGGCACACGACGATCTGGACTGAACGCGACTCAACGGCGCCTGACGAACTAGCCTGGGGAGCGGTCCTACCGACGAGTAACTGACGGGAGTCCCCGGATGAGGAGTCCTCTGCCGTGAGCAACCCGATTCAAGCACCACAGAGCGCCCAGACCTGGGCGGCTTCCTCGCTGGGACCTCCGCAACGCGCCCTGGCCTGGGAGCGACTCGGCACCGAGCAGTTCGACGTGGTGGTCATCGGTGGCGGCGTGGTGGGCTCCGGGTGCGCGTTGGATGCTGCCACGCGCGGGCTCAAGGTAGCGCAGGTCGAGGCCCGCGACTTCGCCTCCGGCACGTCGAGCCGCTCGTCGAAGATGTTTCACGGCGGTTTGCGCTACCTCGAGCAACTGGAATTCGGGCTGGTCCGCGAGGCGCTCTACGAGCGTGAGCTATCGCTGACCACGTTGGCGCCGCATCTGGTCAAGCCGTTGCCGTTCTTGTTTCCGCTCACCAAGCGCGTGTGGGAACGTCCCTACGTCGCGGCGGGCATCTTCCTCTACGACCGTCTCGGGGGCGCGAAATCGGTTCCGCCGCAAAAGCATTTGACCCGCGCCGGCGCCCTGCGATTGAGTCCGGGCCTGAAGCGCAGCTCGTTGATTGGTGGAATTCGCTACTACGACACCGTTGTGGACGACGCCCGGCACACCATGACGGTCGCACGCACCGCGGCGCATTACGGTGCGGTCGTGCGGTGCTCCACCCAGGTGATCGCGTTGCTGCGCGAGGGCGACCGGGTGACCGGCGTGCGCGTCCGCGACTCCGAGGACGGCTCGATCACCGAAGTCCGCGGCCACGTCGTCGTCAACGCGACCGGGGTCTGGACCGACGAAATTCAGGCGTTGTCCAAGCAGCGCGGGCGGTTTCAGGTGCGCGCCTCCAAGGGCGTGCACGTGGTGATACCGCGGGACCGGATCGTCAGTGACGCCGCGATGATCCTGCGCACCGAGAAGTCGGTGATGTTCATCATCCCGTGGGGCAACCACTGGATCATCGGAACCACAGATACCGATTGGAATCTCGACCTGGCCCACCCCGCGGCCACCAAGGTCGACATCGACTACATCCTGGGGACCGTCAACAGCGTGCTGGCCACTCCGTTGACCCATGCCGACATCGACGGCGTGTACGCGGGGCTGCGCCCATTGCTCGCCGGGGAAAGCGATGACACCTCCAAGCTGTCCCGAGAGCACGCCGTGGCGGTGCCGGCGGCCGGGCTGGTGGCCATTGCCGGCGGCAAGTACACGACCTATCGGGTGATGGCGGCCGACGCGATCGACGCTGCGGCCCAATACGTTCCGGCCCGGGTCGCGCCGTCGATCACCGAGAAAGTCAGCCTGCTGGGCGCCAACGGTTACTTCGCGCTGATCAATCAGGCCGAACATGTCGGCGCGCTGCAAGGTTTACACCCGTACCGGGTGCGCCATCTGCTGGACCGCTACGGTTCGCTGATCGGCGACGTGTTGGCGTTGGCGGCCGAAACTCCCGGCCTGCTCAGCCCAATCAAGGAGGCGCCGGGCTACTTGAAGGTGGAAGCCGTGTATGCGGCCGCCGCCGAGGGCGCCCTGCATCTCGAGGACATCCTGGCCCGCCGGATGCGCGTCGCCATCGAGTATTCGCACCGCGGCGTCGACTGCGCCAGGGAGGTGGCCGACCTGATCGCTCCGGTGCTGGGGTGGACCGCCGCGGATATCGACCGTGAGGTCGCGAATTACACCGCGCGAGTGGAGGCCGAGGTCCTGTCGCAGGCCCAGCCCGACGACGTGTCGGCCGACATGTTGCGCGCCAGCGCGCCCGAGGCCCGCACCGAGATCCTCGAGCCGGTGCCGCTCAGTTGAGAGCCGCGCCGCTGCCGGTTCGCGACGGATTGGGGCCCGCGCGAGTGCGGTTGCACGGGGGGCCGGTACTGGCCGAGCTGACCGCACGGTTCGGCGAGCCGGTCCGCGCGAAAGTCCTGGCCGGGGAGGTCGTCGACGCCGACGGCGTAGCGGTCGATGACGCCACCGTGCTGCCCACGGGTTCCAGCGTCTACCTGTATCGCGAACTGCCGCAAGAAGTTCCGGTGCCCTTCGACATGCCGGTGCTATATCAAGACGCCGATATCGTGGTCGTCGACAAGCCACACTTTCTGGCCACCATGCCCAGGGGGCGGCACGTCGCGCAGACCGCGCTGGTGCGGATACGCCGGGAGCTGGGATTGCCCGAGCTGAGCCCGGCTCACCGCCTGGACCGGCTGACGGCCGGAGTGCTGCTATTTACCAGCCGCCGCGAGCTGCGCGGCGCCTACCAGACGCTGTTCGCACGCGGTTTGGTGAGCAAGACCTACCTGGCGCGGGCGGCGGTCGATCCGGCCCTGGCGCTCCCGCGCCTGGTGGCAAGCCGCATCGTGAAACGCCGAGGACGGCTGCAGGCGGTCTGCGAGCCCGGCGTACCCAACGCGGAGACGCTGGTGGAGCTTTTGTCACCGGACGGTCTGTATCGGCTGACGCCGCGCACCGGACACACCCACCAGCTGCGGGTGCACATGGCGTCTCTGGGGATACCGATCACGGGTGATCCGTTGTACCCCAACGTGATTGACGTGCCGGCCGGCGACTTCAGCGCACCGCTGCAATTGCTGGCGCAGCGCATCGAGTTCGGCGATCCGGTGACGGGGTTGCGTCGCGAATTCGTCAGCCGTCGAGAACTCTGGTTGAAATCAACACCGGCGCAGCAGGATTGAGCGGATTGCCGGCTCGACGTGATGTCGTCAGGCGGCCGGGGGGGTGTTCCCAGGGCCTTCCTCAGGCATGTACTGCGGGCAATACACCTTGATGGCCGCGCCGACGAAGTAGCCGCAGTGATAGGCGGGCATGCTGCTGCTGTTCACCACGTCATTGGCCACGTCGGAAGGTGAAGCGCCGCCGTCCAGTTTCTGGCATACCGTATGACCGGCCTCGATCGCGTGTGCGGGAGATACGTGGTCGGTGATGCCCTCGGTCTTCAGTATCGAGATGAATTTGTCGTCTTTAGTGTCGGCATGAGCGGTCGAGACTGCTGCCAGCGGGCCAAGCAACGCGACCGCCACAGCCAGAAGAAGGCGGTAAACCATTTCGGACGCTCCCCTGAAGTGAGATGGTTTGCTGAAGCCAAGTTGGGCCGCCAGCGTTGGAAGTTTCAGCTTCTACGGGCAATATTCTCCTGGGTACATCGATTTCTGACAACCGCGGTTCCAGGTTGGCGGTAGTTGTACATGGTTTGTTCACCTGCCAGTTAGGTAGGTGGCGGGAAATAACACCGCGAAGTCCGCTCGGATAACGTGCGCTGGGGATGCGTTGGGCCGCAACGTGAGGCGGCAACGGGCAGTGTTCGAGAAATTGTCCACACCGTAGTCAAGACTTTAATTCAAGGATTTTCCAACGAAAGTCGATGTGAGATGTTATGAGTTGGCGAGGGTGACGAAGCCCACAGGGGCTGCGGGCTGAACATCGTGCGATAGGTAACTTGACGACATGCCATGGGCGCGATTGCTGTCGGTCAGCGTCCTCGCAGTTTGCCTCGTTGGATGTGGCGTGCGGCATGTGTCGGCGGCCAGCCCTCGGGATCTGGCCGGAACATTGCGTTCCGGCGGCACGGACCGCACCTACACGCTGCATGTGCCGCCCGGCGATCCCGTCGGCCTGGTGCTCAGCCTGCACGGCGGTGGCGGTACCGGTGTGGGGCAGCAAGGCCTCACCGACTTCGATACCGTTGCCGACGCCCACAACCTGCTAGTGGCCTATCCCGACGGTTACGACAAGAGCTGGGCCGACGGGCGAGGGGCGTCGCCAGCGGACCGCCGCCATGTCGACGACGTCGGGTTCCTGGTTGGGCTGGTGGGCAAGCTGCGCAACGACTACGGCATCGCCGCCGGGCATGTGTTCGTCACCGGCATGTCCAACGGGGGCTTCATGTCCAACCGGCTGGCCTGCGTGCGCGCGGATGTCTTCGCCGCGATCGCGCCGGTGGCGGGCACGCTGGGCGTCGGTGTGGCCTGCAATCCGTCGCGGCCGGTTTCGGTCTGGGCGGCGCACGGAACCGCCGATCCGCTGGTGCATTTCAACGGCGGCGACGTGCGCGGTCGCGGCGGTCTCAGCCACTCGGTCTCGGCCACCGGCATGGTGAACAAGTGGCGCACCGTCGATGGGTGCCAAGGCGATCCGTCCGTGGAGGCGTTACCCAACGTCGGTGACGGCACCGTTGTTCACCGGTTTGACTCCACGGCATGCGCGGAGTCGACCGAAGTGGTCTTCTACCAGGTCGACAACGGCGGACATACCTGGCCGGGCGGCAAGCAATACCTGCCCAAGGCGGTCATCGGGTCCACCACGCGCGCGCTCGACGCATCGGAAGCGATTGCGCAGTTTTTCCTGGCGCACGCCAGGGACTAGCGGGTTCAGCGCTGGCAGGTTGGGCAGCAGTACGCCACCCGCTCACCGGAGTCGTCGGATTCGATCCGCGTGGCGCAGCGATGGCAATTCTGCCCGGCTCGCCCGTATACCCACAGCTGCCGGCCCGCCCGCGTGTCACCGGTGGTGCAGCGGTTCCAGCGGAAGCGGTTGGCCCACAACATATCCCGGGCGCGAGAAACCAAGCGACGCGGGTCGGTGACCGCGCTTACCGGCGCGGTAGGCAGGTGTCCGCTGACGAAACACAGTTCGTTGCAATAGACATTGCCGATCCCGGCCAACACCCGCTGATCCAGCAACGCCTCGGCGATCGGTCGGTCCGGGCGTGCCGTCAGGTTGGCGGCGGCAACCTGTGGGTCCCAATCTTGGCCGAGCAGATCGGGTCCCAGATGCGCGACCACATCGCCGTCATGGTCGCGTTCGAGGACCTCCAGCGCGCCGAGGTCGACGCCGATGGCCCGCACGGTACCGGCTTCCAGGATGATTCGGGTTCGGTGATCCACCCGCATCGGGCGGTCGCCGACCCGCCAGCTGCCGTCCATCTTCAGATGCGAGTGAATGCTGGCTCGCCCGACGCGGATGAACAAATGCTTTCCGCGACTGAGCACTTCGTCCACCACTTGCCCGGTGAGATCGACGGTGGCGAACTGCGGCACCCGGATATCGCAGCGGGTCAGCGTCTGCCCGGCCAGATGCTGCCGCAGCGTGCCCGCCGTATGCCAAACGGTGTCACCTTCGGGCATCGGTCATCGCAGCCGCATTCCGCGCGGGGTGCGCGCGAAGCCGGCATCGGACAGGGCGTCGACCGGACTGGGTCCGGCGGCGTGCGGCTGTAGTGCCGGTACTCCGTCGATGCGTTCGACCAAGATCGACGCGACGCGCCGGGCGGCGACCAAATCGGCCAGCGCCATGGCCGCGGCGTGGTCGGCAGCGGGATCGTCGGTGAACGTCAGCAGTGAGCGTCCGCCACGCTCGAGGAACCAGGCCAGCTCGCCGTCCACCAGCACGACCAGTGCCCCGGCCTTGCGACCCGGCCGTGCGACCGGGCCGGGCCCCTCCTCGCTCGAAGCGGGCCAGGGCAGTGCGGCGCCGTAGGGGTTCGCCGGGTCGGCGGCGGCCAGCACGACCGCCCGGTATTCCGGCCGTTCCGGATCGATCCCGTCGAGGTAGCTGCGCAGCCGGTCCACGGTCGATGCGACGGCGAACTGGGCTCCGCCCAGCGACTCGACGAAATAGCCGCGCTGGCACCTGCCGGCTTCCTCGAACGTGCTCAAAACCTTGTAGAGGGTGGCGAATCCGCCTGGGACACCCTCGGCGGTCACCGCACCTCTGGTCAGCACGCCGTGGCGGTTCAACAGCAGCTCGGCTTGGTAATGGACCCGCACCGTGGAATCCGGTTCGGGGGCCGGCGGCGCCGACCACCGGCCGGCGACGGTCGGGTCGGTGGTGCGGTGCTGGGCGTGCGCGACGCTGTAGCGGCTCAGCCGGGGCGGACGATGTGCTCGGTGCGCGGGCGCGGAGCGTTTGCGGGTGCCCGTGCCGCCGAGCACGGCGCGCACCGGCGCGAACGTGTCGCCGGTGACCCAGCCGGCCCAGACCAGTTCCCACAGAGCGGCTTTGAGCGCCGCCTCGCCAACTCCGTCCTGCGCGAGCTGTCGGAAGAAGTACGCGCCACCACCGGCCAAGGTGTCCAGGATCGCCCGGTGGGTGTCGGTGAAGTCGATCTCGGCCGGGGCGGCCAGGGTCAAGGGTGCGGAATCGCTCGTGTGTAGCGCGATCCAGCCGTCACTGCCCGAGATCGCCCCGGCGCCCGACCAGGTGACCTCTCCGGACGCGAGCAGTTCGTCGAGCATCGCGGGGGAGTAGTCGCGGACCCGCGGGGCAAGCACCAGCGGTTCGATCGCCGAGGCAGGCATGCGAACACCGGCCAGCTGATCGATGGTGGACATCAGCCCGTGCGAGCCGGCGTGCCCCGAAGAGTCCAGGGTGCCGACCCGGTGCCAGGCCGGCAGGAACCGCCCATAGGCGGCGGTGCTCACCGGCTCGACCTGCGCACGCAGCGCCGCCAGTGAGCGCCGCCGCAGAATGCGCAGGACATCGGCGTCGCACCACTGCTCGGCTCCCGCGCCGGATACCTCAGCGGCGGCGACGAAGTCGCCACGCACCAGCCGGCCATCGCTGGCCAGCCGGCCCAGCACGTCAGCGCTCACCCGCAGTCCCAGGCCGAACCGGGCGGCCGCATCGGCGGTGGTGAACGGGGTGTGGGTGCGCGCATAGCGGCCCAGCAGCTCGCCCAGCGGGTCGGCCACCTCCTCGGCAAATGTGGCTGGGACGCCCGGGGGGACCGCCGCCCCGACCCCGTCGCGCAGCCGGCCGATGTCTTCGACCGCTACCCACCAGCTGCCGCCGGCGAACGACACCATCAACGCGCGCCTGGCCGCTTGCAAGCCTTCCAGCCAGCCGCCCACATCGGCGCCGCCGGCGCGGGCGGCGATCTCGTCTTCGGTCAGCGGCCCGAGCAGCCGCAGCAGATCCGCGACGGCTTCGGCGTCGCGGGCGGCCCGGTCGGAGGAAAGGTGCTGCAACTGGCGGCCGGTCGCCGCGATGACCTCCGGATCGAGTAGCTCGCGCAGCTCCACGCGGCCGAGCAGCTCGGCCAGCAGCGTGCTGTCCAGCGACAGCGCGGCGGCCCGGCGCTCCGCCAGCGGAGAATCGCCCTCGTACATGAACGCGCCGACGTAGCCGAACAACAGTGAGGCCGCGAAGGGGGAAGGCGTGGCGGTCTCGGTCTCGAGCACCCGCACCCGGCGCGCGGCGATGCCGGCCATCAGCTCGACCAGGGCCGGGACGTCGTAAACGTCCTGCAGGCATTCCCGGATGGTCTCCAGCACGACCGGGAAATCGGGGTATTTACGGGCCACGTCCAGAAGCTGGGCCGCGCGCTGTCGCTGGTGCCACAGCGGTGAGCGGCGGCCCGGGTGGCGGCGGGGTAGCAGCAGAGCGCGGGCCGCGCACTCCCGGAACCGCGACGCGAACAGCGCTGACCCGCCCACTTCGGCGGTGACGATCGGGTTGATCTCGTCGGCGTCGAAGACGAACAGTTCGGCACCCGGCGGGGTTTCGTCGGTGTCGGACAGGGTGTCGGGCAATCGCAGCACGATGCCGTCGTCGGAGGCGGTCGGCTTCTCGTCTATTCCGAAGCGTTCGTGAAGGCGCCGGCCCACGGCCAGCGCGAGTGGTCCGTGCACCCGCAGCCCGTACGGCGAGTGCAGGATCACCCGCCAGTCGCCGAGTTCGTCGCGGAACCGCTCCACCAGCAGCGTGGTGTCGGTGGGGACCGCGTTGGTGGCCGTTCGCTGGTCGTCCAGCAGCTTCCACAGGTTTTCGGTCGCATAGGCATCGAAACCCAAACTCGCACAACGCCTGTCGAATGCATCGCGGCCCAGGCCGGCCAGCTCACCGGTGAACGCGCCGAGCGCGGCCCCGAGCTCGGCGGGCCGGCCGACGTCGTCGCCGCGCCAGAACGGCAGCCGGGCCGGCTGGCCCGGCGCGGGGATCACCAGCACGCGGTCATGGGTGATCTCGGTGATCCGCCAGCTGGTGGCCCCCAGCGAGATGACATCACCGGGACGCGACTCGTAGACCATTTCTTCGTCGAGTTCGCCTACCCGCGAAGGCTTTTCGGAATCGGTGGCCAGGTACACGGTGAACAGCCCGCGATCGGGGATGGCGCCGCCGGAGGTGACGGCCAGTCGCTGGGCACCGGGACGCGCGGTCAGCGTGCCGGTGTCGCGGTCGTAGACCAACCGCGGTCGCAGCTCGGCGAAGTCAGTGGACGGATACTTGCCGGACAGCAGATCCAGGGTGGCCTCATAGACGCTGCGCGGCAGGGTCGCGAACGGCGCGCTGCGGCGCACCGTGTCAAACCACCGGTCGGCGTCCAGTGGCTCCAGCGCGGCCGCCGCCACGGTGTGCTGCGCCAGGATGTCGAGCGGGTTGGCGGGCACCCTCATGGTCTCGATCTGCCCGGCGAGCATCCGCTGCACGGTCACCGCGCAGCCGATCAGGTCGGTGCGATGCTTGGGGAACAGCACTCCACGCGAGACTTCCCCGACCTGATGGCCGGCCCGCCCGATGCGTTGTAGGCCGCTGGCCACCGACGGCGGTGCCTCCACCTGGATCACCAGGTCGACGGCACCCATGTCGATGCCCAGTTCCAGGCTCGACGTCGCGACCACCGCCTTGAGCAGTCCACGTTTGAGGTCTTCTTCGACCACGGCGCGCTGCTCCTTGCTGACCGAACCATGGTGGGCGCGCGCCAGCACCGGGTTGGCGCCTAAGGTCTGGCCGCTGCCCATGATGTGCGCCGGCGCCCCGCCCGGCACCCGCGGGTTGAGGTCCTTGTCGAGCGCGACGCCACAGCGTTCGGCATGAATTTCGTTGAGCCGTGCGGTAAGTCGTTCGGCCAGCCGCCGCGAATTGGCGAACACGATGGTCGAACCATGCGATTCGATCAAGTCGACCAGACGCGCCTCGACGTCGGGCCAGATGGTGTTGTTCGCCAGATTGGCCATATCGGGCACCGGCACCTGCACGGTGAGCTCGACGGACTTGGCCGCTCGCGGCGCCACGATGGTCGTCGGTGACTGCCCGGACAGGAACCGGGCGAGCTCCTCGGGTGGACGCACGGTCGCCGACAACCCGACGCGCTGGGCGGGCCGGCCTTCACGGAGGTCTTGTGACAGGTCGTCGAGGCGCTCCAGCGACACGGCCAGGTGTGCGCCGCGCTTGCCGCCGGCGATGGCGTGGATCTCATCGACGATCACCGTCCGCACACCGGCCAGGGTTTCGCGCGCAGCGGACGTCAGCATCAGAAACAGCGACTCCGGGGTGGTGATCAGTACGTCGGGCGGCTGGTTGATGAGCTGACGACGGACGGCGGGCGGGGTGTCACCGGAGCGGACCCCCACGCTGATATTCGGGGCGGGCAGACCGTGGCGCTCGGCAATGCGAGTGAGCCCGGCCAGCGGGGTACGCAGGTTGCGCTCGACGTCGACCGCCAGCGCCTTGAGCGGCGACACGTACAGCACCCGGGTACCGGACGGGCGGTCGGCTGTCCCGGCAAGACTGTCTAGGGCCCACAGGAACGCCGCCAACGTCTTACCGGACCCGGTCGGCGCGATCACCAGGGTGTTGTCGCCGTCGGCGATGGCCTCCCAGGCCTCGGCCTGCGCGGTGGTCGGTGCGGCGAAGGTGCTGCTGAACCACTCGCGGGTGATCGCGCTGAACCGGCCTAGCGGGTCACGAGTGCTCATCTAGCCATGGTGCCAACAGGCACCGACAAAAACGATCCGCTAGCGCGGTTCGAGAACAGCGGTCGCCATCGCGTGGGACAGTTCTTCGGGGATCTCGGGTACCCGGGCGATCGCGTCGAAGAGCGCGTGAGCGCAAGAATCAGCGAGACGTTCGGCGTTGGTGGTGGGGTCGATGATGCGCTGGCGGCACGTCTCGAAGGTGAACGCCAGCCAGCCATAACAGATCACCCGCAGGTCCCGCTCGACATCCGGCTCCAGCTTTGTCCCGAGCGTGGACACAAGCTCGGCGATGCGGGTCATGATGTGTTGCATCTGGCGGTCCTTGGCGTCGTCCTCGACGCCCAGCAAAACCGGGTCCGACCGGCCCAGGCCGACATAGGCGGCCCACGCGGCCTCAGGGTTCTGCTCGTGGTAGGCCATGTAGGCCATCACACCGGTGCGCACCTCTTCGTACATGGTCAGGCCGGTGGCGGTGTCCTTGTTGGTGGTTTCGTACAGCCGATCGGCCTCGTCCTTGACGACGGCGGCGAAGAACGCCCGCTTGTCGGGGAAGTAGTGATACATCAGGGCCCGGGAGACGCCGGCGCGTTCGGCGATCTCGTCGATACGGACCTCGTCGTAGGGCCGCTTCCCGAAAACCTCGGCGCCTAGCGCGAGCAGCTCGGCGCGTCGATCCTCGGGGGATAACCGCCTTCTGGCCTTCGGCATGTGTCAGATAGTACTCATACGGGATGAGACGCCCGCCACATCGCATTTATCCGAACTCCACCCCCTGGGCCAGCGGTAACGCGTCGGAGTAATTGACGGTGTTGGTGGCGCGCCGCATGTAGGCCTTCCACGCGTCCGATCCGGACTCGCGCCCGCCGCCGGTTTGTTTCTCGCCGCCGAAAGCACCGCCGATCTCAGCGCCTGACGTGCCGATGTTGACGTTGGCGATGCCGCAGTCGGATCCGTCCAGGAAGCGCTCGGCCTCTCGCAGGTCGGTGGTGAAGATGGCCGACGAAAGCCCTTGCGGCACCCCGTTGTTGAGCGCGATCGCTTCGTCCAGGTCGTCGTAGTTCAGCACGTAGAGGATCGGCGCGAACGTTTCGGTTGCCACGACGGCGGTCTGAGCGGGCATCCGCACCACGGCGGGTGCGACGTAGTAAGCGCTGGGGTGACCCTCGTCGTGACGGCCGCCGCCGATGACGTCGCCGCCGTCGGCGCTCACCTGCTCCAGGGCGCCCACCATGTCGCGGTAGGCGGTCTCGTGAATGAGCGGGCCAACGAGCGTGCCCGGTGCCGACGGGTCACCGATGGGCAGCTGCTGGCACGCCGACACGACCCGGGCCACCACTTCCTCGGCCACCGAGCGATGGACGATCAGCCGGCGCAGGCTGGTACAGCGCTGACCGGCGGTGCCGGCGGCGGCGAACACAATGGCGCGCACCGCCAGGTCGAGATCGGCCGACGGCGTCACGATCGCCGCGTTGTTGCCTCCCAGCTCTAGCAGGGCTCTCCCGAAGCGCCCGGCCACGCGAGGACCGACCTGCTGGCCCATCCGCACCGAACCGGTCGCGGACAGCAGCGCGACCCGGGGGTCGTCGACCAGTTGCTCGCCCAGGTCACGGTCGCCCAGCACCAGACCGCTCACCGCCGGCGGCGCGCCGACGTCGGCGGCGGCCCGGCCGATCAGCGCCTGGCAGGCCAGCGCGGTCAACGGCGTCAGCTCGGAGGGCTTCCACACCACGGCGTCCCCGCACACCAGCGCCACGGCGGTGTTCCATGCCCACACCGCAACCGGGAAGTTGAACGCGGTGATCACGCCGACCACACCGAGTGGATGCCAGGTCTCCAGCAGCCGGTGCCCGGGGCGCTCCGACGCGATGGTCCGGCCATAGAGCTGGCGCGCCAGGCCCACGGCGAACTGGCAGATGTCGATCATTTCCTGCACTTCGCCCAGCGCCTCCGAGGTGATCTTGCCTACCTCGAGGGTCACCAGTGTCGCGAGGTCGCTCTTGTGTTGGGTGAGTAGCTCGCCGAGTCGGGCCACGAGTGCGCCGCGCACCGGGGCCGGTGTGTTTCGCCATGCCGAAAACGCCCGGGCGGCGTCGGCGATGGTCTGATCGGCCTGCTCGGGCGTGGTTTGCGCGACGGTGAAGAGCACCTCGCCAGTGATCGGTGTGCTGGCGGGCAGCCCACGCCCGCCGGGCTCGCCGAGGCTGACCTCGGCTCCGGTTGCCCCAAGCGCGTGACGTGCCCGGGCGCGTAACTCGTCGGGGGTCGGCAGGTTCACGGGTATGCCTCCTGGGACAGTGCCTCTTGGGACTGGGCCTCTTGGGACCGGGCCTCTTGGGACTGGGCTTCGTAGAGTGCGTACGGGTCGTGAATATCGTGGCTGATCGCCCCCGCCAGCCATTCGATGTCGTACCCGGAATCGTCGGCGGCATCTCCGGCATCTCCGGCATCTCCGGCATCTCCGGCATCTCCGGCGAAGCCCGCCCGGGTCTCGCGGTCCAGGTTGGATCGGAAGATTCCCGCCGCCGACGCCGGCAAGAAGTCTTCGTAGACGATGGGTGCCGACGCGTTGCCGCGACGGTAGTAGGCCAATCCCTCGGCGGCCATCTCCTGGTCGGTCGACGGGAAGTACCGGCTCCACACCTGGGCGGGTTTGGCTTCCCCGACGAGCTGAGCCATCGCGGCGTCGTAGCGCGCGCGCCCGCGCGGGGTCAGCGCGACACCACGCGCCTCGACTTCACCGAACCGGACCCGCAGGCTTCCCGATGCCAGCGTGCCGTCGCGAGCGCGAAAGAGGCACGGTTCGGCGAGGGCGCGAAACGAGGTCTGGCGCAACAGCACGGCGGGCCCGTCGGTGCGGGGTGGACCCTGGATGGCATCGATCATGGCGATGCCCCGCCCGGTCATCCGGCGGTACAACTCGTCGATGTCGAGGACTCGCGGCGTCAGGTGGTTGATGTGGGTGGAGCCGACCCCGGCGATGTCGGCGGCCACCGCCGACACCCGGGACAACTCGTCGTACCAGGCCTTGTCGATCGGTTCGCGGGACAGCGCGAATGCCGACACCGCCGCCGCGACGAAGGCCTCCGCCTCGTCGGCATCGCAAGCACCCTGGGCGGCGATGAGCCGCGCCCGGGCGAGCAAAGCCGGGTCGAACAGCTGCCGGCGCGCGAGGAAGGTCTCCACGCGGGTACGCATATCGGGATCGAAATATCGCGGGTCGCGGGTGGCCAGCATCGACGTGAACACCCGGAACGGATTGCGTGCCAGCTCGTTTGCCTCGACGGGCCGAAAAGCGGTCGACACCACCGGAATGGGTGAGGCGGCCGAGCGCAGGTCGTAGTAACCGACCGGCAGCATGCCGAACGCGGCGAACAGGTCGGCAACGGCGGCCAGTTCGGCTGGGCTGCCCACCCGGATGGCGCCGTGCCGCTCGGCGGTGATCCGCTGCAGTGACCCCAGTCGTTCGGCACCGTCGTGGCGGGCCACGTAGTCGGAGTTCACCTGCTCGCTTACCTCGACGAGGGTGCCGTACGCGGGCACCTCGCCGGCGTACATCGCCGACAGCCCGGCGGCGAACCGCGCGCGCAGCTGCCAGGTGGTCAGCCGTTTCGCTCCACTCATGCGCTGCCTTTTAGTAGGGCCCCGCTGCGATAGTCTCCGGCCATGAGTGATTCGCTCGACGACATCGACCGGATCCTGGTGCGTGAGCTGGTCGCCGATGGCCGCGCAACGTTATCGGAGCTGGCCGCGAGCACCGGCCTGTCGGTTTCGGCGGTCCAGTCGCGGGTGCGCAGGCTGGAGTCTCGCGGAGTGGTGGCCGGGTACTCCGCGCGGATCAACCCCGAGTCCGTCGGGCACCTGCTGTCGGCGTTCGTGGCCATCACTCCTCTTGATCCGTCTCAACCCGATGATGCGCCGGCCCGCCTGGAGCATGTCGCGGAGATCGAGTCGTGTCACTCGGTGGCCGGCGAGGAAAGCTACATCTTGCTGGTCCGCGTGGAGTCCGCGCGGGCGCTCGAGGACCTGCTGCAACGGATCCGGACAACGGCGAACGTGCAGACCCGAAGTACCATCATCCTGAATACTTTTTACAGTAATAGGCAGTTCATACCATAATCATTCCGACATATCGGTCAGAATCCCGTAAAGATTACGGTATCCTGGACGAATGACCGCTGCCGTGAGAGTTGTGGACCTTGAGGAGCGCCAAACCGACCCCGACCGGGTCCATGAGGTGCTGGCGCGCAGCATTCTGGCCGACGGTTATGACCTGGTGCTTGATCTGGCCCGGTCGGCCGGCTCGTATCTGGTCGACGCCCGAACCGGCCGCCGCTACCTCGACATGTTCACCTTCGTCGCGTCCTCGGCGCTGGGGATGAACCATCCGGCATTGGCCGACGACGAGGAGTTCCGCGCCGAACTCGTCGAGGCCGCCCTGAACAAACCGAGTAACTCCGACGTGTACTCGGCCCCGATGGCCCGCTTCGTCGAGACCTTCGCCCGGGTGCTGGGCGACCCGTCACTGCCGCACCTCTTCTTCGTCGAAGGGGGCGCGCTGGCGGTGGAGAACGCGCTCAAGGTCGCGTTCGACTGGAAGAGCCGGCACAACCAGGCACGCGGCATCGACCCGGAGTTGGGTACCCGGGTGCTGCACCTGCGCGGCGCGTTCCATGGCCGCAGCGGCTACACCCTGTCGCTGACCAACACGAAACCGATCAGTGTGGCCCGCTTCCCGAAGTTCGACTGGCCCCGCATCGACGCGCCCTATATCCGGTCCGGGGCCGACATGGATGCCGCCGAAGCCGAGTCGCTGCGCCAGGCCCGCGCGGCGTTCGAGGAGTACCCGCACGACATCGCGTGCTTTCTTGCCGAACCCATCCAGGGGGAAGGCGGCGACCGTCACTTCCGGCCCGAGTTCTTCGCTGCGATGCGTGAGTTGTGCGACTCCTACGACGCCCTGCTGATCTTCGATGAGGTGCAGACCGGCTGCGGGCTGACCGGAACCCCTTGGGCGTACCAGCAATTGGGCATTGCGCCCGACGTCGTTGCGTTCGGCAAGAAAACGCAGGTATGCGGGATCATGGCGGGCCGCAGAGTCGACGAGGTTGCCGACAACGTGTTCGCCGTCGCCTCACGGCTGAACTCGACCTGGGGCGGCAATCTGACCGACATGGTCCGCGCCCGCCGCATCCTCGAGGTGATCGAGGCCGACGAACTGTTCGACCATGCCGCCGAACAGGGCCGCTATTTGCGCGCGCGGCTCGACGAGCTGGCCTGCGACTTCCCGGCAATCGTTCTCGAGCCCCGCGGCCGCGGCCTGATGTGCGCGTTCAACCTGCCGACCACCGCCGACCGCGACGAGTTCATCCGCCAGCTGTGGCAACGCGGCGTGATTGTGCTGCCCGGCGGCCCAGACGGCGTTCGGTTCCGTCCCGCACTGACCGTTTCGCGCCCCGAAATCGACGCGGCGATTTCTGCCGTCCGCGGCGCCTTGGCGGCCGTGACTTAGGCCCGAAGACTTAGGCCAGAAGCGGTTTACCTCGGTTTACCGCGGGGTATCTGCCCCCATGCGGCTTCCCACCTGCGTCGGCAGCGCCAGGTGGAAGAAAATCTTCATAATGCGGTAACTACTACGACCTAGCGAACGATGGACTAAGAGCAGCCCAGACGCCGGATATGAGGTTCTCACATGCCGAGAGCGGATGAGCGATCACGTGGGGATCGCTTAGGCCAGGAAGACGGCGAAGTACACGCCGCGATCCGTTTTGCCGTCCTGACGACGGCTGCCAGCGTCGGTTTTATCGTCCTGGCCGCGTTGTGGGTCAGCACCTGCCCGGGAATGGGCGTCGACACGGTGGCCTGTGGCGCGCCCCAGCGGACTTTACTGGCATTCGGGGGACCGCTGATCTCGTTCGCCGGCGGACTCTGGGCATTCCTGCGCACCTACCGCGTGTGGCGCAACGAGGGCACGTGGTGGGGATGGCACGGCGCGGGCTGGTTTTTGTTGACGCTGACGGCGGTGACGGTCTCCATGGGGGTGCCGGCGATTGCCGGGCCGGTGCTGGCTCTTTGACGTAGGGGTCGGCTAACTAGCTGGCAGCGCGCTGGTGCGGCGGACTCTCGGCGTCTGCGACGTGCCACTGCTCGTCGATCTGGGTCACGCGGCGAAGCTCGACGACGAACCAGAGCGCTCCGGCGACCGTTCCAAGCACGGCGACGAGCACCGTCGTGGGCAGCCATTCGTAATGTCTGTAGGCCGCGGCTGCCGCGGTGCTGATCATCCCAAAAAATGCGACGACTAACAGGATGAACCCGGGCCAGAAGAGGTTGTCCTTCATCGTGATACCAGCGTGCGGTTGCGTGGTCCGGAAATGATCCGTCGGATCGTGATGCCTGTCTCCCATCACCTCTCCCTCCGCCATCGGATGAGATACCAGAAATGCTACGCATTCGGCGGACCTGGCGAAACTCGCAAGTCCGCCGTTGAGCGGCGGCTCAGCCCTCGGGCGATTTGGTCAGGTCGAGCCGGCCGCACCGCGAACGAGCGCCTCGGGCAGCGAAATCGCCCCTACCGTTGTCACGAGCCAGACCACAATTGTTGCGGCAATCCAGGATGCAACGCCGCGGATGGTGAGTCCGTGGGTGAATTCCGACGCGAGAATCAACGCGACGAGTGTCAATGCCAGGCCGGTGCCCCCGAAGAGCAGCGACGCATATGCCCGGGGCAACTTCAAGATCAACAGCGACAGGATCGCCTGCGATACCGAGAACAACACCACGCCGACGATGAACCCCGACACCGACACCGAAACACCGGGGACAACCCAGGCCGCCACCAGCAGTCCGATCGCCCACGATGCCAGAAGCACAACTGCCCGCAGCAGAATTTGCCTCATGGCAATAAGTGTAGGTCGCACCGTTGGGACAAAGAACTCTTCGAATGCCGCCTTCGGACACTGCGTCAGGAATCCCAGATCCTTGGGGTTATCGGACTCGTCGAGCGGGTATCAGGTCTAGAGAAAGATTGAGTGCCGCAATGCTGCGTTAGCGTGGTTACCCCATCATGGGGGACAGGATCACGAAAGCACCGACATAGATGCCTATCGCGATGATGATCAATACGACCAGCGTGATCCCGGCGATGACGGCGACGCGCTTCAGCCGGCGCGTCTTGATGTCGGTCGTGTCAGGCCCGTCCATATCGGGTGGAATACCCGGCGGGAATCATGACTAACCGGCTCGATCACGCGGTCGAAGGCGGGCTGCAAAGTGAGAGTACTGTCAGTCGAACATTGCCGGGAGACCATATGACCGATGCGCGGTTGCACGGTAACAAGCGCCAACCAGGCCAGCGCGCCGTCGAAGTGCATGTTGCTGCACGCCTGGAGAACTTGGCGATGCTGCGCACCCTAGTTGGTGCGATCGGCACCTTCGAGGATCTGGATTTCGATGCCGTGGCGGACCTGCGGCTCGCGGTCGACGAAGTGTGCACCCGGTTGATCCGGTCGGCCACTCCCGGCGCAACGCTCGTCGTGGTGGTCGACCCGCTAGACGACGAATTAATCGTGGAGGCGTCGGCCGCGTGCGACACCCACGACGTGGTGGCACCCGGCAGCTTCAGCTGGCACGTTCTGACGTCGTTGGCCGACGACGTCCAGACTTTCCATGACGGTCGCGAACCCAGTGAAACCGGCAGCGTTTTCGGCATTGCGCTGACGGCGCGAAAGGCGGCCGCCACCAGGTGACGGCCCGAGATGCCGGCGGTTCGGATTCGCGCCCGAACGAATACGCCGATGTTCCGGATATGTTCCGTGAGTTGGCGACCTTTACCGCCGACTCAATGGAATTCCAGCGCCAGCGGGACAAGATCGTAGAGCGCTGCCTGCCGCTGGCCGATCACATCGCTCGCCGATTCGAGGGCCGGGGCGAACCGCGTGACGACTTGGTTCAAGTCGCGCGGGTCGGATTGGTCAACGCCGTGGTCCGGTTCGACATCGAGGCCGGGTCGGACTTCGTATCGTTCGCGGTGCCCACGATCATGGGAGAGGTCCGACGGCACTTCCGCGACAACAGCTGGTCGGTCAAGGTTCCCCGGCGTCTGAAAGAACTACACCTGCGGCTTGGCACCGCCACCGCCGATCTGTCACAACGACTCGGCCGGGCCCCCACCGCAACCGAACTCGCCTCCGAACTGGGAATGGACCGGGACGAGGTCATCGAGGGTCTGGTGGCGGGTAGCTCCTACAACACCTTGTCCATCGACAGTGGTGGCGGCAGCGACGACGACGACGCCCGTGCGATCGCGGACACTTTGGGCGACGTCGATGCCGGTCTGGATCAGATCGAGAACCGGGAATCGCTACGTCCGCTGCTCGAGGCGCTGCCCGAGCGGGAGCGATCGGTGCTGGTGCTGCGGTTCTTCGAATCGATGACCCAGACGCAGATTGCCGACCGGGTCGGCATCTCACAGATGCACGTGTCGCGGTTGCTGTCCAAATCGCTAACCCGACTGCGGGACCAGTTGCACTAGCGGCCTTTGCAATTCACTCGCAGCCCAGCGGACCGACTTCAGTAGTGGCTCGTCGGCCCGCGTCGTCACCGGCAGCGTGCCGTCAGGGTCGCAGACACGCAATAACCGCGACACTGCCGCGCTCGTTACCATCGCCCAGGGCACCTGGGCGGCCGAGCACACGACGTTGATTCGATGTAGCGCCGAAAAACCAGCAGTACCAATGAATTCCAGCCCACGCAGGTCCAGGATCAGCCGCCTGGCGCGGCTGACGCTGCGCTGCACATAGGCGGCGAGCTGATCAGCGTTGGCGGCGTCGAGTTCACCGTCGACGGTGATCACGGTGCCCGACGGCTCCCAACGGGCACCGAATTGGGCCGTGCCGTTTTGTTGCCAAGATTGCGCCACAGACATTGCTTACTCCCTCCCTACCGGAGGATTCGTGCTGTGGATACGCCAGCCGCCGCACCTAGCAAAAGGCTCGGGAACAGGGAATTTCGCCTACCCTGCGTCACTGACGTACTCCGGGTGGCTGTGAACTCAACCTGTCCCGAACCTTACCCGCGCCCGCGCGTTCCCGACAATGTTCTGTCAGTTCTCCGAACTGATTCTCAGGAAGGCTGGTCAGGCCGCTACTTGATCTCGGCGAGCACCGTGCCCTGGGTAATGGCGGCGCCGGCTTCGACCGCAAGTCCGGTGATGGTGCCGTCCTTGTGTGCGGTGACCGGGTTCTCCATTTTCATCGCCTCGAGGACCACTACGAGGTCGCCGGCGGCGACCTGCTGACCTTCTTCGACGGCGACCTTGACCACGGTGCCCTGCATGGGTGCGGTCACGGCGTCACCGGACGCCGTCGCGCCGGCGTGCGAACCCCGCTTGCGCGGCTTGGGCTTTTTGCGGATGGCGCCGACGGCGTCGGTGCTGGCCCCGTTGGACAGCGCCAGGTCCGCGGGCAACGAGACTTCGAGCCGGCGTCCGCCGACCTCGACCACCACCTTCTGGCGGGGCCGGGCGTCCTCGTCAAGGGGCTCGCCGCCGGTGAAGGGTTCGACGGTGTTGTTCCACTCGGTCTCGATCCAGCGGGTGTGCACCGAGAAGCCGTCGTCGTCGCCGATGAACGCCGGGTCGGACACCACGGCGCGGTGGAAGGGGATCACCGTGGCAAGGCCTTCGACCTCGAACTCGTCCAGAGCGCGCCGGGCACGCGCCAGCGCCTCGTGCCGGTCCGCGCCGTAGACAATCAGCTTGGCCAGCATCGAGTCGAACTGTCCGCCGATCACCGAGCCGGTCTCGACACCGGAGTCCAGCCGCACACCCGGGCCGGTGGGTGGGTGGAATTTGTTCACCGGGCCGGGGGCGGGCAGGAAGTTGCGTCCCGCGTCCTCGCCGTTGATGCGGAATTCGATGGCGTGCCCGCGCGGCGCGGGGTCCTCGGTCAGCTCCAGCCTGTCGCCGTTGGCGATCTTGAACTGCTGCAACACCAAGTCAATGCCGGCGGTCTCCTCGGTAACCGGGTGCTCCACCTGGAGACGGGTGTTGACCTCCAGGAATGAAATCAATCCGTCCTGGCCGACCAGGTATTCGACGGTTCCGGCGCCGTAGTAGTGGGCCTCTTTGCAGATCCGCTTGGCCGATTCGTGGATTTCCTTGCGCTGGGCGTCCGTCAGGAACGGTGCGGGCGCCTCTTCGACCAGCTTCTGGAAGCGGCGTTGCAGCGAGCAGTCGCGGGTGCCGGCCACGACGACGTTGCCGTGCTGGTCGGCGATCACCTGAGCCTCGACGTGGCGGGGCTTGTCCAGATAACGCTCGACGAAGCACTCACCGCGGCCGAACGCAGACACCGCCTCGCGCACCGCCGATTCGTACAGGTGGGGAATCTCCTCGAGGGTGCGGGCGACCTTCATGCCCTTACCGCCGCCGCCGAAGGCGGCCTTGATCGCGATCGGCAGGCCGTACTCGTCGGCGAAGGCCACCACCTCGTCGGCGTCCTTGACCGGGTCGGGGGTGCCGGGCACCAGCGGCGCCTGGGCGCGCGCGGCGATGTGGCGGGCGGTGACCTTGTCGCCGAGGTCGCGGATCGACTGCGGGCTCGGCCCGATCCAGATCAGCCCGGCGTCGATGACCGCCTGCGCGAAATCGGCGTTCTCAGATAGGAATCCGTACCCGGGGTGGATCCCGTTGGCGCCGGACTTCTCGGCGGCGTCGAGCAACTTGTCGAAGTCGAGGTAGGACTCCGCCGACGTCTGGCCACCGAGCGCGAAGGCCTCGTCGGCGAGCCGTACGTGCGGCGCATCGGCGTCGGGTTCGGCGTAGACGGCCACGCTGGCCAGCCCGGCATCCTTGGCGGCCCGGATCACCCGGACCGCGATCTCCCCACGATTGGCGACGAGCACCTTGGAGATCTTCGAGCTGGCGTGACTAGGCACTTCGCCTCCTGATGGCATGTTCTCTAAGAAACGTCTTTAAGAATGTAGCGTCTCGCAGTTTAAGGGGCCTGGCCGCCTGCCCAACCCGCGGGTGCGACGCGCCGCGAGCAAATTTGCGCAGAGTTTGGAAGCGTGACCGCGGCCAGAGCTAAGGTGGCTCCTGGTCCAGCAAACCGCTGATGCATAGGGGGAGCCACTTGTTCGTTGAACCTCAAGCGTCAGACCCTGAGGCGATCGCCAAGAAGCGTTCCGTCAATCCGAACGTTCGCATCCCTCCGAAGATGGAGTGGGTCACCGATGACGACGGCAATATCGTCAACTACAAGCTTCGGGGTGAAACCCTCTATCACCGGATCCGCGACGTGTACGTTGCGTATTTCTACAACACGGTCGTCACCTACATTCCGTTCCACTTCATCCGCCTCGGTTATCTGCGCCTGTTCGGGGCAAAGATCGGCAAGGATTCGGCGATCAGCCGGGGCACCGGCGTCTGGTTCATTCCCTACATCGTGATCGGCGACCGCGTCTCGATCGGGTTCCGGTGCCTGCTGGACGCCAGGGCCGGGATCGCCATCGGCGACGACGTCGTCATCGCCAGTGACACCCAGATCATCGCCGGCGGTCACGACATCAATCACCCCAACTTCGTGCCTGCCCCCAACCCGCCCGATCCGATCGTCATCGACGACCACGTCTGGATTGGCAGCCGGGCGATGATTCTGCCCAGCCTGATCGGACGCGGTGCCGTGATCGCCGCGCACGCGGTGGTCAACAAGGAGATTCCGCCGCTGGCCATCGCCGGTGGGGTGCCCGCCAAGGTCATCGGGCAACGGAATCCCGATGCGCTGCAATACAGCGGCAAGTACAAGTTGCCGTTCTTCTGATCGGCCCGATCGGCCTCAGGACTGGCGCAGCCGGCGCTTGATCCGCGCCAACATCGCCGACATGCCGCGCAGTCGCAGCGGGCTGATCAGCGCGGCCAACCCGAGATCGGAGTAAAAGTCGTCGGGCACGGCGAGGATGTCGTCGACCGGCTGCTTGTCCAGGCCCGCGGCGAGAATGGCCGCGAATCCCCGCGTCGTCGGCGCCTCGGCCGGCGCACTGAAGTAGAGCCGCACCTTGTCGCGGTCGGCGGCGTCGACATGCAGGAAAAGCGGCGACTGGCACTCCGGCACCGGCTCCATTGCCGCCTCTTCGAGATCGGCTGGCAGCGGGGGCAATTCGTTGGCGAACTCCAGCAGCAGGGCGAGCTTGTCCTGCCCCTGCATCTCGCCGAAGTCCGACACCACCTCGGCCAGTGTGGCCGGCATGGAACTCATGAGGAGCCCGGCGCTCCACCAGGTTCGGACCCGACCGCGACGGGCACCCGCACCGCGTTGCCCCATTCGGTCCACGAACCGTCGTAGTTGCGCACGCCGGGCAGGCCGAGCAGGTGGGTGAGCACGAACCAGGTGTGGCTCGAGCGTTCACCGATGCGGCAGTACACGACGGTCTTGTCATCGGAATCGAGGAAGCCGTACAGCTCGTCGAGTTCTGCGCGGCTGCGGAACCGGCCGTTTTCCCGGGCCGCCTTTCCCCACGGGATGGACCGCGCGGTGGGGATGTGGCCGCCGCGCAGCGCGCCTTCCTCGGGATAGTCGGGCATGTGGGTGCGCTCGCCCGTGTACTCCTGCGGCGAGCGGACATCGATCAACGGCTGCTCGCCGAGGATGCCGAGAACGTCCGCCCTGAACGCGCGGATCGGCGTGTCGTCGCGCTCGACGACGGGGTAGCCGGAGGCCTGCTTGGACGGCACATCCAGCGTGGTGTCGCGGCCGTCGGAGATCCACAGGTCGCGACCGCCGTCGAGCAGACGCACATCGGGATGTCCGAACAACGTGAACACCCACAGCGCGTAGGCCGCCCACCAGTTGCTCTTGTCGCCGTAAATCACCACGGTGTCGTCGCGGGAGATGCCCTTGCGGTTCATCAGTTCGGCGAACTGTTCGCCGTCGATGTAGTCGCGGACGTGCGGATCGTTGAGGTCGGTGTGCCAGTCGATCTTCACCGCGCCGGGAATGTGGCCGGTGTCGTAGAGCAGCACGTCCTCATCGGATTCGACGATGGCGAGCCCCGGTCGGCCCAGGTTCCCGGATAGCCAGTCGGCGGTGACGAGGCGTTCGGGGTGGGCGTATGTCTGCAGGGCGGAATCGGGATCGGCAGGCAGCGTCACACCACGAGCCTACCCACGCGGCCCGCGAAACAGCACACGCCCGGTGCTCCAAATGCAGGGCGGCAACGTATCCTCAACTCTTGTTGTCGCAACGTCTCCGCTCTAGGAACTTGAGGAATGATGGCTGGGCCAGCAAATTACGACGTAGGAATCGTCGGACTCGGATATGTGGGGCTTACCCTGGCGACGGTTCTCGCCGAAGCCGGAAACACGGTAATCGGCTTGGAGAAGCGGCCGGGCATCGTGAAAATGACGAACGAGGGCACCCCGCATTTCACCGAGACCGGCCTGCCGGACGCGTTGGCCGGCGTGACGAAGTCCAAGAAGCTGGTGGCCGCCGAGAAGTTCGACGACAGCTTCTCTTGTGACACATACATCATCACCGTCGGCACGCCGTTGTCTCCCGACGGCGTCTCCCGTGTCGACATGATCGAGGCTGCCGCCCGCGACATCGCCGAGAACATGCGTGACGGCGCGCTGGTGGTGCTTCGGTCGACGGTGAAGGTCGGTACGACCCGCGACGTGGTGGCGCCGATCCTGGCTGCCAGCGGAAAGAAATTCGATATCGCGATGTGCCCGGAACGCACGCTGGAGGGCAAGGCGTTGCAGGAATTACGGGAATTGCCGCAAATTGTGGGGGCGGACGATCCCGCGGTGGCGGATCGCGCCGGTGCGTTATTCCGCAAGCTCACCATTTCGATTGTTCAGGTGGCGAATATCGAGACCGCCGAGATCATCAAGCTGGTCGGCAACACGTTCCGCGATGTGCAGTTCGCGTTCGCCAACGAGGTCGCCCGCGTGTGCGACGCGTTCGGGGTCAGCGCGTATGAGGTGATCTCGGCGGGGAAGCTGGGCTATAACCGCACGAATATCCCGCTGCCGGGCCTGGTCGGCGGGGCCTGCCTGGAAAAGGACCCGCACATCCTGATGGAGAGTGCGCGCACCCGCGGCATCGAGATGGAGATCACCTCGGCGGGCCGGCTGGTCAACCAACGCCAGCCCGAGGAGACCGTCCGGTTCATCAACAGCGAGATCGAGCGCCGCGCGCTGGCGGCGTCCGGCCCGCTGAGGATCAGCATCCTCGGCATGGCGTTCAAGGGGTTGCCTGAGACCAGCGACCTGCGCGGATCGATGGCGATCAAGGTGCTCGACGCGCTGAAGAAGGCACACCCGAACGCCGAGATCGGGCTGTATGACCCGGTGACCACGCCCGAGGTGCTGGCGTCGGAGTTTCCCGACGAGAAGGTGTTCAACAGGTTCGGCGACGCAGTCAGCGGCGCGTCGGTGGTGGTGATCGCCAACAACCATCCGTCGCTGGGCACCATCGGACCGCGCACCATCACCGAGTTCATCAGCCCCGGGGGGTTCGTGTTCGACTACTGGAACCACTTCAGCCATCTACCCGCCTCCGAGCTCGGAGATTCGTACTTCGCGGTCGGCCGCAGCGGATGGACACCCATCGATGGCTAAGCGCGTAGTCATCACGGGCGGTGGCGGTTTCATCGGGGCCTACCTGGTCAAGCGCATGGTCGCGGACGGCTGGAATGTCGCGGTGGTCGACACCCTGGTGCGCGGCGACGCGAGCCGGTTCGCCGAAGTTGCTTCGGACGTCGAGCTGCTCACCTGCGACGTGCGTGACCAGGATGCGCTGGAGCGGGCGTTCAAAGGTGCCGAGGTGGTGATGCACCTCGCGGCGATCAACGGCACCGAAAACTTCTACAAGCGACCGGAACTCGTGCTCGATGTCGGGCTGCGCGGCGCGCTCGCCGTGGTCAACGCCGGGCGTGAAGTGGGCGTTCCGGATCTGGTGGTGGCGTCGACCGCGGAGGTGTACCAGACGCCCGCGGTGATCCCAACGCCCGAGACCATTCCGCTGATGCTGCCCGACAGCCTCAACCCGCGGTACTCATACGGCGGGTCGAAGATCGTCAGCGAGCTGATTGCGTTCAACTACGGCCGGGATCACTACCGGCAGGTGCAGGTCTTCCGGCCGCACAACGTGTTTGGGCCCAACATGGGCTGGAAGCATGTGGAGCCGCAGTTCATCATGCGGGCCCTGGCCGCACAGGCGGCGGGCGATGCCGCCTTCCCGATCCAGGGTGACGGCAGCGAGACGCGTTCGTTCTGCTATGTCGACGACATCGTCGAGGGCATCCTGACGATGTACGAAAAGGGCGGCCACCGCGAGATTTACCACATCGGCAGCGATGAGGAGATCACGATTCGCGAGCTGGCCGAGCGCATCGGCAAGATCGTCGGCATCGACTTGGAGATTCAGCCAGGCGAACTTCAGGCCGGCGGCACACCGCGCCGCTGCGCGGATATCTCGAAGATGCGCGCACTGGGCTGGTCGCCGGTCATTGGGCTCGATGAGGGGCTCGAGCGCACGGTGGCGTGGTACCGCCAACACGGCGGCGAGGTCCCGGCCAACGACCTCATGTAGCGGGTTGCGTCACCCCGGCGGGGCGACCGGGTTTGCCGCCCACAGTCCGGAGATCGACAGGCCCGCGAGCTCAAGCAGCCGACGCGTCAGTGGCAGGCCGATGCCGATGACGGCCGACGGGTCGCCCTCGACGCTGTCGATGAACCAGCCGCCGAGCCCGTCGAGGGTGAAGCCGCCCGCCACTGCGAGCGGTTCGCCGTGCCCGATGTAGGCGTCCAGATCGGCCGCGGACGGCACCCCGAAGTTGATCGTGGTGGCGATGGCGTCGGCAGCGCGATAGGTAATGCCGTTGTCGCGCAACCGCAGCACGCAATGCCCGGTGAAAAGCTGTCCGGACTTGCCCGCCATCCGCAGCCACCCTTCGCGTGCAGCGTCGGCAGATGGCGGCTTGCCCAGGAGTTCGCCGTCGCGATACAGCATCGAATCGCAGCCGATGACAACGCAGTCGGCTGCGACGGCAGGGTCCAGCGTGTGGGTAACCGCTTCGGCCTTGGCCGCGGCCAGTGCCGTCGTCACAACACCCGGCGCGGCGCCGGGATCAAGCCCGGCGACGACCGCATCCTCGTCCACACCGGAGACGACGACGAGCGGATCGATTCCCGCTTGGCGCAATACCTTACGACGGCCAGGCGAGGCCGACGCGAGCACCAGTCGGGTCATTTCCGCATGTGTGTCCGTTCCAGCATCGTCACCCGCTGCCAGCTGAAGACGTTGTAGCGCAAGCGATCGACCGGATGGCCCCACAGGTTCTGCTCGGCCTCGCGTGGCTCGGCCGGCGCGCTTGACCCGCTGGCGAGCACGGCGATCACCGCCGCCAGCTCGTCATCGGTCGGCTGGCCCTTGAGCACCTTGATGTGTGGGTCGTGCGCGTGCGGATCGACCGCCACAACTTCGTTTCCGTCGCTGCTCATCGCGTCGCTCACAGTGGAATGTTCCCGTGCTTCTTCGGCGGAATCTGAGTGATCTTGCGCTCCAACAGTCGCAGTGCCGTGGCCACATACCCGCGGGTATGCGACGGCGGTATCACCGCGTCGACATAGCCGCGCTCGGCGGCGATGTAGGGGTTCACCAGGGTGTCCTCGTAATCCTGCTGCAGCTCCAGCCGCAACGCGTCGACGTCCTCGCCGTTCTTGGCGGCGTCATTGAGCTGCTGGCGGTAGACGAAGCCGACCGCCCCGGAGGCACCCATCACCGCGATCTGAGCGGTCGGCCACGCCACACACACGTCTGCGCCCATGTCCTTGGACCCCATGACGCAGTACGCACCGCCGTAGGCCTTGCGCGTGATCACGGTGACCTTGGCGACCGTCGCCTCGCCGTACGCGTACAGCAGCTTGGCTCCGCGCCGGATGATGCCGTTGTATTCCTGGTCGGTGCCCGGCAGGAAGCCCGGAACGTCAACCAGCATCACGATCGGGATGTTGAAACAGTCGCAGGTGCGCACGAACCGCGCCGCCTTCTCCGATGCGTTGATATCGAGGCAGCCGGCGAACTGCGTGGGCTGGTTGGCCACGATGCCGACCGGGCGGCCCTCGATGCGGCCGAACCCGACCACGATGTTCGTGGCGTAGCCCGCCTGCACCTCGAGGAACTCGTCGTCGTCGAGGATGCGGGTGATCACCTCGTGGATGTCGTACGGCTGGTTCGGGGAGTCGGGGATCAGCGTGTCGAGCTCGAGGTCCTCGTCGTTCAGGTTCTCCTCAACGCCGCCGGCGGCCAGCGCCACGGGGTAGCGCGGCGGATCGCCGTAGTTGTTGCTCGGCAGGTAGCTCAGCAGCTCGCGAACGTACTCCAGGGCGTCCTGCTCACCGGAGGCGACGTAGTGCACGGTGCCCGACTTGGCCATGTGGGTGTGCGCGCCCCCGAGTTCCTCCATGGTGACGTCCTCGCCGGTGACCGTCTTGATCACGTCGGGTCCGGTGATGAACATCTGGCTGGACTGGTCGACCATGATGACGAAGTCGGTCAGCGCGGGGGAGTAGACATGCCCGCCCGCAGCGGCGCCCATGATCAGCGAGATCTGCGGGATCACGCCGGAGGCCAGGATGTTGTTGCGGAAGATGCGGCTGTAAAGGCCGAGCGAGACCACGCCCTCCTGGATGCGGGCGCCGGCGCCATCGTTGATACCGATCAGCGGGCGGCCCGTCTTGAGCGCGAGGTCCTGTACCTTGACGATCTTTTCGCCGTACACCTCGCCGAGGCTGCCGCCAAAGACCGTGGCGTCCTGGCTGAAGATGCAGACCTCGCGCCCGTCGATGGTGCCGTAACCGGTCACCACACCGTCACCAAGCGGGCGCTTATCGGCCAGGCCGAAGTTGGTGCTGCGGTGTCGCGCCAGTGCATCGAGCTCGACGAACGAATCCTCATCCAACAGCGCGAGGATGCGCTCGCGCGCCGTCAGCTTGCCCTTGGCGTGGGTTTTCTCGACCGCGTCCTCACCGACGGGATGCAGGGTCTCTTCGGCCCGCTTGCGCAGATCGGCCAGCTTGCCCGCGGTCGTGTGGATATCGATCTCGTGTGTGGGGCCCGGCACTGACGGATCGGTAACGCTTGTCATGGTCGTCGATGTTATCGACCGCCACGCCGAGCAGTGACAGGCGGCTTAGCCTGAGGCGTTCCGAAGCGTGTCGCTGGTCGCCTCGGCGTTGGACGGGTGGGTCCGGCTTTCGATCCCGACGTGGGGTTTCCGCAGCACGACGGCGACGAAGCTCGTCAGATACGGCACCGGGTGGCGATGCAGCATCCTTGTCTTGAAGCGCTCGAGCGCGTGAAGCGGTGGAATCCGCCGGTAATAACCATGCCCGAACGTTGCCGTGGTCTGTTCGACCTTGAAACCCACGCTTTCGAAGCGCTTGGTCGCGCGTTCGGACGGTCCGGTGGTCCACCGGTAGTAGGCGGGAAATTTCTCCTGGTGCGGATCGTCGAGCCGCGCGGGCTGGAACACGCGCACCAGCGATCGCGCCTGCTCTTCTGGAATGAGCCAGTTGACCAGGATGGGCGCGGTGTGAATCGTCGGGAAGAAATGAACCGCCAGTCCGCCGGGGCGTAGCACCTTAAAGCAGTTCGCGTGGAACGAAGCGGGGTCGGCGATGTGCTCGCACAGGAACTTTGAGAAGACGAGGTCATACTGATTGTGACCGTCCTCGATCGGCCTGCAGAGATCCGCCACCCGCGTCGCAACGCCGTCACCGGCCTTTGCGAGTTCCTCGGCGGAGATGTCGATCACGACGCGCTCCGGCACAAAACCCCATCTGTCCGCGTCAGCGACGATCGGGTTGGCGCCGCCGCCAAGCTCCGCGACGGACTTCACACCTTCCCTGCGCGCGATGTCGACGACCATGTCCTCATACCCGTGCCAGAGTTCGTCGATGTCCATGTAGACAACATTGCTGGCGGGCTTGCCCATGTGCGTGCTCCAAAAGTCAGTGGTGCTTGTCGCGCTAATTCGGAAACTTCAATAACTGTACGTCGCGTAAATTATTGTCGCTGTTGGTGCGCAGAGGGAGTTGCACAGCTAACTGGTTCTTTCCGCAAGTTCCCGAGGTTATCACGCATAACTTGCAATGACCCTGCCTCCCGCTAAAAGAAACTATGACCATCCGGTTCCCGCTAATTGGTTAATGCGCACGCCATTGGTCCACGATAACGCGCAGTTGCGGTCGTCCGCAAAAGCAGTTCACGGCACGGTCAGATGACGGTCGATCGACGGCAGGGGCGCGAGTGGGCAAACGGACCTCGAACTTTGCCGCCGCCATCACCCCGGGGACCATCGAAGTCGGTCAATGGTGACCGCGTCGTCGGTGCCCGTCAGCAACCGCAGCGGCGCCCAGCAATCACCTCCGTAGCAATGAGCAGCGATTTTTCGCGTCAATCCAAGACTCGCCCGACGCCTTCGTGCGCTTGGACAATTGGATAGCGAACCTATCGGTGTTGCTGACGCGTCTGCGGATGGCGGCCGGTGTCCGCCGGGCCGCGTCGTAGACAGCGTGCCGGGTTGAGCCGATGTCGGCCATGCCCATGCGCCTCGAGCATGTCCGCAGCGGTGAAACTCGCCCGACACGTCGATGCGCCGACATTTGCCATGGCGATCCTTGGGCCTTGCTTGTGAGTACGGTACGTTTGCAGGTCTAATAGAGCCGACGAGGGCGGTCAGCCCCATTTGACCGACCCGCGCCCATCGCCAGCGCAGCCTTTCGAGGGGATTAGCAGCGTGCAACCAGATCGCAGGTACGACGGTGTCGACGGGCCGAAGGTGGCCATCGCCCACGACTACCTCACGCAGTTGGGCGGCGCGGAAAAGATGGTGCTGTCGATGAGCCGTGCATTTCCCAATGCGCCGATCTACACGTTGTTGTACGAGCCGGACACGACATATCCGGAATTTGCCGAACGTGATATCCGGGTCTCGACAGCCAACAAGATCGGGCCGCTGCGGAAACACCATCGGGCCGGACTTCCCATCTGGCCGCTGTTCGCGGAGTCGGTGTTCGTCGACGCGGATGTGGTGCTCACGAGCAGCAGCGGATGGGCACACGGCTTCCGCACCAGGGGCCGCAAGTTGGTCTACTGCTACTCGCCCGCCCGGTGGCTCTACCTTCCGGACAAGTACCTGGGCCAGGACGCCGGCGTGGTCAAGCGCGCCGGGCTCGCCGCCACCTCGGGCTACCTGAAGGCATGGGACCGGCGTAAGGCGCGCGCCGCCGACAAGTACCTGGCGATCTCCACGCTGATCAAGGGCCGCATCACCGATGCCTATGGGATCGACGCCGAGGTTCTCTTCGGTCCCGCTGAGACGTCGAATCTCGCCGAGGCCGAACCGATCCCGGCGCTGCAGGGCACCGGCGCCGAAACCGGCGGCTACTACCTCTGCGTTTCGCGACTCCTGCCGTACAAGAACGTCGACGTCATCGTTCGCGCGTTCGCGGACGCCGACCGGCAATTGATCGTGGTCGGCCGCGGCCCGGAGGCCGAACGTCTGAATGGGGTCAAGACCCCGAATGTGCTGATGCTGTCGGACCTCACCGACGGCCAGATGTCGTGGCTGTATGAGAATTGCCGGGCGCTGATCGCAGCCAGCTACGAGGACTTCGGCCTGACACCGATCGAGGCGGGCTTGCGCGGGCGCCCGTCCGTCGCGTTGCGCTTCGGTGGCTTCCTCGACACTGTCGACGAAGGCGTCAGTGGGATCTACTTCGACGAGCCGGACCCGAAGGCCATCGCCGAGGCTCTCGACCGGTTCGAGGAGATGCAGTTCGATTCGGACAAGATCAGGCGGCACGTCGAGCAGTTCAGCGAGGTCCACTTCGCCGAGCGCCTGTACACCATGATTGACGAATTGGCAGCCGGCTGATGCCGGCGGTCGGCGCGGGTGGCACGGCGCTGATCACGGGTGTCACCGGGCAAGACGGCTACTACCTGTCGAAGTTGCTGCAGCGCAATGGCTTCGAGGTGTGTGGAGTCCCGCGCGATGCGATGGCCGATGTCGCGGTGTTGAAGGAGTTGGCGGGCACCGTCAAGCCGGACGTCGTATTCCACCTCGCGGCCGTGTCGTCGGTCGCGGCGTCATGGCAGGACCCGATCGAGACGTCGCGTGTGAACGCGTTGTCGACCGCTGTGCTTCTGGACGCGTGCCTGGCCGCACAGGAGCGCACCGGCAGCCCGATCACCGTCGTCAACGCATCGAGCTGTGAGATCTTCGCCGGGGCGTCCGACTCGCCGCAGACGGAAACGACGCCGCTGCAGCCGATCTCGCCGTACGGCGCCGCCAAGGCATTTGGTCACACCCTATGTAAGATCTATCGTGCCAAGGGGCTGAACGTCTCCAACGCGATCCTGTACAACCACGAATCGCCGCGCCGCCCCGAACAATTCGTGACCCGCAAGATCACGAAAGCGGCAGCGGCCATCGCCTCAGGCCGCCGGCATCGACTGGTTCTGGGTGACGTGACCGTCGAGCGGGACTGGGGTTGGGCGCCGGACTATGTCGAGGCCATGTACCGGATGGCCCTGCACGACAACGGCGACGACTTCGTTGTGGCCACCGGCGTCACCCACTCGGTTCAAGACTTCGTCGCTGCGGCATTCGCTGCGGCAGGCATCGAGGACTGGAAAGCTCACGTCGACAGCGATGCGGCGTTCACCCGCCCGCGTGACAGGGGCGTTGCGGTCGGCGACCCGACCAAGGCGGGTAGCGTTCTCGGCTGGTACCCGACATTTGGCTTCGACGAAATCGTCAAGGCGATGGTGAGTTCCGATCTACGACAGGAGCAAGACGCATGTGGGTAGAACCCCAGAAGGCCGATCCGGAGGATATCGCCCGCAAGCGTGCGCTCGCTCCGGACCTGAAGGTCGTGCCTGGGCCGACATGGGTGCTGTCCGAGGACGGCAACAGCCTGGTCAGCTACAAGATGCAAGACTTGACTCTGATTCGCAAAGCGCGCAACCGCCTCGCCAGCCTGCTGTACAACATGTTCATCACCTACATCCCGTCGCATACCGTGCGATTGGGATTCCTGCGGCTGGCCGGTGCAAAGATCGGCAAGGGGTCGTCGATCATGCGGACGACAACGATCCTGGATCCCGAGTTCCTGCGCATCGGGACGAACAGCACGATCGGCATGCGATGCCTGATCGATGCGCGTGCCTGCGTGTGGATCGGCGACAACGTGACATTGGCCAGCGACGTGCACGTCGTCGGCGGCGGTCACGACATCAACCAACCCGACTTCCTGCCTATCCCGGGCATTCCGACCGTCATTTGCGACTATGCCTGGATCGCCAGCAGGGCAATGACATTGCCCTGCATCATCGGTCGCGGGGGAGTTGTCGCCGCCCACTCGCTGGTCACCAAGGACGTCGGTGAGTGCGAAATTGTCGGCGGCGTTCCGGCCAAGGTGATCGGCAAGCGAGATCCCGAGGCGCTCAAGTACAGTGCCAGCTACCGCCCCCTCTTCGGCTGATGGTCGGCCTGAAGGACTACCGTCTGGTCTACATCGCGCCTGCGCGTGGCAAGACCGCCGTCGGCGATTACGCAGAGGACTTCCTCACCCCGGTTCGCAGCCACTTCGGTGACGTTGCCGAGGTCCGCTGTGGTTCGCCATTTGAGCACACCGTCGCCGACGCACGAAGCGCCAGGACGGCGGTCCGGGAGCACATCGCCACCGCTCCCGGCGGTCGCGTGTTGGTGCACACCGAGCTGGCCGCGGGGTCATTCGTCCCGTTCTGGTCCATCGTGGGCCTTGGCGACGTCCCGGTGACCGCCACCATTCACGACCCGCCGCAAGGCGTTTGGTGGCCGGCGTCGACCCGTTTCCTGTCCAGGCATCGGCTGTTGTTCCACGGTCTGCACTTCTCGTTACAGAAGCTGACCACTGCGTTCGAAGGCCGGATATACGCCGGCGGCACAATGATCGCGCTCACCGAAACCGGTCGACGGTCGATCGAGCAGAGATACCCACACATCTCTGCAGTGCATATTCCGCACATCGTCCGCGACAGGCCCACGATCCGACCCGCCCAGGAGCGGCCGAAAGCCGTCGGCTTCTTCGGTCATGTCTACCGCGGCAAGGGATTTGAGCAGATCGCCCGGATCCGCGAAGAGCTGCCGGACGACGTGGTGATCAGGATCGCCGGCCGCGGCACGGAGACACTGCCGCACGGCGACGGCATCGAGATACTCGGCGCGGTCGACGGCGCGGACGAAGATGCCTTCTTCGACTCCGTGCGCGCGATCGTCGTGCCCTACGGCAAGCGCCACTGGCAGGACGTCACCTATCCCGCATCGGGTGTGGTGGCCCATGCGATGGCCTACCGCACCCCGATAGTGGCGACCGGATACGGCGCGTTGGCCGAGCTCGACGCGAAGGCGGGAGCCGTTGTCGTGCCGAGTGAGGAGGCCGAACCAGAAACGGTCGCAACGGAATTGGTGAAAGCGATCTCGTCTGTGGTCAACGATCAGGCGAGGCTGACAGAACTGGGCGAATACGCCGAGAAGACCCGCCAGGCCAGGTCGGGGCCGCGCACCGCGGAGGCCTTCGCCGCCGTCTGGTCACGGCTGCTCGAGCGCTGAGCCGAGCGTGTCCGGGCTATTCGGGTTCGGTTTCGTACTCGCGAATCGCCGCGTCGAGCTGCTCCGGGCTGAACTCCTTGAGCGACGTCATCACCGCCATTCGGCCACCGACCAAGCGGTCGATGTTCGCGAAGTCGTTGACCACGTGGTAGTGGGGCCGGTCGCCGTAGTCGTCCATGGCAATCGTCCAGCCACGCTCATGTCCAAGCATGCGTATCGCCTTGAGCACGCAGGCGGCTCGGAACCGGCCATCAACCAAGACGAAATCGGGAGTCCGTCCGCCTTCGGTGCATTCCGGGGGTGGATCGGAGTAACGGCGGAACTTCTCCAACCGCCGCTTTGACGGGCTGCGGACGCCGATCGGCCGGCCCCAGTGGCCGGTAAGCCCGATGTCGCCGTAGTGATACGTCTGGCCCGTCGGCTTCGCCAGACCAGCGG